>JAFXAB010000006.1 GCA_017522135.1 Bacteroidaceae bacterium
AACATTACCGCCGATGCTGCCAATCCCAACAAAGTGTGGATACAACCCGTGTGCATTTTTGGTGGTCTTGATGCCAATAGTATCAATCCCATATACGCCACATTCAATCAATACAACGGTATGTTATCCATGCCTTTGGGACAGATATTGTATGAGCAATCCGATACCCACATAATGATTACAGGTGCAACTGAAGACGGCTCTACCATCGACACAAGTGGCAATATTCAACTGCAAGTAACAAAAACCGACACCGAGGTGAAAATTTCTTTCGACCCCAACTATATACTGGGTGTCGGTAATGCCATTGGTAACGAATGGTGGTATCAGGCTTTGTTGAATATTACTTATACTCAAAGTTTAGCTCCCGAAATTGTGGTGGATGGTATCTATTACAACATCACAAGTGAGGAACTTAAAACCGCAGAAGTAACCTTCCGAGGCAATACTTACGATGAGTACCTCGATGAGTATACCGGCTCGATAGTAATTCCCTCAACCATTACTCTCAATGGTTCAACCTACAGTGTTACAGCTATTGGAGATAAAGCCTTTGCCAAATGCACAGGCATGACCGATATTACTTTGCCGTCAAGCATCAGCGTGATTGGAGAACAATCCTTTGCATTTTGTTCAGCTCTGACTCAAGTTGTACATGCCAATAGTATTACCCAAATAAAAGAAGCTGCGTTCTATGCTTGCACCGACCTTCCTATCTTTATATTCCCGAGCGAAACTATTACAATCGGGGCTCAAGCATTCAGAGGCTCTGGATTGAGAGAAGTCGTTCTTACAGAAAACATGGTATTGAGTGATGCAGTATTCTACGAATGTAACAACCTTACTTCTATCATCATCTCCGACGGTGTTACTACCATACCGACATGGACATTTGGATATTGCCCCGCCTTTACCATGGCAAACTTCCCGAGCAGTGTTACTACAATATGTGATTATGCTTTCTATAATTGTCAAGGCTTGAAAGAGATATATATTCCGGCCAATATTACAAATATAGGAACAGATGCCTTTAATTGCGACTCGGCATTGGAGTCAATCTACGTAGCTGCAGATAATCCCGTATATGACTCGCGCGAGAGATGCAACGCTCTTATTGAGACGGCTACCAACGTACTCATTACAGGTTGTAAGAACACCGTTATACCCGACAACGTTGAGACGATAGCCGCATGGGCCTTTGGCTACTGTACCGGACTGACCGACATTGTCATTGGCAGCGGTGTAACCAAAATAGAAGCTTTTGCCTTTACGAATTGTAGCAATCTTGCCTCTATCGTCATATCGGAGCACGTTACAGAGATAGGTGATGCGGCTTTCGCATACTGCTCTGCTCTGAATAATATAGAAGTAAAGGCTGTCAATCCTCCGGTTATTTATGAAATGACATTTGAAAATGTAGATAAGTCTATAGAACTTATTGTGCCTACCGAGAGTATCGAAGTGTACCGAACAACCGAATATTGGAGAGAGTTTACCAATATTAAAGGTATCAGCGGTATAAATGCCGCAACAGGCAATGACAACATAGATGTATATGTAAACAACAACACCATCATCATCACCGGAGCTACCGATGATACTGTGGTAAACATCTACGCAATGAATGGTATATTGGTATGCAACACCACGGTTTGCAATGTTGCCAATATAACTTTGCCTCGTGGCATGTACATTGTGCAAGTACAGGAAACAACACACAAGATAGCCTTGTAACAGACACTTTGCCTCATACTTGCAAACCTTATCATACGGCCCTGTACGATATAAGTATTAAGACTTTCTCGTACAGGGCTTTATCGTACACTTTGGCCTTGGGGCTACACGATTTTTACGTCTTTCCTAAGGTCCTATATTTGCAAATTGTATTATCTTTGCAACTCGAAAATTTTCTCTCTTAACACAAATAACAATGAAAAGAGTCCGCATCTTATTTTTAACTATTCTATGCTCGGTCATGAGCTTTATAAGCATGGCCGAAGTTATAACGGCTGATATTGCCAAAGAGACCGCCGATAACTTCTTGTCGCTCGACAAGGAGTGGCATTGTGCAACCGAAGCCGATGTTCAATTGGTAGAAAAAGAGGGCATTGCGGCGTATTATATCGTACAATACAAAGCCGGTGGATGGGCTATCGTGGCAGCACAGTCATCATCATCGCCCGTTATTGGTTACAACACAATAGGTGAGTTTGCCACACACGCCACCTTAAGCGAATTGCTCGATTTCAATGCTCATATTATCGTGGCTCGTGCCAAAGACGCAAGCATTGCCGAACATAAAGGATGGAAACAAATAAGACAACGCAAAGTTGCAACCCAAAATTCTATCAACACTACTCCCGATGTAGCCCCTCTCATCACTGTCAATCTCAACCAATCACTGCCATTCAACATATACTGCCCTACAGTCGACGGATTTAGCTCAGCAACAGGTTGTGTGGCTGTGGGTATGGCACAAGCTATGATGGTACAAAGCTATCCTCCCAGACCCTATGGTAGCAACTCATACATCAGCTCCGGCACAGGAATAAACAGCATCGATTATGATGCCGAGCCGGCATACGACTGGGAAGCAATGCGCAATTTTGAACAAACCGGCAATTACAACGAAATAGCCCGCTTCTTGTACCACATAGGTGTATCGGTAAACATGGAGTATGGATTGACCGGCTCGGGCGCCGATACGGAATTGATTGCCGGAGCTTTAATCAAACACTTCGGATACAGCAAAAAGTCCATATATTACACTTCAAAATGTCCTAACGACGATGAATGGCTCGAACTGATACTCAACGAACTTGTACACGGACGTGCGGTAATATATAGCGGTGCGAGCGAAAAGATGGGTCACTGCTGGAACATCGACGGATGGAACCAATCGACCCAAATGGTGCACTGCAACTGGGGCTGGAGTGGTATTGGTAACGGATACTTCAGCCTTGAAAATATGACCGATTCACACCAAGGCGTATCATTCTTATACGACCATGGAGCTATCTTTGGTGTTGCCGCACCTACCACAGCACCCTTCGAAATTCTACTTCACGACACTCAGTTTGCCATAGGTACCGAGGCTGGTACGGCATTAACTTATGTGGAGACTGTATCGACCGACAGCAATGCAACATACAACTACGAACTATCGGGTCGCGAAGGCTCATCGACTCCCTACCAAATAGTCGACAACAAACTTACATCGACCGAGACAATTGACGATAGCGACAAATTCAAGTATGTGCGCATCAAGAGTACCAACACCTTAACAGGTGAGTCATTCGAGAAAGAATTTTCTATTCGTACAACTGTAGCAAGCACTTACAAGCTGTTGGGCATATATGATGCACAGGCACAAAGCATGTTTGAAGACTATCCCATCCAAGAGTGGCAAGTAACCATCACGGCCGATAGCAACGAACCCAACAAAGTGTGGTTGCGCCCGATTTGCTTATTCAGCACACTCCAACCCGAGTCTATTACCCCCGTATATGCCATATATAACGAAGCCGACAGCACACTTACCTTGCCTTTGGGTCAGATAGTGTTTGAGAACGCCAAGAATAAAATGATTATAGGTACATCTGTCGACAATAGTGAAATTAACACATCGGGCGACCTTGTATTACCCATAACTCAGGACGAAGATGGATTGAAGATTGCATTTGCCGAGGACTATGTTTTCGGTGTAGGAAATATCAACACCAATCGATGGTGGTATCAGGCATTGTATAACATAACTTTTACACAAAAGAATTACACGCAAACTACCCCCTACGATATAGAATTGAGTAACACAACATTTGCCATTGGCTCGGTGGCAAATACCAAGTTGGCCGACATCGGTGTGTTGTGCGACGACCGTACTGCAACTTTCAGCTATGAGATATTAGGCCGAGATGGTATGGCTTCGCCCTATAGCGTTGTTGACAACACAATCGTATCGAGCGAGGCTATAGCCGACAGCGACTCATTTAAGTATATGCGCATAAAGGCTACAAATGCCCTTACAGGCGAGTCGTACGACGAGGAGTTTGAGATTAATATCGTTGAGAATATGTCGGGCACATTGGAGGGCACATATAGTGCCTATGCCCACACCGCCATACCCGGTAATCGCAACGAAGGATGGCAAGTAACCATCACCGCCGACAAGGAGCAACCCAACATTGTGTGGATAAGCCCCATATTCTTATTTGCCGACTTTGAGGCCAAAGACTTTAATCCTGTATATGCCTACTACGATGTCATGGCAGGAACTCTCAAGCTGCCTTTGGGACAATTGCTTCATGAGCAAAAGGGTTATTACCAATTCATTATTGGTGCTACAAACGACGCCCAGACAATAGACATAGAAAGTAGCGTTGAGTTGCAAGTAATACACAATGAGGGCGAGACACAAATATGCCTTGACCCCGATTACATCATAGGTATAGGCAACGCCATAGGCAATAGCTGGTGGTATCAAGGCATGCGTCATATTACCTATAGCAAAAGAACGACTGCCGAAATAGAGATAGACGGCATCTGCTACAACATTACTGACGAAGATGCCAAGTGTGTTGAGGTAACATATAAGGGTAGCTCATACTACGAGGAGAAGAACGAATACAGCGGCTCGGTAGTGATACCCTCGACCATTGCCATAGAGGGCACTACATACCATGTAACCGCTATCGGAGACTATGCCTTTGCCAAATGCAATGAACTCACCGAGATAACCATACCCGAGAGCATTACTTACATAGATAAATATGCCTTTGCATCATGCTACGGACTGACAGCCATACGCGTAGAGAATGCTATACCGGCCACAATATGCGAAACATCATTTATCGAGGTAGACAAGAGCATAGCCCTCAGCGTACCCGTTGGATGTATCGACACCTACAAGAGTGCCGAGTACTGGAGCGAATTTACCAACATACAGGACTTCAGCAGTGTAGAGAGTGTTGTATCGGATAGCCTCATAGAGGTATACACCCACAATGGCACAATAGTCATCAACGGTGCAGCCGACGATGCCATGGTAAACATCTATTCGATGAGCGGAGTACTACTCCACCACACCCCGGCACACAACATAGCCCACATTACATTGCCACGTGGCATATACCTTGTGCAAGTAGAAGGCACAACACACAAGGTAGTGATGTAACCCACCACGACACCTCTAAAGCATAATCGCCCCTGCACGGTTTGTCTCGTGCAGGGGCGATTTCATTATGATGCAATTGTATCAATTATCGGTCGTTTCGCGCCATGAGTGTGGTACTACTATAGGTGGATGTGTAGGAACAAACTCGTTCACACTATCGGTGGTGTGCTGTTGGGTACTCTCGGTCACTACCTTTTTGTCGGTAACACATGCGGCGAAAAGTGCCGGCGATAGTAGCACAACTACTACCGCCAACATATTGTACTTAACGTGTCGTTTACTTCGCATCTCTCCATGATTTATTTACGACTACAGGCGGTGCTGTGTGCTTGAAGTTGGCCGGTACTCGGTAAGGTGCACGCGACATATCGGCCTCGGCCTTGCGGTTGCGGGCATCCCACTCCACAAACTCCTCATAGTCATACTGCCAACTATCGCCATACGCCAACTTGTGTATGCGGTAGTAAATCGCCTCGCGACTCGGAGCATTAAAGCCACCTGTGTTGTAGCGCATAATAGAGTTCTCGGTGGGTCGCCACACGCCACTCCAATATGTCGCTGCTCCCTCATAAGCACCTAAGCCCTCGTTGGCATAGCGAGAGTCGTTCATAAAGTGACTCCAACGTGTTGAGTATGGATCGCTTGTGAAGTCTACATTCTTCCACCAGCCCCACTCGTTCTGCTGTACCTGAATCTGCGATACATAGTCGCTTGGTATTGCACCATAATTCTCATAAGCATACTCATCTTGGAGTTTAGCAAAACCATGTCCGCACGCCTCGTGGTGGAGGAGTGCAGAGAATGATTCTGTACCATCCTCGCTTGAACCCAATGGGAAGTAGGCTATTGATGGGCCTTCGCTATAATCAGACTTTGTATCTGTAGGATAATACATAAAGCAAGTACCAGCATATCGCCTTGAGTTCATTATTACTATAAATAATGTATTATTTATATCATTCTCAGACAAAACACTTAGTGCGTATTCAAAGCATTTATTATCATCACCATAGACGTAGGTTCCCCCTCCGAAGTCGGTATCAAGAGCCGACTGTTTACCATAGAAATATTCACCATGCTTCGACACCGTAGTTATCGCATATACGTTGAATAACTCCTTAAACGACTTATAGGGTTCGATAGAGAACAACTGACTGTATGCATAATCGACATCTCTGTCAAAATCGCCATTCTTCACTTGAACATCATTATATGTATCTCCCAATATAACCACATTAATGCCATGTCCCTGTGTGGCCTCCTGCAAAACACGAACAGTGCCATCTGCAGAGTAGTCCTCAGAGACATAATACTCATTAACATCGCCAAGTCCCAATTCCTTATATAGGAATGTCTCACAATTATCGACATTCTTATTCACCAAGAATCCAGTATGCCATACAATCTTTCCCGTACAATCAACCAAGGCATAAGAAGGGAAAGTGCGACCCAACTCAAAACCGGTTTTAAAACTTCTCCAAGGTATATCCATAGATTCAACATAATAGCTGTAATCACCTTCGTCAGAGATGAATGAGCCAACAAAACCTAATCCATGATTCTTATACCTCTCATATAGATTTTTAAGATAATTTGTCGGTTCGTTTCCGTTCCATGTAACCCACTGGTAGACTATTGTGTACTTGTGCGAAGCATACTCCTCAGTCAAGTTCCAAGGCACGCCATCCATATCGATCTTTTCCCCCAACGGGGCATATATCTCACAATTTTCGAGTTCGAAACTATTACCTATAAGTATCTCATTCCAATTATCCTTAAAAAGTTCAGATGCAAGAAGACTCTCAGGAAGTGGTCCTACCATATTGCAGTCTGTCATGAATATATAATGTAGCTTAGATAGATTCATCACCTCGGAAGGGAAGGTTGCTCCTTTCAAATTCCAATTATTATCTAAGCTGAGAATTTCCAACTCTGATAAGTCTCCTATGCGTGGAGAGATTTTTCCAGATAGGTTGTTAGCCGATAATGATAGAATAGTGCATCTACCCAGCTCATTTGTATATACACCATCCCACGTACTGATAGGCTCATCGCTGCACCAATTATTATTTCTCTCCCACAGATCTCCATTTGCAGCTTTATATATCTCGATAAGTGCCTCTCTGTCAATATCATTACCTGTTTCTTTGTATTCAAATTGTGTCATACTCTTAACACCAGAGCGTACAATGGTAATAGACCTATTTGTTGACTTGGTCATATATGAGCCATCTTCACAATAGATTGTTACAGTGAAACCATTTTCGTATGTCATCGCAGGCAGCATAAACCAAAATGCTATAGCCTCAGTTTTAGAGAGCTGTACAGGCTCAGAACAGATAAGCTTTATCTCTTTACTGACTTCAGCATCATCTTCCGACATAACAACCGTTGGCACATACGAAAGCAATATATTACACGTACCGCTTATATAATCTTCACTATTGCTCTTTAACACAATATATTTCACCTTCTTGTCGCCTAACACCTGTATTCTCAAAGCTCCTAATACGTTTACAAACGATAGGTCAGTATCCTCTATAGTCTCCGTGCAAGCGACCATAAGGTTGGCTCCCGTGCCAAAACTGTTCTGCTTGTAATATTGTTTTTGTGGGAGATATGTAGATATACTTTCTGATCTATACTTTAGGCTATCAGAATATGGATAAACTGCAATATTACGTGATAGAATATTACCACTATTTTCGGCTTTAGCAGATATCGTTAACTTTGCAACACCTGTTCCGACACCATCACTTATGCTATATTTTGATGCAATATCCACACCATCAAATATAGCCACCTCATCAGCCTCCTCCCAAACGACAGATAAATCCTCTGTTATTGACGTGCGTGTTTTGCCATCCGCTTGAGGTGTCGTAGCCCAAAACTCTCTACTACTATCTATGTTAAAACTATTCGTACATGTTATCTCTATGTCATCTACACACGAAAACAACGTTGATATCAAACACGAAACTATGACTTTTGCGTATTTATATATATTTCGTTTCATAACTACTACTTTTTAAAAGTTATTACCACTCCTCTACTCCTTCATCAGTAAAATCCTCATTGCCCGATCCACTTCCTGTATCAGCAACCTTTACCAACGAGATATACTCTTGCCAATCAACAGCCTGAAGATATAACTCCTTAGACTCTGCTGGAACATAAATCGAAGCATCATCGTTGAGAACAAATGCCCCCCTTTCCAATGTTGCAGGAGTCGCTGAACTGAAGAATAGATTTGTTACATTATCTCCGTCGATTGCATTAGTTCTAAAATTTGTTACATTTTTCGAGAAAGCTATATCTGTTGCGTTTGTATATTTAAAGGCATGTGGTGCAATTGTCAGGACAGTCGGAGGTACTGTGTATTTTGAGATATTAGATACAATAGCTATCAATGTACTATTTACGATAAGTGAGGATCCGTTATCAGATGCATATTTACCTTTGAAGCTTGATAACACATTGCCCGAGAATGTTCCTGGTTGAATATCAGTGATGTTTTGTGGCACTTCAAATGTCATCAACCCCGCTGGTGCATAGGCAATCAGTTTGGTATCATCAACCAAAAGTTTCCCATCTACAGAGGCATAAGACCCTGAGAAACGGTTCAAATTAGTACACCCTGCAAATGCTCCATTTCCAATAGATTTTACACTTTTAGGGATGTTAATCGCAAAAATATTTGTATTTGCAAATGAAAAGTCTTCTAAACGCTCTAATGACGATGGAAGCAGAATATCTGTTAATTTAACACACTCTGCAAAAGCTTCATCCTCAATATTTTTGAGTGAATTAAATAAGAATAACTCCCTAAAAGACTCTATATCTTCTTTACATTTTGGCAATGAAGTAATAGTATTTGCCTCGTCTAATGACAGCTCTAAATCCCCGTTTATATCCCAATTGGTAATGCAATACTTTTTTGCCTTGTGGTCTTTAAAGTTTATATTAGGATTTTCACCATCGCAAATAACCGTTGTCCAAGAGTCAACATTTACAGACGCACTATTTCCATTCAGATAGACTGCAACCATAGATGCAATATTATTGGCATCTACAACCCTTATATCTTTAGACGCTCTTAAGTCAAGAGTAGTTAGATTATTGTTTCCACAATAGATCTGCTCAAGTTTTGTGTTGTTAGTCAAGTCAAGTACTGACAAAACATTACTATTACATTGTAAGTAAATCAACTCTGTACAATCAGAAAGGTCTAACGAAGAGATATTTGCGCCCTCGCAACTCAACCTTTCTAATGCAACACATCCCTCTAAGTTTAACTCTTCCATCCACGAAAAATAAGTTCTCAACTCCTTTAACTTACTATGTCCTCTCATATCCAATGTAACAATATCATTCAAGCAGACATCAACATACTCCAACTCAAGATTCGCTGACAAGTCCAACTCTTTTAAAGCTCCTGAACAATTAAATGTTTTTAATTTTTTATTCTGAGAAAGGCAAATACTATTAAAGTAATTACTTCCACAATCTAAATACTCTAACTCTGTATTTTGTGTAATATCCAACACTCTAAGATGGTTTGAATGACAAATTAGGGTTTTTAATTTTACATTTGCCGACACATCTAACTCTTCTAAGCTATACAAATCCCAACCATTATTAGTCCACCCTGGCCCACTACATTTTAAATATTCCAAATTCTTGAAATGCTCTATTCCTGATAGTGATATAAGTCTGCTATCATAAATATCAATACGTTCTACACTTAATGCCTCACTTTTTGATACACCACCGTCGACATTAGTGTCGAAATGCTCTATACAATAGGCTTCAAACACCTTATCTTTAAAGATTATAAACTCTATTTGTGGCTGCTCTATAATATATTCAACATATAAGTCTTCATCCTTTGCTTTAATCTTTACCGTAGCACTGCGATAACTTGTTTTATTCGGAGCAACCTGCAATATGATAGTATGGCTCTCCATTGCGCGTGTCACCGGTACTACCGAAATCCACTCTTTGGCTTCTTCGGGTATAGAGGCCTCGCACTTTACATTGGTAAGGAACTCCAATACCACTTCTCCTCCCTCAGCAGGTGCTTGTTTGGTAGCATTATCCTCTACCACCAAGCCGGCCTCTTCAAATGTGATACTGCGCATAATAACTTTGTCACCATTCGACACAAATACGATTACTTTGCTATATTCATCTATCGAATCACCGGTAATAACTTGTATAGAACCGGTCATACCGCTGTTATCGGTGGGAATAACCTTGGCCTTGATGTCGGCCGATGATGTCACCTCTACCATAACTTTATCGGTCATGCTTGACACAGTGTAACCGATACTACGTGTTGATTTTGTCGACATTACCACCAGGTCGGCCTCGTCGAAAGTGATATTCAAAGCTGTACCTTTGGGCAAGGTAATGACTGTACCGTCTGCCAACTCGAAGTATACATTCTGTTCGTCTTGCGTAACACTCTTGAAGAATGAGTCGCCATCCTTACCATCCTTGCCGTCAGTACCATTCTGCCCATCTTTACCATCTTCGCCGGTGGCCTTGCCAAGTTGACTCCAACTCTCTCCATTGTCATAGGAGATATACCAGTATTCACCCTCTATTTTCAACTGGGGCGTGATACCATCCGCGCCGTCCTTGCCGTCAACTCCGTCTTGGCCATCTTGACCATTTTGTCCGGGAGCACCGGGTTCGCCCGGCTCACCTTTCTCGCCATCTTTGCCATCTTCGCCGTCCTTACCATCAATGCCTTGCGCCTTTATCTTGTTACCATTGGCATCAAGCAACCAATCGCCATCGAGGGTCCAATAATAGATGCCATCGCTATCTTGGCGCACACCTATCACCGGTGTGTATCCGTCTTTACCATCTTCGCCATCGGCCCCGTCTTTACCATCCTTTCCATGATAAATGGTAATAGGGTCGCTCTTGACAAACGAAATGGTATATCCGACGGTCTTTCCATCCTCAACTATGGGAGTAACTGCCGTAACATAGTCATTGGTTTGCAATGCAGTCACAATTGTTTGTAGCGAGCCGATATTGGTATTCATCTCGCGACACAATTCTTCGAGTTTCGATACACGTTCTTCCAGATTGTCGAGACGATTATACAGGTCGTCATCGATGCAACCTACCGACAGCAACAGAATAGTTACTGTAAGGATACGAAATAATTGCTTCATGATAATATGTATTAAAATTAAGATTTCAAATCAATTGCCCTCCAACTCCTATATGGCGAGTTAATATAAAAAAGAAAGTGTGGTGTTGACTTTCGTTTATCTAAGTGAAGGTTGTGGAAATACCTATGTAAGAATAAACGATGCGATACCCCACACTTGAATAGTATGAGATACGCGCCAACGCGCCATTCGCATAGCTATACAAGAAGTGAGTGCTATTCGTCGTTCTCTTACATTTGAAAACTTCCACATTTTCACTTAAGGACAGTGCGAAAACACTTTCACAAAATATGTCTGCTTGAGGTATGAAATGCCCAAGCACTACAAATTTATAAATTTTTCACAAAACGAAGAAACACTCACCGTGGAATATCGCATAAAAAAATCAATAATACGATTATCTCTGTTTGGGTTGATTATTCCAACGGATTTTGTTAACTTTGCATTTCAAAACGAAAAAGAGATGATGCAACTACAATATATGAGCCTGGCAAGCGGTAGCAGTGGTAATTGTTGCTACATAGGTACCGAAGAGTATGGTATCCTGATAGATGCAGGCATAGGTATTCGCACCATCAAGAAGGCTCTCAAAGACAACAACATACCATTTGAACGCATCATAGCACTCTGCATCACTCACGACCATGCCGACCACATCAAGGCTGCTGGTCACTTGGGTGAAAAGATGGGTATTCCTGTATATACTACTACCACTATTCTTAACGGCATGAATCGCAATTACTGCATGAACGAGAAGATATGCAGTGCCCACCGAGAGATTGTGAAGGAAGTACCATTCATGATACGCGACTTGGAGATTACGGCCTTTGAAGTTCCTCATGATGGCAGTGACAATGTGGGCTATCGCATAAGATATGGCGAACACACCTTCGTATTGGCTACCGACATGGGACACATTACCCCCACAGCTGCCAAGTACCTATCGGAGGCCAACTATATGGTTATTGAGGCCAACTACGACGCCACCATGTTGCAAAACGGCCCCTACCCGTTGCACTTGAAACGTCGCATTGTTGCACCCCGCGGACACATGGATAATGCCGAGACCGCCGAGTTCCTCGCTACAACCTACCGTCCCGAGCTTACACACATATTCCTGTGCCACCTCAGCCTCGACAACAATCACCCGCAACTTGCCTATAAAACCATTGAAGGCCGATTGTACAACGAAGGCATAAGAGTAGGTAAAGATGTGCAGCTGATAACATTAGCACGCAATCACGCCTCGCAGCTTTATGTGTTTGAAAAATAATTTTTATTTTTTTTGCTCAAACTATTGCAGTTTACAAAATAAAGATATATCTTTGCACTCGCAAAACAAAACCAACGCATGACTCCGTAGCTCAGTTGGTAGAGCAAATGACTCTTAATCATTGGGTCGAGAGTTCGAGCCTCTCCGGGGTCACAAAGCCGATAAGAAAAAAAATCTTATCGGTTTTTTTTGTATATACCGGCATCGACCTTAACATCACGCCGAGAAAAGGTTCAGTAGTAAAAAGGTGTGGGGGTTAAAAAAAACAGTATGGCTCAGTTGTAAAACGGGTTCAGTCGTAAAACCCTGTGAGGTGCGAAAAAACAGTATCTCTGTTACCTTAAAAGCCCAATAATACAAAAGAAGCGAACCGGCGATGCGATTCACTTCTTAGGTTATATGAATAATTTTCTCTGTTACTTATTGGGGGCTATGCACTTTTCGTAGTAGCGGATGTAGGCTTCGTTAACGAGGCGGTTGCCACCTGCAGTGGGATAGTTGCCCGAGAAGTACCAGTCGCCGGGATGATTGGGGATGGCTTTGTGCATGCCTTCGAGCGATTGATATACTATCTCTACGGGGCATTCAACCTCTTCCGATAGCATTTCCGATATCTTGCGCGATATATCCTCCATTGTGAAGGGTGCATATATATCTTTGACATAGTTTACAATCTCCTCTTTGGGCAGATTGCGTTGTGCTATTGACTTGGCATAAACTTCGTCCAAGAGGCTCTCACGACCGCTTTCTTTGAGGAGTTCGACTGTGGTACGGAAGGCTATAAACTCGTCCATGTTCGACATGTCGATACCGTAGAAGTCGGGATACTTAACCTGCGGCGAAGATGACACAACGACAATCTTTCGGGGATGCAAGCGACTGAGTATCTTGAGGATACTTTGCTTGAGTGTAGTACCACGCACGATACTATCGTCTATAACTACAAGGTTGTCTACATAGGGGGTTATTGTACCGTATGTAATATCATAAACGTGCGCAGCAAGGTCGTTGCGGGTATTGGTCTCAGAGATGAATGTGCGCAACTTGATATCCTTGATGGCAACCTTCTCGGTGCGCACGTGACGCGAAAGGATACGATACAGTTCTTCCTCCGAGAGCTTGTTTCTACCGCTTGTTATTTGCTTTATCTTTTGCGAGATAAGATATTCGGTCATGCCTTGCACCATACCGTAGTAGGCAACCTCCGATGTATTGGGGATGAATGAGAATACGGTGTGATCCAAGTCATAGTCGATACTCTTGAGAATCGAATCGGTGAGTTGCTTACCGAGCATCTTGCGCTCGTTGTAAATGTCGCGGTCGCTACCACGTGAGAAGTATATGCGCTCAAACGAACAGGCTTGGTTGTCGAGCGGTTCCATAATTTGCTCAAAGTTTACCTCACCGTTTTTCTTGATAATGATGCTCTCGCCGGGGCTGAGTTCATACACCTCCTCGACGGGTATGTTCAGTGCTGTTTGTATAACAGGACGCTCCGATGCTACTACGACAATCTCTTCGTCGCGATAGTAATAGGCCGGGCGAATACCTTTGGGGTCACGTACGGCAAACATATCGCCACTACCGGTTTGTCCGCACATTACGTATCCGCCATCCCAGATGGGAGCTTCGCGACGCAACATGCCTGCTATATCGAGGTTATCCTCAATCAAGTCATTGAGCAATCCGGTGTGACCTTCTTGACGATACTTGGTGCTGAGACGATAGTTCTCGGCATCCAAGGCCGACCCGAGTTGCTCGAGTATTACAAATGTATCGGCCAAGTAGCGGGGGTGCTGTCCTTGGGCTACTACATAATCAAAAATTTCGTCGACATTGGTCATGGTGAAGTTACCACACAAGAGCAAGTTTTGTGAGCGCCAATTGCTACGACGCAAGAATGGATGTACATACGACAGACCTTTCTTATCGGTGGTACTATAACGAAGGTGTCCCATATATACCTCTCCAACAAAAGGCAGATGTTGCTCAACCCATTGGGCATCTTTGTCGGCATAGGGGTATTGCATGATTGTCTTTTGTACCTTGCCGAATATCTCTTGAATAGCACTTGTACCTAAGGCACGCTCGCGATAGATAAACTCCTCGGCGGGTTGTGCATGCAGTTTCACACATGACAATCCGGCACCTTCCTGTCCGCGATTGTGTTGTTTCTCCATCAGGAGCATCAACTTATTGAGACCGTACATATAAGTACCGTATTTCTCTTTGTAGTACGACAGTGGCTTCAAGAGTCTTACCAAAGCAACGCCACATTCGTGTTTGAGAGGATCTAACATATTATTATCTGTTTGCTATGTTGTAAATTGTGATGTGCAAAAATAATATTTTTATTTTTTTTTACATCTATCGTGCCTTTCTTTTTTTGGGTGCAAAAGCAACATTGCCGATAACTATCTAATTATTAGAAATGTTTTCGGCAATGCATGATGCTATTTTATGAATAGAAGTTCGCGATATTTGGGCAATGGCCATATCTCGTTGTCTATCATCAACTCAAGTTTGTCTACATGATAGCGTATCTCTTCCATGTATGGCTCTACGTTGTCGTGATATGCAATAGCTTTTTCACGCTCGTTTTCTATGCGATTAGCTACTTTGCGAGCCTCTACCATGGCATTGGCATGCTCTTTTATGGCGTGCATGTGCAGGGCTATCTTCTCTATCTCTTCCATATCTTTGGCGGCTATGGCCTCTACTTTGTCTACGGGGAAGAGATTTTTTATCTTAAAGACATTGTCGATAAGTATCGACTGGTATCGGGTGGCTACGGGGATAATATGATTCATCACCAAGTCGCCCAGCACGCGAGCCTCTATTTGTATCTTCTTTGTATAGAGTTCCCACTTGACTTCGTTGCGTGCCAATAGTTCGGAGTGTGTCATCACCTCGGTTTTCTTGAACATCTCGACTGTTTGCGGGGTGAGATAATTATCGTACATAAGTGGAGCCGAGTTTTGGCAATCGAGGCCACGACGAGCCGCTTCTATCTTCCACTCATCACTGTATCCGTTGCCATCGAAGTGGATGGGTCGGCTATCGACAAGTATCTTTTGTACCTCGGCAAATATGGCCTCTTCCTTGCCTATGCCTTGTGCTATGCGGGCGTCTACATTCTCTTTAAATTCCATCAATTGGCATGCAACTGCCGCATTGATGGCTATCATCGAAGAGGCACAGTTGGCCGATGAGCCGAGGGCACGAAATTCAAAGCGATTGCCTGTGAAGGCAAAGGGTGATGTGCGGTTGCGGTCGGTATTGTCGAGCAAGAGCTCGGGTACTTGAAATACGTGCAAGTCCAATTCGCTCTTCGATGCCAAGTTGAGGGCTTCTATCGACGGCGATTGAATAATCTTATTGACCAACTCACCTATTTGTCGTCCCAAGAAGATTGATATAATGGCCGGTGGAGCCTCATTGGCACCCAGGCGGTGCTGATTGGTGGCAGATATGATAGAGGCCTTGAGCAAGCCATTGTGCTTGTGTACGGCAGCCATTACATTGGCTACAAATGTAATAAACTGTAAGTTGGCCATGGGGGTCTTGCCCGGGGCAAAGAGTTGTACTCCCGTATCGGTTCCCAAAGACCAATTATTGTGCTTACCCGACCCGTTTACACCTTTGAACGGCTTCTCATGCAACAATACGCGGAATTTATGGCGACGAGCTACATTGTTCATTACAGTCATCAACTGCAAGTTGTGGTCGTTGGCAAGGTTTACTTCCTCATAGATGGGAGCTACCTCAAACTGGTTGGGAGCAACTTCATTGTGACGAGTCTTACAAGGTATGCCCAACTTGTGACATTCTATCTCAAAGTCGCGCATAAAGGCCTCAACGCGCAAGGGTATCGAACCGAAGTAGTGATCTTCGAGTTGCTGATTCTTGGCACTTTCATGCCCCATAAGGGTACGACCGGTGAGCATCAAATCGGCACGACAACTATACAAAGCCTCGTCAACCAAGAAATACTCTTGTTCCCAACCCAAGTAGGCAGTTACTCGCTTTACATTCTTGTCAAAGTATTGACACACCGCCGTAGCTGCTTTATTGACACTGTTGAGAGCCTTGAGCAATGGTGTTTTATAATCGAGCGACTCGCCTGTATAGGATATAAAGATAGTGGGTATACACAGAGTTTTGTTCAGTATAAAGGCCGGAGAGGATATATCCCAAGCCGAATAGCCTCGCGCCTCGAATGTACTGCGTATACCTCCGCTGGGGAAACTCGATGCATCGGGTTCTTGTTGTATCAGCAGTTTTCCACTGAACTCCTCTACTACTCCTCCCTTGCCATCATATTCTATAAATCCATCGTGCTTTTCGGCTGTGCCATCGGTAAGAGGCTGAAACCAGTGCGAATAGTGTGTAACACCCATATCCAAAGCCCACTGTTTCATGCCGGCAGCCACACTATCGGCCACCTCTCTACTCAATGCCTTCTGGTTGTCTATGGCATCTACCAATGCTTCGTAGGTCTTTATAGGCAGATAACGAAACATCTTCTCACGATTGAAAACATACTCTCCGTAATAGTCCGACGGACGTCCATTAGGTTCTTTTACCTCAACCGGCTCACGACCCAAAGTCTCCTCGACAGCTTTAAATCTCAACATAATTATCCTATAAATTGATATTGTTTGCTTGTTTTTTGCTACAAAATTCAACCATCTGCATTATAAAAAAGATAACTTGCAACGCATCATTTTGGGCGCACAAATTTATATGAAGTTTGTCATTTTACAAAAGAGCAAACTAACAATTTTATTAATTGGTATTTTTTTTATACATTTGTCGAAATAATAATCTTAATTTTTTGACAACTATGCTCTGCGCAATAGAATGGAATCCCTCGCCAATACTTTTTTCGATTGGCGATTTTGCAATACGTTACTACTCGATGTGGTGGCTCATAGGTCTTGCCGCCGCATACTTCATCTTGCAACGGTTGTATAAGCAACAAAAACTTAGCGATCAGAATTTCGACCGCCTCATACTCTATTCATTCATAGGTATTTTTGTGGGTGCTCGACTGGGACACTTCCGTTTCTACGACCCTATCTACTTCATTACACGCCCACTCGAAATCATCCTCCCCATTGCCCGCGATGCGGCAGGAAAATATCATGTAGTGGGTTATGCCGGCCTGGCCAGCCATGGTGGCACATTGGGATTGATGTTGGCTCTATGGCTCTATGCTCGCAATACGGGCGTAAACTTGTGGCAAACACTCGATAATATTGCTGTGGCTACCCCCATCACGGCATTCTGTATACGCATGGGCAACTTCTGGAACTCCGAGATCATAGGCAACCCCACAGGTAGCGATTGGGGCATCATTTTCAGTCAGGTAGACAACATTGCACGTCACCCGTCACAGCTGTATGAGGCCATTGCCTATATCATCATATTTGTTATAGGTATCGCTCTTTATGCCGGTATACACCAAAAGATACATCGTGGCTTCTTCTTTGGTTACTGCCTGACAACAATCTTTATAGCGCGTTTCTTTATCGAGTTCTCAAAGGTAAACAATGGTATATTTGAAGGATTTGCCCTCAATACCGGACATTATCTGAGCATACCGTTTGTCGTTTTGGGCATCTACTGCATGCTGAATAAAAATGTAGATAAAATAACCCTCGGGAGCGATAAGAAGAAAAAATAGAACATACTGTCATGAGGAGAATTATTATGGTTGCCACCCTACTGTTTTCGGCATTGAGTGCAATGTGTAATATGCCTGCCAATAACAATTGGGGTATTATATCGCTCTGCTGTGCACATCTGCGTGCCGAGGCTCGCCATGGCTCGGAAATGGTTACACAGGCCATTATGGGCACTCCGGTGAAGATAATAGAACGAGGCGAAGAGTGGTATCGCATAACTACCCCCGAGGGTTACGAAGGGTGGGTACATCCACAATCTATTGCGCCGAAAAGCGATGCTGATATGCAACAATGGCGCAAAACGACTCGATATATCTACACCCAAATGCAAGGACATGCCTATGAGAAGGCTCACCGCAATGCGTTGCTTAAACCTATGAGCGACATGGTATTGGGTTGCATCATTGAGAGTACCGGTAAGAAAGTTCGTGGATTTATCGAGATAATAACGCCCGACGGTCGCATAGGATATGTGCGTAGCAATGAAGTGACCGAACTCTCAAAATGGGTACAACAACAACCCGATATGCAACGCCTCGAAGATGAAGCTCGCATGATGATGGGCACAACCTATTTGTGGGGTGGGTTATCGCCTAAGGGAGCCGACTGCTCGGGATATACCAAGTTGCTATACTTCTCGCAAGGAATCATCTTGCTACGCGATGCTTCGCAACAAGCCTCTACGGGGCATATTATAGACCATAGTGACTACCGCAACTTGCAACGTGGCGACTTGCTATTCTTTGCCAACGACAAGGGGCGCATCAATCACGTTGCCATATATCTCGATGAAGGCTTATATATACACAGTTCGGGCTACGTAAAGGTAAACAGCATGCTACCCGACAGCCCTCTATACAACGGACTCGAGGTTGTGGCAGCCCGTCGCATAACATCGGCTATAGGAAGCGATGGTATCATACCGGTAGCCAACCACACTTGGTATCTCGAAAAATAAAATTTATAAAACAATATTACCGGCAACCAATATGAAATGGTATAAACTACTTTCAGCCTTGACTCTATTATGCTGTATAGGCTGTAATACTATCGAGCCCGACAATAACGGTGCCGACGACAACGGAAGTGGCAATAATAGCGGAAATACCGAAATACCCGTTACCCAAACACGCCTTGTGGGAGCCGACCTGTCGCAATGGCTGGCCTATCGCAACGACAATGCCGAATGGTACTGCAACGGTGAGACCATTGACAACCTCCCTGCTTTCTTTGCCGATAATGGCTACAACACCTCGCGTCTGCGCCTATTTGTAACCCCCGACCGCAATAGCACTGCTTGTCAAGACATCCAATATATTATAGAGAGTGCCGAAGCTATGTGTAGTGCAGGTATGAACATCTGCCTCGACTTTCATTACTCCGACACTTGGGCCGACCCCGGCAAACAAACCATTCCTGCAGAGTGGGAGTCGCTCGATGCCGTAGCACTTGCCAATAAAGTATATGAATACACCCGACAAACACTCCTCACCATGGCAGCCCACAATGTATCTCCTACCCTTATACAGATAGGCAACGAAATCACAGCCGGCATGCTGTGGGATACCGGCAGAGTGAGTGTGTGGGAAGATAACTATAATACACCCGGGCAATGGAGCAACTTCACCATGCTACTGAGCAATGCCGCCAAAGCGTGCCGAGAGGTATGCCCCGACGCCAAAATTGTCATTCACATAGACCGTGGCGGAGATGCCGCAACTTCTATGCGATTTTATGAGAAAATGGCCGCTATAGACTACGATGTGATAGGACTCAGCTACTATCCCTATTGGCATGGCTCGTTGACCCAATTGGGCTCTACCGTAAACCAATTATCGACCCATTATCCCGACAAAGAGATAATGATAATGGAGACAGCATTTGGCTATAACGAATGGAGCGACGACACAGCCACAGCCCAATATGGCAACTATGCCTCTACCCCCGAGGGGCAGAAAAGGATGATGAGCGATCTCGTAAAAACGTTGCAACAGTACAGTCATGTTACGGGTATCTTCTATTGGTTTGCCGAGGAGACCAAGATAGATTGGCGCAGCTCATACCGCATCGACCTCAACCGAGGTCTCTTTGACAAAGAGAGTGGCGAAGTTCTGCCCGCATTCTATACCCTACCGGAGTTTTCAAGACATACAACCGAGTAAAGTTGACACTGACACTCGAGCGGAAAAGAGGTAGTTTACCGGAATGTTTTTCACTGCGGGTACTACATACACTATGGCTCACATACAACCCTGAAGCCCACATTGGCGTTTTTGGTACCGGAGACAGCTCCTTCGCGATAGGTAACTCTACTACAATGCGAAGGGTAGAAAGAGCTACCACCACGCAATATATGATATTTACCCTTTTCAAGAGAGAGACCTTTGGGATTGGTTTGAGGCGAGTCTTCATAGTCGCCAAATATATCGCTGCACCACTCCCATACATTACCACTCATATCATATATACCCAACTCATTGGGACGTTTCTTGCCAACACGACTGAGCTTTATACCTTTCGGTGCTGTATAATTGCCTGTTCCAAAATTGAAAGTAAATTTGTCAACTTTTTCAGGAGCTCTATCAGCAACTTCTTGATGTTTATTACTACCGCTATACCTATAACCACGAGACTTATTACCTCCACGAGCGGCATACTCCCACTCGGCTTCGGTAGGCAGACGGAACTTTTTGCCGGTAAGTGCACTTAAATTTCTACAGAACACCTTTGCATCGCCATTACCTACATAATACATCGGATAATCATCACCTACACCTACACTGCCTTCATACTGCATACCGGCATTAAATTTTTCCATTTCAAGCGTAGAGCCCATTACAGCAGTCCACAACGCCTGTGTCACTTCATATTTGCATATATAGTAGTCGCTCAGCGTCACAAAGTGAACAGGTGCTTCATCTTCTTCGGCACTTTGGTCGTAATTGAGCTCGGTAGGATCGCTACTCTG
Source organism: Bacteroidaceae bacterium (assembly GCA_017522135.1). Classification (GTDB taxonomy): domain Bacteria; phylum Bacteroidota; class Bacteroidia; order Bacteroidales; family Barnesiellaceae_A; genus Barnesiella_A. The sequence goes on from JAFXAB010000006.1 coordinate 21,296, forward strand.
AGCACCCATCCTGAATTTACCGCCTTCTACAAACACCATGTTTTCCAGCAGTTTTTGTATCTCTTCGGGAAGGATCTCTTTATTCTCTACACTTAATACATTCTCTTTTTTATTATCCTCGGCCTCTTCTACGGTCTCTTCTTCAACTACTTCTTCTACAACCTCTTCTATTACCTCTTCTATCTCAACCTCTTGTTTTACAGGCTCTGTTTTCTGTTCAATTTCTCTTTTAGGACTTGCGTTGTTGGGTGTTGAAGAACCCTCTTGTTGCAAATCCACGTGTATCATGATTTCATCCTCTACTACATTTACATGCTGCGATACCGTATTAAAACCTTGTTTACTCAGCACTACTTCATATTCGCCTACCGGCAGATTGTACGACATGGGGGTAGTACCCACATTCTGACCATCAATACTCACATCGGCATAAAAGGGATACGTCGTTATAGTGAGCTCACCAAAAGCGGCATTATCTTGTACTGCAAATAGTTGCGACTCCAATTTTTTTCGTTCATGTACCGTGGGTGCATCTATGGTTATTACGCCTTCGGCATTTTGATAGTTGGGCATAACTATCCTATAGACATAATTGCCATAATGCAACTTCTTTTGTACAGGGGTCAATCCAATGTATTCTTCTACACCATGACGGGTAAGGTATACTTGTGCTCCCGCGGGCTGGGTCTCGAGTATCAAAAATCCATCGCGGTCTATCTGCTCCAACGCATCCATCTGCGGGGTACGCAACTCGAGGCGATACACGGTAGCGCGCTTGAGGGGAGCGAAGTGAATAAATCCATCTCCGGTATTGAGCTGACCATATTGCGGATGGGCTATCTTCAACTTCTCGGTTCCTTCGGGCACATATACCCACCACTCCGACTGTTTTTTCTTCTGCTCGACTCTCACAATGCCCAACTGTCCGTTGTCGAAAGTGAGATTGT
>JAFXAB010000007.1 GCA_017522135.1 Bacteroidaceae bacterium
GTGGTTAATGGCGAGGTAAAAATCAAGGGGCGAGTACCGAGTGAGACGGAAATTAAAGAGTTATTAGGCGTATGATACAGCAATTTGCAGATTGGTTAGTTTATGGCATCTTCGGGTTAGATGCAGCAACATCGTTGGGGGTCGCGGTAAATTTCTTTTTTTACGATACAATAAAGATTATTATCTTGCTCTTCTCAATTAGCTTTGTAATGGGCATTATCAACGCCTATTTCCCCATTGAGCGACTGCGTCAGTATCTTGCCACACACAAACTCTATGGCTTGGACTACTTCTTGGCAACACTGTTCGGTGGCATTACACCGTTCTGCTCTTGCTCGTCAGTGCCACTCTTTATTGGCTTTGTCAAGGGTGGAATACCGTTGGGCGTAACGCTGACATTCCTTATCGCCTCGCCTCTGGTTAGCGAGGTGGCGGTGGCTATGTTCCTTGGCTCGTTTGGAGTAAAGGCTACGCTAATCTATATTGTGAGTGGTACGGTGCTATCGATGATTGCGGGCTTTATTTTGGGTCGTATGCACCTCGAGCCCTATTTGAGCGATTGGGTAAAGGCGGCACAAGCACAATCCTCGAAGCAGAGCCAACAATGGGAGGCGGAAAAGACTCCGTTCATCAAGCGACTGCCTATCATCACACGTGAATCATGGGGCATTGTGCGTGGCGTATTGCTCTATATCTTGATAGGTATCGGCATTGGTGCTACGATGCACGGCTATGTACCCGAGGGATTCTTTGAGCAATACCTCTCGGCTGAAAATTGGTGGGGCGTACCTTTGGCGGTTATTCTTGCTGTACCTATGTATGCCAATGCTGCGGGTATCGTTCCGATTATTGAGGTTTTTGTCGCAAAGGGTATTCCACTTGGTACGGCTATCGCTTTTATGATGTCCATCATCGGTTTGTCAATCCCCGAAGCCACTATGCTTAAAAAAGTGATGACTTGGCGACTGATAGGCATCTTCTTCGGAGTGGTAACATTGTTGATTATTATTTCAGGCTATCTATTTAATTGGTTATTATGAGAGTATTGATTTTATGTACAGGCAATAGTTGTCGCAGCCAAATGGCACACGGCTTCTTGCAATCGCTTGACAAGAGTCTGGACGTTCACTCGGCCGGAACAAACCCTGCATCACAGGTTAATTCTCGAGCCATAGAGGTGATGCGTGAGGTGGGTATTGATATATCGACACATACACCTAAAAATGTGGAAATATACCTGAATGACGAGTGGGACTATGTGATAACCGTCTGTGGTGGAGCGAATGAGACCTGCCCGATGTTTGTTGGCAAGGTAGGCAAGCGCCTACATATTGGCTTTGACGATCCTGCGCAGGTCGTGGGCAATAGTAGTTACATAATGAGCGAATTTTGCCGAGTGCGTGATGAAATAAAAAACCAATTCATTGAGTTTTACACAACGCACATCCTACCGAAGGTGTGATGTGTCGATAAAACTATTTGCCGACCCGTAAAAGTAGGGCTTGAATATTCTTAAATAGGCTTATTATAAGTAAATGGTGCACGAATATTGTTGTATGGATTGATTGTTTTGGCGATTTTTTTTGTAACTTTGTGACACGAAAGTTTTGTGCACTAAACACTTATGGATAACATAGATATAAATGTAGCCCCGGAGGGGTTGGAGTATGGGTCCGATGCCATACGTACACTTGATTGGAAAGAGCATATTCGTCGCCGTCCCGGTATGTATATAGGTAAGCTGGGCGATGGTTCGCATAGTGACGATGGTATATATGTATTGTTGAAGGAGGTGCTCGATAATGCCATTGACGAATATATGATGGGCTATGGTAAGCAGGTGCTTGTGGAGGTAAGCGACGGTAGTGTGTCGGTGCGCGACTTTGGTCGTGGTATACCTCTTGATAAGGTGCGCGATGTGTCGTCTAAGATGAATACCGGAGCCAAGTATGACTCAAAAGCGTTTAAAAAGTCGGTGGGTCTCAACGGTGTAGGTATAAAGGCTGTAAATGCGCTCTCAACCCATTTCTTTATTCAAGCCTATCGCGATGGTATGTGTAAATCTATAAGTTATGCATGTGGCGAGGTGGTTGAGGAGAGTGAGATAGTACCTACCGACGAGCCTAATGGTACTTTGGTACAGTTTACTCCCGACAATACGATATTTGTCGATTATGAATACAAGATTGACTATATAGAGCCACTTATCAAGAATTATGTGTTCTTGAATACCGGTCTTGCTATTATGCTCAATGGCCGCAAGTACTTGTCACGTCACGGATTGGTAGACCTTCTCAATGAGTATATGACTTCTGAGCCTCTTTATGAGCCAATACATCTCAAAGGAGATGATATAGAAGTGGTAATAACGCATACCAACCAGTATGGCGAGGAGTACTATTCGTTTGTCAACGGACAGCACACGACGCAAGGTGGTACGCACTTGGCTGCTTTCAAAGAGGCTATTGGTCGTACCATCAAGGAGTTTTATGGTAAGGGGTTTGAGTATACCGACATTCGCAATGGTATAGTAGCCTCTATCAGTGTAAAGGTTGAGGAGCCTGTGTTTGAGTCGCAAACCAAGACGAAACTCGGCTCGCGCGATATGGGTCCTGATGGTCCTACTGTCAATAAGTTTATCAACGATTTCTTGAAAAAAGAGCTTGATAATTACTTGCATATAAACAGCGATACTGCCGAGGTAATGTTGCGTAAGATTGCCGAGAGTGAGCGCGAGCGCAAGGCTATGGCCGGTGTTGCCAAATTGGCACGCGAAAAGGCCAAGAAGGTGAGTCTCCACAATCGCAAGTTGCGCGATTGTCATATACACTATAACGACCCCGAAGATCGTCGCAAAAATGCTGTAGATCGTCGCGAAGAGAGTTGTATATTTATTACCGAGGGAGACTCGGCTTCGGGAACAATCACCCAAGTGCGGGATGTGGATACGCAAGCCGTATTCAGCTTGCGCGGTAAGCCTCTTAACTGTTTTGGCCTGACACAGAAGGTGGTGTATGAGAATGACGAGTTCAATCTCTTGCAAGCCGCGCTCAATATTGAGGAGGGCTTGGATGGCTTGCGATACAACAAGGTGATTATAGCCACCGATGCCGATGTTGATGGTATGCACATACGATTGTTGTTGCTTACGTTCTTCTTGCAATTCTTTCCCGATTTGGTCAAGAAGGGGCATGTGTATGTATTGCAAACACCCCTGTTCCGTGTGCGCAACAAGCATTACCAGCCCAAGAAAGAATCCAAACGCAAACGATTGAAGAAGGGTGAGATGCCCGAAGCCGAACTCCCCGAGCAACTGCCCGGACAAGAGGTTTACTATTGTTATACCGAGGAGGAGCGACAGGCGGCTATCGATAAGCTCGGCAGCAATGCCGAGATAACCCGATTTAAAGGTCTGGGTGAAATATCGAAAGACGAGTTTAAAGGTTTTATAGGTTCCGATATCCGTCTCGATCGCGTGGTGTTGCGCAAAGAGGACTTGGTAAATAAGCTCCTTGAGTATTATATGGGAAAGAATACCATGGAGCGTCAATCATTTATTGTAGATAATCTGGTAGTAGAAGATGATACAGAATTGTTGTAAGCGAGTAGCCATATTTCCCGGTACATTCGACCCCTTTACAAGAGGTCATTACTCGGTGGTAGATAGAGCATTGTCTATGTTTGACGAAGTGGTAATAGCCATAGGAATCAATGCACTTAAGCATCCTATGTATACGGTAGAAGAGCGTATAGCAATGCTCGAAGGGCTATATGCCGATGAACCACGTGTGAGCATTGTGTCATATAGTGGCCTTACGGTCGATGTGGCACGAGAGTGTGGTGCACAGTTTATGTTGCGTGGCGTACGCACGGTTATAGACTTTGAGTATGAGCGTTCTATAGCCGATGTTAATCGCGAAATATCGGGGTTGGAAACGGTTATGCTCTTTACTGAGCCTATGTATGCACATATCAGTTCGTCGGTAGTGCGTGAATTGTTGAGTTATGGCAGAGACGTCTCGGCTTTCGTGCCTCAGCAGATGAAGTTGCCTGTGCGATAAAATAAATAAAAACAAGCATTGAAATGAAAAAAGTTTATAGCGTGATTGTATGTATGCTTATCTCTCTTGTTGTGGGGATAGCTTCGGCACAGATAAGCGATGCTATGCGCAAGCTCAATACCGCTGTGTTTGCCGTGCGTGAAATGTATGTCGATACGGTCAATGAAACAAAAATAGTAGAAGAGATGCTCAATCACATGCTCCATGAACTCGACCCGCACTCTTCATATACCACGGCCGAGGAGACCAAGGAGCTAAATGAGCCGTTGGAGGGTAACTTCAGCGGTATAGGCATACAGTTTAATATAGACAACGACACACTGCTGGTGGTGCAAATCATATCGGGAGGCCCATCGGAGCGTGTGGGTATGCAGGCGGGCGACCGCATTATTGCCGTAAATGATAGTGTGATAGCAGGCGTAGGCCTTAAAACCGCCGATGTGCGCAAGTTCTTGCGTGGACCTGAGGGTACGAAGGTCGATGTGCGTGTGTTGCGTCGAGGGGTTGCCAAGCCTATCGACTTCCGCATTACGCGTGAGCAGATACCTATATACAGCATCGATGCTTCCTATATGGTGGATGATAAAACGGGTTACATACGTGTGAGTCGTTTTGCCGCTACTACACATGATGAAATGATAGAGGCCATGCAGAAACTGAGGGAACAAGGTATGTCGCAACTCATTCTCGACTTGCAAGATAATGGTGGAGGCTACTTGATGAGTGCTGTGTATATGGCCAACGAATTTTTGGATAGAGGACAACTCATTGTATATACCGAAGGCAGTAAATCGCCACGTAGTGAGGCAATTGCCGAAGCTCAAGGCTCGTTTGTAAAAAACAAGTTGGTGGTACTTGTAGATGAAGGAAGTGCCTCGTCGAGTGAGATTGTCTCGGGAGCCCTGCAAGACTGGGATAGAGCCGTGCTTGTAGGTCGTCGCACCTTTGGTAAGGGATTGGTGCAAAGACCTATACCATTTGCCGATGGCTCTATGATAAGACTCACTGTATCGCGTTATTATACACCGTCGGGTCGCTGTATACAGAAACCCTACAACAAAGGGCAGAAGGAATACTATCGTGATATATACGACCGCTACAAACATGGCGAGTTGATGCATGCCGACAGTATACAATTTGCCGATTCGTTGCAATACAAAACACTCATGACCGGTCGTACCATATATGGCGGTGGCGGTATCATGCCCGATGTGTTTGTGCCACTCGATACTACTCTCTACACCGATTATCACCGCGACATAGTGGCCAAAGGCACACTGAGCCAGTTTGCCATGAAATATATCGACAAGCATCGTAAGAAATTGGAGAAGCAGTATAAGGATGTAGATTCTTATATAACCTCTTTTGAGGTAGATGATAAGATGTTGACCCAACTCAAGGAGGCCGGAGATACCGACAAGGTAGAATACGATGCCGAAGAGGCTGCCAAGTCGCGCGATATGATAGCCCGTCAACTCAAAGCTCTCATCGCTCGCGATCTCTTCGATATGAGTGCCTACTTCAAGGTAATGAATCCCATCGACCCGGTCTATCTCAAAGGTATTGAGATAATCAACGACGATGAGGAGTATAATAGATTGTTAGGAAGATAACTATAATAGCAAGATATAGCCAAGGCGCATGTAGTGGAGTTAATCCCTGCATGCGCCTTGGTGTGTTTAGTGAGTGGTGTCGCTCTTTACTCCTCGTCGGTGTACCAGCGTGAGTACATGAGGTAGTTGCGGGCAATTTTTTGGTTCATCTCTTTCGATTGCTCGGGGTCTACCATCTTGACGAATTTGGCAGGAGCACCGGCCCACAATTCGCCGGGTTTGATAACGGTCTTGCTCTTTACTACCGAGCCGGCTGCTACGATAGCACCTTCGCCTACTACTGCATAGTCGAGTACTACTGCGCCCATGCCTATGAGTGCGCCATCGTGTATATCGGCTCCGTGAATGGTTACGTTGTGACCTATCGATACGTCGTCGCCAATGTGGATGGTCGACTTTTCGTAGAGGGTGTGCAGTACCGAGCCGTCTTGTACGTTGACGCGGTTGCCTATGCGAATAGAGTTTACGTCGCCACGCAAAACTGTGCCATACCATATACTGCAGTCGTTACCTATCTCTACATCGCCGATGATGGCGGCGTTCTCGGCAAGGAAAGTGCCCTCGCCAATCTTGGGTGTAAAACCACGTACTTTTCTTATAAGTGCCATATTGAGTATTTTATATTTGTTGTTTGTGTCTTAAATAGCCGATGTAGCCTCGCGCAACCATTCGCACTCTTCCGATGTAAGTGATGCCTTGAGCTTGTCGTATACCATGCGGTGGTAGTCGTTGAGCCATGCAATCTCGTAGGGTTGCAGTATAGTCATGTCCAACGCACGCTTGTCGAAGGGGAAGAGCGTAAGGGGCTCAAAGCGATAGAACTTGCCGAACTCGCTCTCCTGAGCAAGAACGGTGAGTACGAGGTTCTCGTGACGAATGCCATATTCGCCGGCTCGATAGAGTCCCGGCTCGTTGGAGGTAATCATACCCGGCATGAGCGGAGTGGGATTCTCTTGCAGACGTATGCTTTGCGGCCCTTCGTGTACGTTGAGGAAGTGACCTACGCCGTGACCTGTGCCGTGCAGGTAGTTGAGTCCCTCCTTCCAGAGTGGCATGCGGGCAATAGCGTCGAGCTGGGCACCACGAGTACCTTCGGGATATTGACAGCGTGATAGTGCGATGTGCCCTTTGAGTACGAGGGTGAAGTCGCGTTTTTGTTGTTGTGTGAGAGTGCCCAATGATACGGTGCGTGTAATGTCGGTAGTGCCATCGAGGTATTGTGCTCCCGAGTCGACCAATAAGAATCCTTTGCGACGGATGGTTACATTGCTCTCGGGTGTTGCCGAATAGTGTACAATGGCACCATGTTCGTTATAGCCACAAATGGTGCTGAAACTCTCGTCGACAAAGAGATTTTGCTCGGCGCGGAATGCTCGTAGTTGTTGGGCTGCGCTTATCTCTGTTGCTGTTCCCATGTCGATGTTGCTATCCAACCAACGGAAGAAACGCACCAATGCCACACCGTCGCGTACCATGGCTTGGCGTATACCGGCTATTTGTGTCTCATTTTTAATAGCCTTGAACATAGCTATTGGGCCGTTCTCGCGGATGACGGTTGTGTCGAGTCTTTTATATAATGTGTAGTTGAGTTTGGCCGGATTGATGCTAACTCTCTTGTTGCGTATCGATGCAACGAAGTCAAACACAGCCTCGTATGGCATTTGCTCAACGCCTATGCTGCGCAAGTGTGTTTTGTTTTCTTCATTAAGTTTCTCGTTACCAACAAAGAGTATGTGGCGTTTGTCATCGATATATGCGTAGGCATAGGTCATAGGGTTGTACTTGACATCATTGCCACGTATGTTATATAGCCATGCAATATCGTCGAGAGCCGACAGCAAGAGTGCATCGGCGCCACTTTCTTTGACAGCTTGCATGACGCGCATGATTTTCGATGTGGCATTTTCGCCACAATATTCCAAGTCGTGTCCGAAAAACGGCGTGTTGGGTAGTGTGGGGCGGTCTTGCCATATTTTGTCGAAAGGAGTAAAGTTGGTGGTGAGTGATATATTGTGTTTCTCGAAGAAAACTATCATATTCTCTACTGCGGTGGTGCTAAATAGAGTGCCGTCTATGGCAACTGTAGAGCCGGCAGGTAAAACGCTGCACAACCAACTCTCGATAGAGGGAGTGTCGGGGAGGCCGTCTTTAAATAGAACAAATCCCGAGTCGGCCAATTGCTCGTCGGCCTGCAGGAAGTAGCGCGAGTCGGTCCACAATCCGGCCTTGTCGGTAGTAACAACAGCCGTACCGGCCGAGCCGTTAAAGCCACTAATCCAAGTGCGACAGCCCCAGTGGTCGGCATAGTATTCGCTCTGGTGAGGGTCGGTTCCCGGAATAATGAATGCATCAATGCTGTGTTGAGCCATTTCGGCACGAAGGGCCTCCAAATGAGGCAAGGTATTCTTACTCATACATTATATAATATATAGATTTGTTGGGTCATAATAAGCTATTGCATGAGCAATGATGGTCAATATAAACTCATAGCCACATTACAATATTGCAACGCAAAGATACTTATTTTGTTTGAATTGAGGTGTACAAGAAGAGTAAGATTGTGTAATCTTGCCCTCGATAATCACTTGTGTATGGCCGTATAAGCCTCATTGGGGATAAAAAATGAGAAAAAACGACGATTTTCTACTCGGATGTTTTGTTATTAAAGAAACAATGTGTAATTTTGCCCCACATTTTCCAAGACTGAAAGAAATTAAAAAATAATATAATTACAACTATGATCGTAGTACCCGTAAAAGAAGGCGAGAATATTGAGAAAGCCTTGAAAAAATTTAAAAGAAAATTTGAGAAAACTGGAGTAGTAAAAGAATTGCGTAGCCGTCAAGCTTTTGAAAAGCCGTCTGTTACAAATCGTAAAAAGATGATGCGTGCAATTTACGTTCAACAACTTCACAGCGTAGAGGATTAAATTTTTGCTAAAAAATTTGCATTTCTCAAAACAACTTCTTAAATTCGTAGCGTTGGTAATTTGACTCGCTACTATGAATGTAGAATTGTTTCTAAGGTATTTGCGGTATGAGAAGAATTACTCTTCTTATACCGTTTTGTTTTATAAGAAAGACTTGGAGCAGTTTGTAAAATTTCGTAGCGAATTGCGCAGCGATGCCGATGCAATGCCCGTCGAGAGCGACGATGTGCGTAATTGGATAATATCGCTAAGCGAACAAGGATTGTCACCACAGACCATCGCCCGTAAAATATCGGCTTTGCGCTCATACTACAGATTTGTGCAGAGTAGGGGCGGGCCGGAAGACAATCCGGTTGTAGGAGTCAAATTGCCCAAGACCCGAAAGGCCTTGCCATCGTTTGTTCGACCCGAGCAAATGGAGCGACTGTTTGAAAAGGCTTTTGTGGCAAACGACTTTGTGTCGTTGCGCGACAGGCTTATAATAACGATGCTCTATGAGACGGGCATGCGAAGGGCTGAACTTATAGGATTGCGAGATGTTGCAGTAGATAACAATATCTGCGAGTTGCGAGTACTCGGCAAGCGCAACAAAGAGCGTGTAATACCTTATGGCAGCATGTTGCAAGAAGCGATAGAGACTTATCGAGCCCTGCGGAATGAAAAAGTAGGCGAGACAGAGTATTTTTTTGTTCGCAAGAATGGGATGCCGATGTATGACAAACTCATATATAATATAGCGCATCGGGAGCTGGGTGAGGTGTCGACTGTAGCCAAGAGAAGCCCACACGTTCTGCGACACAGTTTTGCCTCGGCAATGCTCAACGACGGTGCCGGAATAAACAGCGTAAAGGAACTTTTGGGACATAGTTCATTAGCATCGACAGAAGTATATACACATATCACTTTTGAAGAATTAAAACAAAGTTACAAACAAGCCCATCCAAGGGCAGAAAAAAAAGGAGGACATTATGGACGTTAGAATTCAAGCGATTCACTTCGACGCAACAGCGCAACTCGAATCATTTATCCAAAAGAAAGTGTCTAAGCTGAGCCGTTTTCATGAAGGTATTATGGATGCAGAAGTAACATTGAAGGTAGTAAAACCTGAAACTTCGATGAATAAAGAGGCATCTTTGAAACTCCTTTTAGCCGGAAATGAGGATCTCTTCTCAAGTAAGGTAGCAGATACATTTGAAGAAGCTGTAGACCTTGCAGTAGAGGCTTTGGAACGCCAATTGGAGAAAACAAAGAAAAAAAAGTAAGCCCTTGAGTGAAAAAATGACGAAAATATTTTTGTGAATTAAAAATAATATCTAACTTTGCACCCGCTTGACAATGGAAAATCTTTGTTGGGCGGTGCATTTTGCCTCTTTAGCTCAGTTGGCCAGAGCACGTGATTTGTAATCTCGGGGTCGTTGGTTCGAATCCGACAAGAGGCTCAAGAAAAGTTTAAATGCACATCGGGCGAATACCAGAGTGGCCAAATGGGGCAGACTGTAAATCTGCTGGTTTTTACCTTCGGTGGTTCGAATCCATCTTCGCCCACAAAAGTTGCGGAAGTAGCTCAGTTGATAGAGCATCAGCCTTCCAAGCTGAGGGTCGCGGGTTTGAGCCCCGTCTTCCGCTCAAAATTATTGCCAATGTAGCTCAGCGGTAGAGCACTTCCTTGGTAAGGAAGAGGTCCCGGGTTCAAGTCCCGGCATCGGCTCAAAGAAGTACAACATTTATTAAAGAATTGAACTATGGCAAAAGAAACATTCCAACGGACCA
>JAFXAB010000008.1 GCA_017522135.1 Bacteroidaceae bacterium
TATGGCACCGTTGCTTTTGCGAGTGCAAATATAGATGTTATTTTTTAAAGTACAAAGTTTTGTGTTGTTTATTTTATTTATTGTTCTGAATAATTTTATAAATAATATTATTTGAGTGGATATGATACAGATGGTTATGGGTGGTACTATTTTTTATTGATGTGTGTCACTTTATACTAATGTTTTCTTTGGGGTGTTGTGCGTGTTTGTGTTGTTGTTGTGGCGGTGTGGTGGGTACTAGTTTGTTACTGTAGGTGTAGTATGGTTTTAAGGGTAATGTGGCAAAAAATAGTTGGTAAAACCATGTATAAACCACTGTGTTACAATTAATTACAACACCTTTGATGAAATGCGTTTCATCAAAGGTGTTATAGCATCAGCTTTTTATCTATTTACAGACTATTTGACCAACTACTTTTTGCCATTATGCTTTTTTTATTTATGGGCCAAATGTTTAGTCCGTCAGTTGTATGTGGCTGACGGACTAAGCAGGTGTGGTATTTTTATGACTGTGTATGTTATCCCATTTTGCCTGTCAGGTAGGCTTTTGTACGCTCGTCTGAAGGGTTTGAGAACATTGTTGCTGTGTCGCCATATTCGACCAGTTCTCCCAGATACATAAACATGGACTTTGATGATATTCGCATTGCTTGTCCCATGTTGTGTGTAACGATGAGTATGGTTACTTCTTTTTGCAGTTCTTGCATCAGTTCTTCGATATGAGTGGTTGCTATGGGGTCAAGTGCCGATGTGGGTTCGTCCATGAGTAGTACATCGGGTTTCATGGCTAATGCGCGTGCTATGCACAGTCGTTGTTGTTGACCGCCTGAGAGGAATGTTCCTTTTTTATTCAACACGTCTTTTACCTCGTTCCATAGTGCTACGCTTCGCAGGCTGTGTTCTACGGTTTCGTCTTTTTCGTTTTTCGATAGGCGTATGCCATTGAGTGCATAACCCGAAAGTACATTGTCGTATATGCTCATTGTCGGGAATGGAGCCGGACGCTGAAATACCATGCCTACACGACGACGCACCTCTATTGGTTCCATTGATAGGATATTCTCGCCGTTGAGCAATATTTCGCCATCTACCCGAATGTTGGGGTATAGGTTGTGCATTAGGTTTACGGCTCGCAGCAGGGTTGATTTGCCACATCCCGAAGGTCCCATGATGGCTGTTATAGTGTTTCTATCGATTGTTGCCGATATGTATTTTACGGCCATTGTCTGCTTGGTATACGATACGCAAGTTTTATTAAATTCGAGTATAGGTGTTATTGATTCCATTTTTTTGCAAGATATTTAGCTATAAGATTCAATGTGAGGACAAATAGTAATAAGAAGAGTGATGCGCCCCAAATGAGTTCTTGAAGATTGGGGTCGTTGAAGAATTCCCATATAAGTAATGGTACTGCTGAGATGGGCTTGTCAATAGCAAATCGGATGAATGAGCATCCGAGAGCTGTGAACATGAGTGGCGCAGTTTCTCCTATCACACGAGATATGGCGAGCAATACACCGGTAAAGATACCTCCGAATGCTGCCGGCAGTTGCACTTTCATCATCACACGAGCGCGATTTCCACCGAGTGCCAAGCCTGCTTCTTTGAGCGATTGAGGCAGTATCTTTAGTGTTTCTTCTGTCGATCGGATTATCAAGGGTAGCATCATTACAAATAGTGCAACACTGCCTGCAATGGCCGAGTAGCCTTTCATTGGTACAACTACCCAGATGTAGGTGACGATACCTATTATTACCGATGGTGTGCCTTGCAACAGGTCGGTCAGATAGCTTACGATTTGCGCAAAGCGTTTTTTGGGATTTTCTGCCAAAAATGCGCCACACAAGATACCCGTAGGTACGGCAACAATAGTAGCCATGCCTAGCATTATCATTGTGCCGATAATACCGTTTGCAATACCGCCCGGTATAGGCTCGCCTGCTTCGATGGCTTTCATTGCCTTGTAGGCTGTGGGTGTCGGTTCGGTGAAGAACGACCAAGAAAGTTGGTCATATCCACGCAGCAGCACTTCTCCCAAGATGGCAAAAAGTGGCACTGCTGTTAGTGCTGAAAACAGGCACACTGCCCACAGCATTGCTTTATCTTTTGCCAGACGATTCTTTATTTTCTTAGTAGCCATAGTTAAGATATTCTTGCACGTTTTATCATCATTTTACCTATCATATTGATTATTGCCGTAATTAGGAACAGTACAAGACCGATGGCAATCAGTGAGGAGAAGCGCAAATCGGAGGCTTCGCCAAATTGGTTGGCAATAATCGATGCCATTGAGTTTCCTGTTGAGGTGATTGAGTCGGGGATGTTATTGGTGTTTCCTATGAGCATTGTTACGGTCATTGTTTCGCCCAATGCGCGTCCGATAGCCAATATGTATGATGAGAAAATTCCCGAGCCTGCAACCGGAAACACAATTTTGCGAATAACTTCGGAACGGGTTGCACCAAGACTGTATGCACCTTCTTTCAGGTCGTTTGGCACCATTTTTATAAACTCGGCACTCAGCGAGGCAGCGTATGGAACAATCATGATAGCCAATACCAGAGATGCGGTCAATATACCTGATCCTTGTGTTGATATGTTAAGTGCCATAATGAGCGGACGCAGTGTGTAGAAGCCCCACAAACCGTATATGATGGAGGGAATACCTGCCAACAAGTCGGTGACTGTACTCAATACTGCGGCAACCTTTGTTCCCTTGAAATATTCTCCTACAAAGAGTGCAACGGGTAGTGAGAATGGAATACAAAAGATGAAAGCCAATAAGGTTGTCATCAGTGTGCCTGTAATGAATGGTAGTGCTCCATATTGTTCATTTCCATCGGTATAGCTCCATTCTTGTGAGGTGATAAAATGGAAAAACCCGAAATGCTCAAAGGCCTCATATGCGTCAGTGACGAGGGCATACACGATACCCCCGCACACCAGCGGCATTAGCAATGCTGTCACGAACAATAGGACTTTGTATAGTTTATCGTTCATAATATTGTGTTATTGTATTATCGACAGACCATCGTATGTAATGGTTTTTAAATTTTCGAGACTCAACTCCTTTGCTTTCTCGGGTATAGGGGCATAGTGAACTTCAGATGTTATAGCCTGAGCCTCGTCAGAGAGGATGTACTTGAGCAAGTCGAGTGTTGCCTCTGCTTGTTCTTTGCTACGGTCGGCGTAGTTCTGTTCTTTGTATACAATCATCCATGTGAATGTTGATATAGGATATGATTGTGCTGCGTCGGAGTTGGTAATAGAGCAGCGTGTATCGGCCGGAATTACACCTGATGCGGCTGCCGATATGGTAGCAGATGTGGGTAAGACAAACTCTCCTTGCTGATTTTGTACTCGTGCGTATGGTATTTTCTGTGCAAAAGCATACTCCGAGCCTACATAACCGATGGTATTAGGAGTTTGTTTAATTACACCTGCCACACCGGGATTACCTTTGGCAGCTTGTCCCAAGGGGAAGTTGACCGATTTTCCAGCACCATAATTTGAGGCCCACATAGGGCTTACCTTTGTAAGATAGTCGGTAAAGACGAATGTTGTGCCTGAGCCGTCGGAACGGTATACAGGGATAATAGGTTCGGCCGGTAACTTGGCATCGGGATTTAACTCTGCCAAACGGGCATCGTTCCACATCTTCACCTTGCCGGCAAAAATATCGGCAATGAGTGTGCCGGTGAGTTTCAACTCGTCTACGCCGTCGAGGTTGTAAGCAACAACTACAGCACCCATACATGTAGGAATGTGTACAACAGCATCCATCTCGGCCATCTCCTTATCGCTAAGAAATGCATCGCTACCGGCAAAATCTATAATTTTATCGCGCAAGTTTCGTACACCACCGCCCGAGCCGATACCGCCGTAGGCTACAGCATCACCATTAACCTCGGCAAACTGCTCAAATATGACATTGTAGAATGGGAGAGGGAATGTAGCTCCTGCACCCGAAAGTTCTTGCGATGAACGACCTTCGTTGTTTGTGTTACCGCCACATGCAACAAGGGCAAGGGCAACAGTCAATGTCATAACTGACAAAATAATCTTTCTCATATAATTTAGGTATTAAATGTTTGTTTTGTTAAAATCCAAAGTAGCAATTGATATAAGCCGAGTATACATTGTCCGAGCCATCAGCCTTTGGCACAGTCATTCTTACGTTAGGGGCTATCTTTACATATTTTCCAAGTTTTATTTGTGCTCCTACGATTGCGGCCGATTCATCTTTCGATATGTTCCAGTTGTCCTTTGAGTACAAGTCATCATATCGCGCATAGAGGTCTACAACCTTAGATAAATGTGCCGATGCATATATCGAATATCCGCTTTGTCCGGCTCCATCGGTATATGAAGCATTCCACATTTGGTTATACTCTGCACCTATAGAGAATTTCTTGTGCTTGTATCCGGCAAAGGCGGCAAAGTTTACAATCTCTTTTTCGCCCTCTATGCCACTCTCGTTCACTCCACCGTAGAGGCTAATCTGAAAGCCATCGAAGGGGGTGAGTGTTACACCCAAGCCGTAGTTGAACCCATTATTATTCTGTATCTTCTTGTAGCCCTCGCCATTGACGATAATTGCATCGGCCGATACCCAATCGGCAAATTTATAAGCTACCGAGATACCCAAATCGGCACTGCTGCCAAACTTATATTCATCTTGAAATGATTTCATAATATAGCGATAGCCCCAAAACTTCTCTTGAAAATTGAATTGTGTGGTAGAGATAAGACCTCCGTTTAAGGTCAATCCTCCTTTTTTCCAACTTACCATTGCATTCTTGATGTAGGCAATGCGTTGATAATCGGAAATATCGCTCGACTTGCCAATGTCCATTACAGCCTTTACCGAAAGTCCCTTACCAAAGTTATATTCATATCCGAGATAGCTTCTCTCCAACTCGAATCCAAAGTCGTTGCCTCCTGCTCCAAAATCTGTATGGATGTTACCAAATACTTGTACAATAGCTTTGCCCTTGGGCTCTTCTGTTGGAGTATCTTGTGCAATTGCTCCGATACCGATGCAGGCAAAAAGACCTGCCAAGATTACTTTTTTTGTTTTCATTTTTGTAGTATTAAAAATTTGACACTGCAAAAGTATCGTGAAATAGTTTCAAGATTGTTTCAAAAAAGTTAGGCTTTCGTGAAATGTAGGTAGTAGGCTGATTGTTACATTTTTATTAAATCTTGTCATGCGTATTACACTGTTCAAAAATTCTCTTTATTTTTGCATAATTAATTATTATACATGGTATATGGCAACAAATCGTATATTGATAGTAGATGATGAGGAGACCTTGTGCGAGGTTTTGAAACTCAATCTCGAAAATGAAGGGTATGATGTAGATACTGCCTTCAGTGCCGAGCAGGCTCTCAGCTACAACCTGGAAGATTATTCGCTCATTTTGCTCGATATTATGATGGGTGGAGTTAGCGGTATAAAGATGGCTAAGATGTTGAAAGGCGATGTTGCAACGGCCGATATTCCTATTATATTCTGTACGGCACGCGATACGGAGGATGATATGGTTATGGGACTTAATCTTGGAGCCGATGACTATATAATGAAACCCTACACAGTCCGTAATGTAATAGCCCGTGTAAAGAGTGTTTTGCGTCGCACATCATCCCATAAAGCGGTGACTAAGCAGGAGGAGAAACTCAATATTTTGCAGGTAGAGGGATTGAAACTTGATCTCGAATTTAAGCGTTGTACGGTAGATGGAGAGGAGGTAAAACTCGCACGCAAGGAGTATGAGTTGTTGGTGTATCTTATATCGCATCGTGGAAAAATCTGTTCGCGCGAGCAAATACTAAATCGCGTATGGAGCAATGAGGTGGTTGTATTGGACCGTACGATCGATGTCAATATTACCCGACTGCGCTCAAAGATAGGTAAATATGGTTCTTATATTGTAACTCGTTCAGGTTTTGGCTATGGCTTCCGAGAACAGACTCTCATTTCACAAACAACTCTTTTTGCAGCTCATTGCATTCTCGTGGTCGATTGTACTCTGTTTTATCGGGTATCAATATCTACGGGAGAAGGAGTACAAATCTGAGTTTTTAAGTGCGCAGTTGCAACAATATAATCGCCACTTGCTTGTGTCGATAGAGGAGGGTGAGCCTTATGATGAGTATATAGCATCGCACGAAAAACCATTCGATGACCTACGCATCACGATCATCACACTTTCGGGTGCGGTAATATACGACAATACAATACCGGCCGATTCGCTCGACAATCATCGTAAACGCCCCGAGGTGGCTGAAGCTCTGAGTAAGGGTTCGGGGTATCATATAGGACGACAATCGGCAAGTGATGGACGAGAGTATTTCTACTCGGCTACGCGAGGGGATAGAGTTGTTGTACGTACAGCCATACCATATTCCAATACGTTGAGAGACTTGCTTGCTGCCGACTGGTCTTTTCTATTGGTAATAATTTCTATAAGTCTTGCAATGAGTGTACTGGCATATTATACCACACGCAGACTTGGCTATGATATTGAACGTGTAAATCGTTATGAGGCCGAGCAGGAGCAAAACCGACTGAAACGACAACTTACCAACAATATCAATCACGAACTGAAAACCCCTGTTGCCTCTATTCAGGTATGTCTTGAGACGCTACTCTCGGGCATAAGCCTCAGCGACGAGAAGCGACAAGAACTTATTGAGCGTTGTTATATGCACAATGAACGTCTGCGTCACTTGCTCAGCGATGTGTCGCTTATTACCCGAATGGAAGATGGCGGTCAACTCATTAGTCGCGAGAAGGTTGTTGTAAACCAGATTGTTAAAGAGGTTGCCGATGAACTTGATGTAATGCCCGAAGAGGAACGTCTTATATTGCATACCGACTTTTGTGACGAGGTGGTGATAGAAGGAAATGCATCGTTGATAGGCTCTATATTTAGCAATCTTACAGATAATGCCATTGCCTATTCGGGTGGTAAAAACATCTATATAAAGTTGCTCGCTAATAATGCCGAGCAGTGTCATATACGCTATGAGGATGATGGTAAGGGAGTACATTCGGAGCAGTTGCCACATCTGTTTGAGCGATTTTATCGTGTAGATAAAGGACGTTCTCGCCAAAAAGGGGGTACAGGTCTTGGACTTGCCATTGTCAAGCATGCTGTGATGTTTCATGGAGGAACAATCTCTGTTACAAATCGGCCGGGAGGAGGTTTACGATTTGATTTTACGTTGAAAAAACAAGTTTCCCAACAATAATTATGGAGGCTGTGCCACGGTCATATTGGGCACAGCCTCCATATCAATATCTCTGCTCGATACACCTTGCAGGGTGTTCGATATAATCTGTATTGTGGGGTTGTTATGCTTTGCCGTGGGCGATGTTTTCTTGGGCTTCGGCAGCGTACGACTCTTTATCTTCAAAGCTTTCAAAGCCGTTTTCAATAAGGATGTTGTACCAATTGATGAGTTTCTTGATATCGGCTGTATATACACGGTCGCGATCGAAGTTGGGGAGAACTTTACCAAGGTATTCGCGCAAGATGCTATCGCTTTCTTTGGTGCTTACCGATGCTTTGGCACCGTTTTCAAGTTTTCTCATGCTCTCGAACACATCGTTTAGAGGAACTTCATCGCTATCGGTAAACATGGCTATATCGCCAAGTGAAATTATCTTCTCGTGGCTGTAGGCAGGAGTGCGCTTGCCGTTGAGCATCGACTCTACTACGAGCATGTTTTTACCTTGTGATACGAGTTTGTATAGACCGGGTTTGCCTGAGATGGCGAGAATTTTCTTTAACATATTTCTGTTTATTTTGTGGTTTATATAGCGAATGCAAAGTTAGTATTAGCTTGTGAATTTACAAACACTGTGTTGTAAAATTACGTTAAGAGAGGTTCTATAAAATCATGTTTTTTCATTTCTACAGTGCACTGAGTAAATGCAATATTTGAGGCAGTATGGCAACGGTATTGTCGTTGGTAATGATGCGAGTGCGGTGGTCGATAGGGGTGGGATGTTGCGCCGCTATGCGAGCCTCTATCTCCTTTCGCTCGATGTTGTTGCGTAACATAACACGTTGTATGCGAGTCTCGCGGTCGGCATCTATTACCCAGATGTACTGTAGGGTGCTGTCCATACCTGCCTGATGCAGAATGGCACTCTCGACAAATGTGATGGGCGATTGTTGTTGCTCTACCCATTGTGCATAGTGATTGCGTACAGCAGGATGCACTATATTGTTGAGATGAGCGAGTTGCTTGGGGTCGTTAAAGACGATTTGAGACAACAGGGGGCGGTTTATTTCGCCATTGGGTTTTATGATATTGTTACCCCAACGTTCTACGAGAGCTTTTCTCAGGGTAGGGGTGTCCATCAGCATCTTGGCTTGGCTATCGGTGTCGTATACAGGATATTGCATAATGGCGAGTATGCGCGAAACAATGCTTTTGCCGCTGCCTATTCCCCCTGTTATACCTATTTGTATGGGTGTGCTCATGGTTGTATTGAGTCGGTTACTTGTGGCGTGGGAGAGAGTGTCTTTTGGCTTATGATATACTCTACACTATCTACCGACAATGTGACGTTGTGTGCATATTGAGGAGCACCCATTACCTTTATTGCACCATTTGCACCCGGAGTCGTTTGTATTTGGTCAAATGTGTTGCCTATAAGGAAATCTTTGCTTGTTGCACCGGAATATTTGCTCATGGGAATGTGGCAGGTAACAGTGATGTGCGATGGAAAAGTCATAACGGAGTATCCGTCGGGGACACCGCCTATGATAATGGGTACAGAGAGGGTCTTGGTAGTGTATTCCTCGGCAGGTATTACGACTGTGATGCTGTCGGGAACGATGCGTGTACCCTCGATTGGCTTGATACGGGCTTTTATGTAAGTAGTATCGTTGATATTGCGAGCAACAACTTCCTCGGTATAGAGTTTTTCAATACGAGCTATTTGAGCTGTTTTGCCATATATGGTAGCACTGTCGGGCATTGTGTAAATGCTATCGCTGAGAGTACAGAAAGGCGATGTGCTGATGTCGGCATCTATGCTTATAGGTAGGCGACGGCCTTGGTCGTAAGTAAATGCGATACGTATAGAATCGGGAGCAATATCATTGATAGATGTTGTAGCGCGTAGTTGACGACGGGCATACTCGATGATAGCACTATTGTTGATAGTCATGGCATCGCGTTGGTTGCTATGGCGTTCAAAATTGACCTTTATGGGGCTTATACCGTTGATGTCGTAACT
This sequence comes from Bacteroidaceae bacterium, assembly GCA_017522135.1. GTDB lineage: Bacteria > Bacteroidota > Bacteroidia > Bacteroidales > Barnesiellaceae_A > Barnesiella_A. The sequence continues at coordinate 9,260 of JAFXAB010000008.1, forward strand.
GAGCAGAGCTGCCCCTTTGTCGCGGATGCGGGCTTCGATGTATGGGGGCATATCTTGTAACAGAAATGCCTCTTGAGGTACGTTGACGAGTTCGATGGGTATTTGTACTACATCTTCGCGATTGTCGTTAATTGCGAGGATAAACCATATACATGTTGCTAATACGACAAATACAAGGAACGTAAATATCTCCTTGCCTTGTTCGGTGCGACTGAGTCTTTTGAGGCTTTGTAGTTGTTCACCTATTTTATTTAAGATAGAAAGCTTGCTCATTGTGTTGTTTTTATGCCAAGCGAGGGCGCAAAAATTGTGCCCTCGCTTTATGTGTATGCTCCTTGAAATTATGCTTGAGTGGGAGTCTCGTCGGCAGCGGGGTATACCGAGTCTTTTGCCACGCGGATGCGTGTATTGTCAGCAATTTCGATAATGAAATATTTTTCGCTTACCTCTTTTACTTTGCCATATATACCACCGGCTGTCATTACTTTGTCGCCGTTGGTGAGAGCCTCACGAGCCTTTTGTATCTCTTTTTGGCGTTTTTGTTGGGGGCGTATCATAAAAAAGTAGAAGATAGCGATGAGGGCTACCATCATGATGATACTTGTCCAGCCCGAGCCTTGGGCTTGTGCTTGCAATAAAATTGTTGAAAGTGTCATAATTTATTCTTTTTGTATAATTTGAGTTTATATATTGTCGCGTGTATATTCTACAAATATATAACAAATATTTCAATCTTTGTTTATTATCCCCTCTTTTTTAAGCTCCTTAACAATTGCGTCGAGTACACCGTTGATAAAGTTGCTGCTTTGTTCGGTGCTGAATGTCTTGGCCAGCTCGATATATTCGTTGAGGGTAACAACTGTAGGGATAGAAGGCATACGCACCAATTCGCTTATGGCTACCAGCATGATTACAACGTCCATAAAGGCAATACGCTCTATCTCCCAATTCTTGGTAAAGCGGTCGATATAGCTGCGGTATAGCTTCTCGTTGGCGAGAGTGTTGTGCAATAGGTCGAGGGCAAATTTACGATCTTCGTCATCCTTGTACATGGGCAACATCTTTACATTCTCGCTTTCATTGCGGAAGTGTTTGATGGTTTTGAGTACAAATGTTGCCTCTACGTTGAGTTCTTCATTCCAGTAGAGTGATAAGTTCTCTACAGCCTCTGTCAGCTCATCCGATGGTGCAATGGTGTTCTTGAATATTGTGCGCCACAGTTCCCAATCGTTCTCGGCACTGCAGGTGGGTGTATTCATGTAATTCTTGTACTCATCTGTCTCAAGAATTGTGTTGAGCATGTTGTTGAGGAATGTTTCGGCTACAATACCCCATGAGAATGGCTTTTCGGCATAGTGCTCGGCAAAGTCGGCGTTATTGCGCAAGTCGCTTATAAATTGGTTGTTTACAAAGCGCATGTTGGGATTACGCTCTTCGGCTGTTGGAAGGTATTTGTTACGAGCTGTTTCTAAGCGTTGTGCTTGCAAGTCGGTGAGGTCTATCATCAATTGTAGGAGTGCATAGTACAACTCATGACCCTTTTCGAGACTGTGTAGCAACTCATTTTCGGCTTCGGCAATACTCTTGTTTTCGGTAATAAAGTACGAATATGCTACTTGTACTACCTTTGAGCGTATAATTACACGATTTATCATAATATGAATGAACTGTTTTTGCGTTGTTGTAAATATTCTTTTGCAAAGTTACCACAAAAAGACGGTATAACGATACCTTTGGCATTATTTTTTCGTAAATAAAATTTCTTGCCGTATATTTGCAGAATATGAAACGAATTGACGCCTCATCATATATTCATACACTCATAGCGCAAGGCGAGCACATCGAGCAAGATTTTAAATATGAGATTTCCGATGCTCGTAAGATTGCTCGCACTCTCTCGGCTTTTGCCAACACGCAAGGCGGTCGCTTGCTTATCGGAGTCAAAGACAACGGACGCATAGCCGGTGTGCGCAGTGAAGAGGAGATGTATATGATAGAGGCTGCTGCTCAGCTTTACTGTGTGCCTGAGGTGAGTCTCAATATGGCTACATATCGTGTCGAGGGGCATACGGTGTTGGTCGTTGAGATAAATAAGGCACAACACCGACCGGTGATGGTACGCGACGAGAACAACCGCCTGTGGGCTTATGTGCGTGTGGCCGATGAAAATATATTGGCTACTCCCACGCATTTGCAGCTATGGCAACATGATAGTATTACGATACCTACGCTACTCTCCTTTACCGAGCGCGAGAGGCTTGTTCTTGACTTGCTCTCGAAAGAGGAAGAGTGTAGCTTGTCGCGTATATGTCGCACTACCCACATCTCGCGTTATGATGCACAGCGGCTTATGGCTCGTTTTATACATTGGGGTATTGTGGCCATGCGCTACGACGGTCATCACTTCGTGTTTCGCAATATAGGAGAATAAAATCGGGCATTTTTTGCTCCGTATACTTTATACAAATATCAAAAAACGACCACTGTTGTGTAGAAAAAGGCCCCAATGATATGTTTTTTTGCCCGAGTGTTGTATATTTGTAAAATATAGGATGTAGTAAAGAAGAAAATAACGCAACCAACATCGATTTTCGGTACACTCCTTAGCCATATATAAACACTAAAATAACTTTTATATGATGAAAAACTACTTATTATTGACTGTAAGTGCCATGACTCTATTCTCGGCACAAGCTGCATGGGATGGCACAGCACAAGCATGGAGCAAAGGTAATGGAACAAGTACATCTCCCTATCTCATCGAAAATGAGCAACATTTTGCCTATTTTCAGCAACAAGTGACAGCAGGTACTACCTATGAAGGTGAGTATTTTTTCTTGGTAAACGACCTTGATATGAGTGCCGATGCCGGCATGAAAATTCTTCCCGTCGGTTTTTTTGATGAGTATGTAAATTCCGATGATCCACAAGGCTCGCTTATTGACGAATCGAAATATTTCTTAGGTACGTTTGATGGTAACTTCAAGACTATAGATAATATTCATATCGAGTATATAGCTACCGACTTTCAAGCCGTAGGTGGTACAGGACTCTTTGCATGTCTCGATGAAGGTGCTCTTGTGAAGAATGTCATCTTGGGTGCTCGCTCGATTGTTACAGGTGGTGAACTTACTGCCGGTCTTGTGGGTCAAATGAATGGCGGTACATTGCAATGCAGTGCAAGTCTGGCTACAATCAACAGTGAGTCAACCTTTGGTTCGGGTGGGGTAGTGGCTATAGGTGCCGGTGGTAAAATAGATCGTTGCTATTTTGGCGGTACGCTCACCGGCAATAGCGATGTAGGTGGTATCGTAGGTACTGCCATGTATGGCGTAGAGATTACCAACTGTTATAACAAAGGTATTATCAATGCTCCCAACGGTATGTTTGTGGGTGGTATCGTAGGCTCGGCATACGATAGTGGCACACGTATTGTCAATTGTTATAATGTAGGCGAAGTGATAGCTGCCGAAACCTTCATCTCTTCACCTCAACCCATTGTCGGCGATGCCGACTTCAGTGTATTGGTGCAAAACTGCTATTTCCTTGACAATGGTAAGTTTGAAGAGGCTTCGGGTATCGTGAAGAAGAGCGACGAAGAGATGAAATCCGATGCTATGGTAATGTTGCTCAATGCCGGTGATGCTGCATCGCCATGGGAGGCCGATACTCAATTACTCAACAATGGTTATCCTGTATTTGCATGGCAAAACAATCCCTCGTCGAGCATATCCTTTGTGCAAAAAGAGGTTGTCAAAGTAGGTACACACAACGGTATTGTGTACATACATGGAGTTGACCCGGCTCAAGTGGTGCGCGTATACAACATTTTGGGACGCATGGTATACGAAGGCCGCGCTTCTGTGATTGATCATCTGCAGTCGGGCATCTATATCATCGAGGTTGATGGCTGCTCGGCCAAGGTGCGTATATAAGATTATAGTATATAATACTTCTCCATTGCTACACTATGCTGTGGCAATGGATTTTTTTGTGTCTGCTGTGTATATATTGATATACAATTACTTGAGTATAGCATAATCTTACTTACGAAAAATATTTCGACAAAAACAAAAAAAACTTGCTATTTGCTATTGCATAATACAAATTAAGTACTTATCTTTGCACCGCAATTAGATGGTGGATGTAGCTCAGTGGTTAGAGCACTGGATTGTGGTTCCAGGTGTCGTGGGTTCGATTCCCATCTTCCACCCCTCAAAAAACCGATTTTGTAAATACAAAGTCGGTTTTTTTTGTATTGGATACAACCCACGCACGTAGCCAAAGTGATTACCTTGGGCGTGTGGGTATCTTTATCCTCCTCTGTGTCGCTACAGCGATATAGGGGACTGTTGCGATTAAGCGAGTGCAGAGCCGTGCTTGCATGGGCTATGCCGAGCGTGAGCAACTTGGTCGATAGACAA
>JAFXAB010000009.1 GCA_017522135.1 Bacteroidaceae bacterium
ACGACACCACAATCTTGGGCAATACAGCCAAGAAACCATAGAGGAATACTGTCCAGAATGATGTAGCAGCCAACTCGCCTATCGCCAAGTAGTGTTGATAGCCGACATTGTACATACCAAAAAGTAACGCGGGCAACAATGCGATGATAACCACCGTCATTGTGCGCTTTGAGTCGATGTTGTCGTGAATGTGTACACCCGACTTGGAAGTGGTTGCCGGCACAAACAAGAACGACTCGAAACCCTCAAACACCGATTGCAGGGGAGCCAATTTTCCTCCCGGCTCGAAGTTGGGTTTTATCTTATCGAGAAATCTTCTTAATGCTTTCACAATAATTCTGTTTATAATGTTAATGACAATGATTAGTTCATCTCTTTACGCAGCGCATCTAAACCTTTGCGTACAATCTCTTGCAAGGGCAACTTTGAAGTGTCAACAAACTCACAGGCTGCAAAGTCCTCGGGTGCTACCTCATATATACCCAACTGCTCCATGCGGTCGATATCGAAAGCGATGATAGCCTTTACAAGGTACTCGGGCAAGATATCCATGGGGAATACGCGATCGTACTCTTCCGACATGATAATGGCACGCTCGCCTCCATGCAAACGGGCATCGGGTTTTCTGTTGCGACCGGGCAACCAACGCGAAACAAATGTGCGACTTGTTGTGAGCACTTTGCATCCGGGCATAGCCCAACCTAAAAATTCGTGAGTATCATTACCCTCAGGAATAACTGTTACATGTGAGTGATATGCTCCCAGATAACCTTCAATCGAAACGTTAACACCGGTAAATACGTTGCCACTGATAACACGGCGAGCATAATCGGCTTTAACAAGATTATCCTTGAGGATCTCTGCCATCGGAGTTCCGGGCAAAGCACGTACGTAGGCAGGTTTAGCAACTTCGCTACCCGATACAGCTACTGTACGCATCATATCAACACGGCCATTGAGCAAAAGACGTCCCATCAACACCACATCAAGTGCATTGATAGTCCATACAGTCTCACCCTTGTTTACAGGAGCAATATTGTGTGCTTGAACACCGGCATTACATGCAGGGAAATTGCCTTTGAATGTAACGAGTTCTACGCCGGCAGGCACAGTCACTTTACTATCGGGCTCAACACCCACATAAACCTTACCTTGGGTAAGCATAGCAAGTGCCTCAAGACCTTTGGCAAGGGCTTTGGCATCATCACCTGCCAACATTTCATAAGCATAGACGGGAGCCAAAGGTGCATTGTCAAATGCTGTTACAAAAATGTCACGAGGCTCTACTGTAGGATCGGCAATAACATCGTAGGGACGTTGCTTTATATATCCCCACATACCCGACTGCAAGAAGAGTTGCTTTACCTTGTCGGCCGATGAGGCTTTCTCAAAAGCAACAGCCTCGTCTTTGTGATCGTTTTTAATAACAATTTTCATCACTTTGCGACGCTCGCCACGCTCCACTGCAATCACTTCACCACTTACGGGCGAAACAAATTGCACCTCAGGGTGATTCTTGTCATACATCACCGCAGAACCCACTTTCACAGCATCACCGGGTTTAACAATCACCTTAGGAACAATACCATGGAAGTTTTCGGGAACAATAGCTACTGTGTCGCTTACAATGGTCTTATCTACATGGGGGGCGGCAGCTCCTTCCAAACATAGATTTAAACCTCTTTTCAGTTTTACTACATTAGCCATGTTGCAAAAAAAATATTTGATTTACCTTATTTATTTTCATAAAAAAATTTTCGAGCGCAAAATTAAATAAAAATTTCCGTAATTAATATACAAAAACTCCACAAAACAAGAGACAAACTATTGTTTATTTTACTATGTATTTATTTGTAACACAGAGTTGGCAAAAGACACATTAAAACAACAACAATGCTATGTAAAAGGGTAATTTTTTCACAGCATTGTTTATCGACACAGTAAGTTTGTCAGGACTTTGCTCTGCAATAGAGGGAAATAGTATTGCAAAATACATAAAATCTCACAAGAGCTACAACCGGCTCGTTTCTCTTTGATGCAATTGTGGCTCTCGCGATAGTATTGGGGTTATATCTGCCCAATTACAAGTGCGGCTACCCGCTTCTCACCTACTACATATACTCCTTGCCCACCGAGAATGCGTTAGCTACAACATTACCCAGTTCGTAATATCTATGCGATACAGGGTCGTAGGTTATGGGTCGTAGTTTGCTTATATCTATTCGTCCCTCGGTAAGGACCGATTCATCGACACTTACATTGACAATGCGACCTACAAGATGATTACTCTCGATATCGTAACTTACCATTTCACATTCGAGCGTCATAGGCAACTCTTCAATAATAGGAGCATTGACATGCTTCGACTGTATGGTGTGAAATGCCACACGTTGCAGTTTGTCGGGAACTTTCACACCCGACACCAAGCCCAAATAATCGCATGCCGACACATGATCGACAGTAGCCACACTCACGGTGAACGACTTCGTTGCAAGAATATTTTGGGTTGTCTTATGATCCTCGGCAAGACATATACCCACTGTATTATCGGTATATATACCACCCCAAGCGGCATTCATGGCATTGGGAAGACCATGTGCATCGTACGATGCAACAATAAGTACAGGCATAGGATAGAGCCATGTTTTAGAGCCAAAATCTTTACGCATAGTTCAATATTTTTTATTTTGAGCAAAATTAGCAAAAATACTGCACATCGGCAATACCTACAGCCACTACTCCTCCCACATCCTTTCAATAGCCGTCTGGCAACTATTTTCGGCTACACCTGTAGCTTCATAACGAGCCTCTATCTCAGGCCAGTCTATGATATTCCATATTGCATCAATATGGTCGTTACGACGGTTTTGATAATCGAGATAATAGGCATGTTCCCATACATCCATCCCAAGGAGTGGAGTAAGGCCATAAGTGACAGGATTACCGGCATTGGGCTCTGCGACGATGTAGAGTTGCCCCTCTTCATCACATGCCAGCCACACCCAACCCGAGCCAAAAAGGTCTGTTGCACTTTGGGTAAATGCCTGTTTAAAAATCTCAAAACTACCCCACCTGTTTATGATCGCATCGGCCAAGACACCTTGCGGCTCTCCACCTCCGCGGGGTGAAAATTGCGCAAAATAGAGATTGTGATTGAGTATTTGCCCCGCATTATCAAATATGTTCTGATCATACACCGAGCTATCAGACATAACAACAATTTGGCTGATAGGCATACTGCTATAGGGTGTATTGACAATATACCTTGCAAGGCGGTCAATATAACTTTGCAAATGCTTACCATGATGCAATTGCATAGTACGCTCACTTATCACCGGCTCCAAGGCATTATATTCATACGGCAACTCGACAAGTTGCAACGGTGGTACAGTATCGACAGCCTTCATTTGCTTCTCGGCACAGACTTCTATCGCAGTCGATAGTATAAGTAGAATAATCAATATACTCATAAGGCTCAAACTTTACCCAAAAGAACAACCTGTCATGTATGCAAGTTTTATCCATCTGTTACACATTAATTAATATAGTGATTTATTTTGTAATATTTCACCTTATTATAATTTTTAAAAATTCACACATATTTATAATTACACACATAAAAACAATAAATATACACAATTGAGAGATAGACACAAAAATTCAACCTCAACAACCCAAACACAACAATTTTGGAAAACTTTTTGACCAAACAAATTTTGTATACAACTATATTTCAGGTGTTTATATTTTAAAAAAGAAAACTTTTGCATATCGGCAATAAAATTTCTTTCTCAAAAGCATCAGAATATATAATTATTTTTGTATACTTGCAGAGCAAAATTTAAAGCACCGACACCCTTTTGTAGCGTATTATATTAACGATTTATATATTATTGGAGAACGTGGAACAGAAAATCTACACTTACGAAGAAGCATACACCGCTTCACGCGAGTACTTCAAAGGCGACGAACTTGCCGCCCGTGTATGGGTAAACAAGTATGCATTGAAAGACTCTTTTGGTAATATTTATGAGAAAACGCCCGATGACATGCACTGGCGTATAGCCAATGAGATTGCTCGCATAGAACAAAAGTACAGCAACCCCATGTCGGCACAAGAGTTGTTTGACCTCATGTCACACTTCCGCTACATAGTTCCTCAAGGCAGTCCCATGACAGGTATTGGCAACAACTACCAAATAGGCTCACTTTCAAACTGTTTTGTTGTAGGACTGACAGGAGAGCCCGACTCTTATGGAGGCATAATCAAAATCGACGAAGAACAAGTACAACTCATGAAACGCCGTGGCGGTGTAGGTCACGACCTCTCACACATTCGCCCCAAAGGATCTCCTGTAAAGAACTCGGCACTCACATCAACCGGTTTGGTACCCTTTATGGAGCGATTCTCCAACTCTACACGCGAGGTAGCGCAAGATGGTCGTCGAGGCGCATTGATGCTTACCGTATCTATCAAGCACCCCGACTCTGAGTCATTTATTGATGCCAAGATGGTCGAGGGAAAAGTAACCGGTGCCAACGTATCGGTAAAGATAGATGACCGTTTTATGGAGTGTGCCATTTCGGGTGAGCCATACATACAACAATATCCTATTGAAGCTACAGATCCATACGTTACCAAGGAGGTAAACGCTCGTGAGATATGGCGCAAGATTGTACACAACGCATGGAAGTCGGCCGAGCCGGGAGTATTGTTCTGGGATACTATCCGTCGCGAATCTGTACCCGATTGTTATGCCGACTTGGGCTTCAAGACCGTATCGACCAATCCTTGCGGAGAGATACCCTTGTGCCCCTACGACAGTTGTCGTTTGTTGGCCATCAACCTCTACTCATACGTTGTCAACCCTTTCACTCCCGAAGCCTACTTCGACTACGAATTGTTTAAATCGCACGTCGCCAAGGCACAACGCATCATGGACGATATTATCGACCTTGAGATGGAGAAGATCGAAAAGATAATCGAAAAGATTTCGACCGACCCCGAGACCGACGAGGTAAAACACACAGAGCTGAACCTATGGAACAAGATACGCACCCGCACTCTGCAAGGCCGTCGCACAGGTGTTGGCACAACAGCCGAAGGCGATATGATTGCATCTTTGGGTCTGCGATACGGTACTGAAGAGGCTACCGATATGTCGGAGAATGTACACCGAACATTGGCTTTGGCAGCCTACCGCTCATCGGTAGAATTGGCTCGTGAGCGTGGAGCATTTGAAATATTCGATGCCCAACGCGAAGTAGACAATCCATTTATCAACCGCTTGAAAGAGGCCGACCCCGAATTGTATGAATTGATGGTAAAATATGGTCGTCGTAACATAGCATGTCTTACCATTGCGCCCACAGGTACAACCAGCCTCATGACACAAACCACCTCGGGTATAGAGCCTGTATTCTTGCCCGTATACAAGCGTCGTCGCAAAGTAAACCCCAACGACCCCGATGCACACCCCGACTTTTGGGACGAGAATGGCGATGCCTTCGAGGAATACGTTGTATATCACCACAAGTTTATTACTTGGATGGAAGCCAACGGCATGCAGGTCAACAACAAATACACACAAGAAGAGATAGACCAATTGGTAGCCAAGTCGCCATACTTCAAGGCTACGTCTAACGATGTCGATTGGTTGCAAAAGGTACGCATGCAAGGTCGCGTACAGAAATGGGTCGACCACTCAATCAGCGTTACCATCAACTTGCCCGGTGATGTAAGCGAAGACCTTGTAAACGACCTATATGTAGAGGCTTGGCGTTCAGGATGCAAAGGCTGTACAGTATATCGCGACGGCTCACGCTCGGGTGTGCTCATCTCTGTAAGCAAAGAAAAAGAGGAGAAAGAAAAGCGCAAAGCAGCTGAGGCTGCAGCCGAGACCGCAATAGTATCATCACACATTGTTGCGCATAAACGCCCCATCGAATTGGAAGCCGATGTAGTTCGTTTCCAAAACAATAAAGAAAAATGGATAGCTTTTGTTGGCTTGCTTGACGGTAAACCTTACGAAATCTTTACAGGTTTTGCCGACGACGAAGACGGTATATTCTGCCCCAAAAACATCACTAAAGGCAAGATTATCAAAGCTGTAGACTCAGATGGCAACAAGCGATATGACTTCCAGTTTGTAAATAAGCGAGGTTACAAAATCACCATCGAAGGCTTGTCGGACAAGTTCAACCCCGAATATTGGAACTATGCCAAGCTCATTTCGGGTGTATTGCGCTATGGTATGCCTATCGACCAAGTGCTGAAACTCGTAGCCAGCCTTGAACTGGACAGCCAAACAATCAATACATGGAAAAACGGTGTTGAACGTGCTCTCAAAAAATATCTACCCAATGGCATGCAAGCCAGCGGACAAACTTGCCCCAACTGCAAGCAAGAGACCCTTATCTATCAAGAAGGATGTCTTATATGCACCAATTGTGGCACATCGCGTTGCGGATAACAAACCTTATATCTCTCATGCGCCCGGTAACATCGCGTTATCGGGCTTTTTCTTTATCATATTCCTAAAAGAGAGTCAATCATCATTATAAAACCGAAAATTCTCATTATCTTTGCTGATTCAGAGAAAACAAATCAGCAAACAAACCCAAAAATATCAGTAATACTATGAAAAAGAGCGATTTAATCTTTGCAGTATGTGTTGTGGCTTTATTCTTGCCCTTCTTTGTTATCGAACCCGTATATGCGTGGTACAAATCATTCAATGCCGCACATGGCATGATTATGAGTTTCCTCAAATTTGGTATACTATCTACCATGGGCGAAATGCTCGGACATCGTATCAGTACCGGAACATATTATTCAAAAACCTTCGGCATACTTCCTCGTGCCATCGTATGGGGCTTCTTGGGTATGGGTATCAGCATGGCTATGACTATCTTCTCGGCAGGCACACCTATCTTCCTCGAAAAATTGGGTATGGCCGATGCAAGTGCAATATTCAAGTCGCCCGACTTCTCTTGGGACAAAGTATTGGTTGCGCTCTCTGTTTCGGTAGCCATGAATACCATTTTTGCGCCTGTATTTATGACTTTCCACAAGATTACTGATGCACACATAGCTCGTTGCGGTGGCTCGATAAAAGCTCTTATAACACCTATACCCATGGCCGAGATGTTTGCCAATATCAATTGGAACGCACAATGGGGCTTTGTTTTCAAGAAAACCATTCCTTTCTTCTGGTATCCGGCTCACACCATTACATTTCTCCTACCTACCGAGCAACGAGTTTTATTCGCCGCCCTACTCGGTATCGTTTTAGGTGTGTTGCTCGCTGTAAGCACCAAAAAGTAACCAACCCAAGCCTTATAATCATGAAAAACCTACTTATCGCCTGCGCTGTAGCGTTGGGCAGTACATTTACACTCTGTGCCCAAAGTTTTACCGAGTGGCAAGACCCATGCGTCAATGCTATAAACAGATTACCTATGCATGCCGATTATCGCATACTCGACACTGATGCCGATGCCCCTCGCGAAGGTTGCGATAAAGAGAATAAATTTCGATTGTCACTCAACGGCACATGGCAATTTAATTGGGTAGAAAATGCCGATATGCGTCCCACCGACTTTTTCAAGACCGATTACAATGACAAGGGATGGGGCTCGATGGTAGTACCGGGCATGTGGGAATTGAACGGTTATGGCGACCCTTTGTATCTGAATATAGGCTATGCTTGGCGTAACAACTTTACAAACAATCCGCCATACGTACCCATCGAACAAAATCATGTGGGGTCGTATCGTCGTACATTCGACCTACCCGACAATTGGCAAGGTTATGACATTTTGCTCAACATAGGTGCAGTAACATCCAATGTTTACGTGTGGATAAATGGCAAATTTGTAGGCTACTCGGAAGATAGCCATTTAGGTGCATCATTCGATATCACTCGCTATGTAAAAACGGGTAAAAATCTCATTGCACTGCAAGTATTCCGCTGGTGCGATGGTACATACCTCGAAGATCAAGACCTGTGGCGCATGTGCGGTATCTCACGAGATGTTGTCATAGAGGCGCGCAATAAAACACGCATGGTCGACTGGCATATCACTCCGTTGCTCGACAGCGACTATCGCAACGGCTCACTCGACATCGATATGCAACTGACCGGTAAGGTCAGCGAAGTAGAACTCACGCTTACCGATGCCAACGGCAACACTATCTCAACAAAGAAAATAAGACCACAGGGCAATAAGATTACAACAACATTTGCTGTTGAAAATCCCACACTCTGGAGTGCCGAAATACCCTATCTATACAATCTGACAGCTCACATTCGCAACCATCAAAGAACGACTCAAGCTGTTGCACAGCGCATAGGTTTTCGTAGTACAGAAATAAAAGAAGGTAAGTTGCTTGTCAATGGCAAGCCTATACTTATCAAGGGTGTCAATCGTCATGAAGTAGACCCGCTAAGGGGCTTTGTAATGAGTCGCAAACGCATGATAGAGGATATCATGCTCATGAAGCAATTTAACATCAACGCTGTACGCACAAGTCATTATCCCAACACACCCGAATGGTATGACCTCTGCGATGAATATGGATTGTATGTTATTGATGAGGCCAATGTAGAGTCGCACGGCATGGGGTATGGCGAAAAGACACTTGCCCGCGTAGATGCTTATGCCAAGGCACACCTTGAGCGCAACCAACGTATGGTACTGCGCGACAAAAACCACCCGTCTATTATTATATGGAGTATGGGTAATGAAGCCGGTATGGGAGCAAACTTCGAGGCTTGTTACCAATGGATAAGAGAGTACGACCCCACACGTCCTATTCACTACGAGCGAGCTGTTGATTATCGTGATTTTGTCGGTTCGCACTTTACCGACATTATGTGCCCTATGTATGCATCACCCAAATGGTGCGAGAGATATTTGCAGAGCAACCCAGAACGACCCTTGATACAATGCGAATATGCACATGCCATGGGTAATTCGATGGGTGGATTTAAGGAGTATTGGGACTTAACCCGCCAATATGACCAATATCAAGGAGGTTTTATATGGGATTTTGTTGACCAAGGCCTGGCTCGATATGAGGATAACGGTCGTGTATCGTTCCTTTATGGCGGTGACTATAACGATTATGATGCAACCGACTATTCGTTCAACTGCAACGGTATCATAGCAGCCGACCGCACACCTCAGGCTCATGCCTACGAGGTGCGCTATCAGTACCAATCTATATGGACTCGTCCTGTAGACCTCCAGACAGGCACAATAGAGATATATAACGAGAACTTCTTTATTGACCTTAGCAAATATCGTCTCAACTGGCAATTGATGGTGGATGGTGTAGCCATGCAAGGAGGTAGCATCGAGCATCTTGATGTTGCACCTCAAGAACGCAAGAACTACACCCTCGAGTACGACTTGAACAAGCTACCCCAATCGGCCCAAGAGATACTGCTCAACATTGAGTTTATTACTCGCAACAAAGAGGCATTATTACCGCTTAATCACGTAGCGGCATATAATCAACATATCATTAAGGAGTACGATACAGAAAAGGCTTTTGCCCTCAAACAATCGGACAGCGACATTAAGATAACGCCATTTGAAAAAGCCGTTCACATAGAAGGGTACGATTGGATTATTTCGTTTGGTCGCAACGGCTTTATCAATCGTATGGATTATGGAGCACAGAGCATGATGCCCGAAGGCAGCAGCTTAAGGCCCAACTTCTGGCGAGCACCCACCGAAAACGATTGGGGCGCACAGTTGCACAAACACTTTGCCGTATGGCGCAGTCCACAAATGAAGCTCACCTCGTTTGACTATAAAATTGAGAATAACTGTGCCATCATAACCACATGTTACGACATGCCCGAAGTACAGGCACAACTCACCATCGACTACACCATCAATGGCGAAGGAGAGATAGCTGTCACACAAGCCATGCACACTACAACCGGAGCCGAGATAGCTCAACTCTTCCGATACGGCATGCGTATGGAAATGCCGGCACGATATAATCAGGTAGAATACTATGGGCGTGGCGAAGTTGAAAACTATAGCGACCGCAAGAGTGGTGCACGCATAGGTCTTTATCGCCAATCGGTAACCGAAATGTACAACGATAAAATGGCTCGACCACAAGAATCGGGTACACATAGCGACCTGCGATACTATAAAGTAGTGGATAGCAGTGGTAGTGGATTGTGCATCATAGCATCCACTCCATTCTCGGCCTCGGCTCTGCCCTACTCTATCGAGGCACTCGACCTCTCGCTCGACGACTACCGTCGTCACTCGGGACAATTGCAACCCGATGGCATGACACACATCTGCTTCGATCTTGTGCAACGAGGCTTGGGATGTATCAATTCTTGGGGAGCATGGCCACTTGAGCCATACCAAGTACCCTACCAAGACTACACTTTCCGATTTATCATCTCTCCGGTAAAGTAATAGATGTTACATTCCCCCCAAAAACGAGAGCGACGATATTGCATATCAAATCGTCGCTCTCGTTTTTAATATCTACACATCGCAGTATCAATCCATACCGCCACCAAGGGCATGGAATAGAGAGATGACACCTTGTATCTCGTCGTAGCGGTCTGATGCTTGCATCAATTCGGCCTGTAGGAGGTTTTGTTGTGCTGTAAGCACTTCGAGATAATTGGCACTACCGTGTTTCATCAACAGTCGGGTGTTCCATATAGCTGCCTGTAGGTTTACAATTTGCTTGGCACCTATATCGATACGCTTGCGGGCAGTCTGCCATTGCACCAGCGCATTGTTTACCTCGGCACCTGCATTGAGCAACGATTGTCGGAACAGCAACAAAGCCTCCTCCTGTTGTGCCTTGGCTATCTTAAGATTGGCAACATTCTTACCTTGATTGAACAACGGTTGTACCAAAGAGCCTAAGGCATTGAGCAACCAACCTACAGGATTGGTTATAGTAGCACCATTGTTGGTCCATCCGGCCGAGCCCGTGAGCGAAATTGAAGGGTAAAAGTTGGCATGAGCCATGTTGGTCATATAGAAAGCTTCGGCAAGAGCATACTCGGCTTGACGCACGTCGGGTCTGAAACTCAACAATTGCAAAGGAATACCCACCGACAACTCTTCAGGAAAAACTTGCTCCGAGAGTTTTCCACGTTGCAACATATCGGGAGCCATCCCCAGCAACACCGAGAGCGAGTTTTCTTGTTCGATGATGCGACGTTCAAGTGTCAGTACCGACCCTTCGACATTGAGGCGACTCGCCTTGGCTTGCAATACGGCGGCTTCGTTGGTTTTACCTGCACGTTTCAACGCCTCGAGAGTACGGATGTTTTCTTCCCATGTATCGAGCGTACGACGACTTATTTCCAACTGTTCGTCGAGCATAAGAAGTGTAAAATAGCTGTCGGCTATGGTCGCTATCAATTGGGTCTGAACGGCTTGCTTATAGGCCTGTGTCTGTTGTAAAACGGTTTCCGATGCACGTGTTGCATTGAGTTGTTTGCCAAACACATCCAATTCCCAATCGGCCATAACTGCCAAGTTATACGACTTTTTGAGTTCGCTACCGGTAAATTGATTAAGCCCGCCTTGTGCCGTAAAATTGAATGTGGGCACAAAGGCCAATCGCGACTGCAGCAAAGCAGCCTCGGCCTGCTCAACACGCAGTTGAGCTATCTTTAAATCGGTATTCTGAGCAAGTCCTTGCTCTATCCAATTTTGCAATAACGTGTCGGTAAATACGGCACGCCACGACATATAACCTATAGAGGTATTATCGACCGATATTACGGTAGTATCGATAGGCAATCTTTGGTACAGGCTATCTACTACGGGTAAGTCGGGTTGTTTGTATTGTGTATACAAATTGCAACTGCTCATTGTAAGCAACAACGTTGCCAATGCAAATAAAACATTCTTTTTCATACAGATAACATTCTATTTTAGCAATCTTCGGGGCATCACCTTCTCTTCCAATGTGCGGAATATGATATATAATACAGGTACTATAAAAATAAGAGCCAAAGTACCTATGAGCATACCACCTACCGTACCTACTCCTATAGATATATTACCATTGGCTCCCACTCCGGTAGAGAACATCAAAGGCAACATACCGAATATCATGGTCAACGATGTCATAAGAATAGGTCGCAAACGAGCCTCTGCAGCCGACATGGCTGCATCGACAATACTCATGCCTTGGCGACGACGCTCGGCGGCAAACTCGGTAAGCAAAATAGCAGTCTTGGCCAACAGACCTATAAGCATGAGCAGTCCTATCTGCAAGTAAATATTATTTTCCAACCCAAACATGCGCGCAAACAAGAAACTGCCGGCCAAACCGAAGGGTACAGATAACAATATAACAATGGGGGTAAAAATACTCTCATACAAGGCACATAGAATGAGATAGATAAAGACAATACAGAATGCAAATATCACAACTGTAGCCTTGCCCGATGAGGCCTCCTCGCGCGACATACCTCCAAATTCAAATCCATATCCCGCCGGTAACACATCGGCAGCTACTTCGCGCACGGCTTGGATAGCCTCACCCGAGCTATAACCCTTGGCAGGCTGACCATTTACCGAAATTGCGGTAAAGAGATTAAATCGCGATATAGATTGTGCGCCATACACACGTGTAAGGGTCACATATTGGTTTATCGGGCTCATTTCGCCTATGTCGCTACGCACAAACATATTGCTCAGAGCGTCGGTATCAAGGCGATACTCGGGCGAGGCCTGCAACATAACACGATAGAGTTTCGAGAAACGATTCATGTTAGAAGCATAGCTACCACCTATATACCCCGATATAACATCGAGCACATCATCGGGCGATACACCGTTGCGCTTACATCTTGCAGCATCAACCTCGAGCAGATATTGAGGATACTTGGTGTCGAAAGATGTAGAAGCACGAGCTATCTCGGGGCGATCGTTCAACTCGGCTATGAGATTGTTGGTAATACGTTGCAAATCTTCTATACTACCACCTTTTTGGTCTTGTACGTATAGTTCAAAGCCACTGCTCACGCCATATCCCGGTATCATACCTCGGGTGAATACAAGTATTTTGGCCGATTTGATGTCGGCAATACGACGATATATCTCTTCAATTACCGAGTCAATATCGTCGGATTTCTCTTTGCGTTCATCCCAATTCTTCAATCGTATAGAAAACATACCGCATGAGGCACCTTGTCCACTCATCATACCGCGACCGGTTGTTTTGGAGTAAACCTCAATCTGCGGAATGGTGCTAATTCGCTTGTCTATCTCATCCATAACCTTGATTGTCTCCAATAGGTTTGTGCCCGGAGGGGTCTGCACATCAATATTGATTGAACCCATATCCTCCTTGGGTACAAGACCTGTTTTGGTTGTTTGCAAGAGATAGAACAATCCTCCACAGGCAATCACAATGAGAAGCATTGACAACCAACGATGACGGAACATAAACGCAACTCCGCCTTTATACTTGCTGACGATGCGACCAAAGGCAGCATCAAAAGCGATATGAAAACGAGAAGAGAAACTCATTTTCTTACCGTCGTTGCTTGTTTCGTGCGGTGTCATGATAAGGGCGCAAAGTGCAGGACTGAGCGTAAGAGCATTGAGCAACGAAATGCCCACAGCTACCGCCATTGTCAATCCAAATTGTGTATAGAACGTACCTGTTGTACCTCCCATAAAACTCACAGGGATAAACACAGCCATAAAGACAACAGTAGTAGTAAGCAAGGCCGTTGTAATGCCACCCATTGCACTCACTGTTGCGTCATAGGCCGATGTATAACCTTCGTCAAACTTTGCCTGTACAGCCTCTACCACGACAATGGCATCATCGACCACTGTACCAATAACCAGCACCAATGCAAAGAGTGTGATAAGATTGAGGCTGAAACCGGCCACCAACAGAAACGCAAACGTACCTACCAAAGATACTATTATAGAAGCAGCCGGAATGAGTGTAGAGCGCATGTTTTGCAAGAATATATACACAACCAAGATTACAAGCAAAATAGCCTCAAAAAGTGTCTTTACGACATTTTTGATAGAGGCGTCAAGAAAGTCCTTGGTGCTCATCAGGTCAACAATTTCCATGCCTTTGGGCAAGTCCAACCTTATCTCTTCTACAACTTTATCAATATCTTCAATTATCTCATTGGCATTGGATCCGGATGTTTGCGATATCATACATGTTACACCGGGATGGCCATTGACTGTACCTACATACTCATAGCTACGCGAGCCAAGTTCAACTTGTGCAACATCTTTGAGTCGCAATACAGTACCGTCGTTCTCGGCACGAATAACAAGATTTTCGTAGTCCGATTCCTTTTCATATCGACCACGATACTTCAGTGTATAGCGGAACGTATTATCCGAGTCGGCACCCAAAGTACCTGTAGGAGACTCAATATTCTGTTCATCAAGCACCCTGCGAATATCCGATGGCATCAGGTTATACTTAGCCATCTTACCGGGATCGAGCCATATACGCAACGAATAGTCTCCACCCATAATATCAACCTCTCCCACTCCGGCAATACGCGAAAGACGTGGCTCGACGTTGATTTTCATGTAATTACTTATAAAGTTCTGGTCAAACGTATTATCGGGGCTATATACAGCCAACATCTTGATACGGCTCGTTTGACGTTTTCTTACAGTAACACCACTACGGGTTACTTCAGCAGGCAGGAGGCCTTGAGCTTGCGCCATACGGTTTTGCACATTGACCATGGCCATATCGCCATCGGTACCTTGTCGAAAGTAAATCTGTATATTGGCCGAGCCGGAATTGGTAGACGACGACACCATATACATCATATCTTCAACACCGTTGATAGCCTCTTCAAGAGGTATAACGACACTCTTTTGCACCGTCTCGGCACTTGCACCTGCATAGTTGGCCGATACGCTGATGGTAGGCGGTGCAATCTCGGGGAACTGCTCGACAGGAAGTTGCGAAAGAGCAATAAGTCCGACAATAAGGATGGCAACAGATATAACCGCCGAGAGAATGGGTCTATCTATAAACGTCTTTACATTCATGTGCTACTCCTCCTTGTTATTATCTTTATCCACAACAACAGTACCTTCACGTATAAGTCCTGCACCTTCTGCAACAATTACATCGCCCTCTTGCAAGCCCGACTCTACTATATATTCGGTACCATTATTTTGTGGTAGTACTTCGATAAGTGTCGATACGGCTCTACCTTCTATCACTTTGTACACAAAAATGCGATCTTGCAACTCATAGGTAGCCGACTGGGGTATAACAATACAGCCTTTGCGCTCCGAGGGGATGATTACCGTACCACTACCACCGTCGCGTAGCACACGACCACGATTGGGGAATACGGCACGAAGGCTCACCGCTCCTGTCGTTTCGCTGATAGTACCACTAATGGCATTGATACGGCCTTTATGCTCATAGATATCGCCATTGCTCATGCGCAACTCCACCTCGGGCATCTCATTGATGGCACGTTGCAACGAGCCGTATTGGTATATCAAATCAAGCATCTGATTCTCGGCCATAGAGAAATAGGCATACACCTGACTATCGTCAGAGACCGTTACGAGCGGTTGTGTAATACTACTGCTCACCAACGCCCCCACACGATAGGGTATCATACTTGCCACACCGTTTACAGGAGATTTTACCTCGGTATACGATAGATTGTTACGGGCATTGGTCTCCTCGGCACGAGCCAGAGCCAATTTAGCTTCGGCCTCGGCAAGGTCATTACGCGCCATCATCAAGTCAAACTCCGAAACGACATCTTGCTCGTAAAGTTCCTTATTACTATCCAACATCAGTTGAGCTGTTGAGAGTGCCGCCTCGGCACTCTTAACATTGGCCACAGCAATTTCATAAGCAGCCTCATAAGGAACAGGATCTATAACAAAAAGAACTTGCCCCATACCTACCATGCTACCTTCATTTATACGTATATCGGTAATCATACCACTCACTTGTGGTCGTATTTCTACTGTTTGACAACCTTTTATAGTAGCCGTATAATCGGCCAATAAAACACGATCACTGAGTGTCACTGTGTGCAACGGATAGCGTGTTTCGCTTTTTATCGTCTCGGTTTGTTTCTCGGCACAAGATACAAGCATAAGACTTGCCAATGCAGGGAGAAGTAATTTTTTATAATTCATTTTTGGTTTGTTTATTGAGTTTCCTGATAACATTACATTATGCCTTAATATCAAAAAAAGCACACTTACAAAATTACTATATTTCACACAAAAGAGAAATGAGTGAGATATTTTAAATTGTTTTTTTCAGAAGTTTTCACATTTGCAGAGTGTTACTTATTACAATCATCACTGCAGTAGAATTCGATTGCATTATTTTTTCAGAAAAAAAACAGCAAACATGACACGAGCAATAAATAATTAATCCTTAACTTTGCTCAATATTAAAACCAAAAACAGATAATTACCACTATGATAAAAGCAGTAGTAGTAGGCTATGGAAATATTGGCCGATACGTTATTGAGGCACTGAGTGAGTCTACCGACTTTGAGATTGCCGGTATTGTTCGTCGCGATTGTAATCATATCCCCGACGAATTGAAGTCTTATCATGTAACAAGCAGTCTTGCCGACTTGGATGCCGATGTGGCCATTCTTTGCACCCCTACTCGTAAAGTCGAAGAATATGCGCTGCAAGCACTTGCATTGGGCATGAATACCGTCGACAGCTACGACATACACTCTGGTATTGTCGATTTGCGACGCACACTTGATAACGAGGCTCGTAAACAGGGTCGCGTATCTATCATATCGGCCGGTTGGGATCCGGGCAGCGACTCTCTTGTGCGCACATTGTTGCAAGCATGCGCACCCAAGGGCATCACTTATACCAACTTCGGCCCCGGCATGAGCATGGGGCATACAGTTGCCGTTAAAGCCATCGATGGTGTAAAAGCGGCTCTATCAATGACTATTCCGGTAGGAACCAGTATTCATCGTCGCATGGTATATGTTGAACTGAACGAGGGATATAAACTCGGCGAAGTAGCGGCAAAAATAAAAGCAGATCCCTACTTCGCACACGACGAGACCCACGTCATAGAAGTACCTTGCGTCGATAACGTAATAGACATGGGTCATGGTGTAAACATGGTGCGCAAAGGTGTATCGGGAAAGACTCAGAACCAACGATTTGAATTCAATATGAGTATCAATAATCCGGCTCTTACAGCTCAAATGCTTGTAAACGTAGCCCGTGCCTCAATGCGTCAACAACCCGGTGCATACACCATGATAGAAATTCCTGTCGTAGACCTTCTTCCAGGCAATCGTGAGGAGTGGATAAAACAATTGGTATAAAGGCATATACACATGACACACTATCGCAATATATTTATCGACCTCGACGACACAATATGGGACTTTACAGCCAACTCGCATGTGTCGCTCGAGATAATGTATCGCGACCTCGACATTGCTCGCATATTTCCCGACTATGATGCTTTCAGCACCGCCTATTACGCCAAGAATAGCGAGCTGTGGGCTCTGTATCACCACGGTAAGATTGAAAAAGACTTTCTTATTATAGAGCGTTATGCCCATCTGTTGCGCGAGGCACAGCACCCCGACCCCGACAACACATTGGCACAGCAAATGAACGAGTATTACCTCGATACTCTTGCCCGACAAACACAACTTGTGCCACATGCCATAGAGCTACTCGACTACTTGACCGAGCAAGGATACAACCTATATATCCTCAGCAATGGATTTATCGAGGTACAGCACAAGAAGTTGCAGTCGGCAGGCATTAGTCATTACTTCGAGCGCATGGTACTATCCGACGAGATAGGTATCAACAAACCCGACCGTCGCCTATTCGATTATGCCCTTGAAGTAACAAACTCACAGGCCGAGAATACCTTACTCATCGGCGACAACTACGATGCCGACATCTTGGGTGCGATGCATGCCGGATGGGGACAAATATACTTCGACCGCAATCATCGTGGTATCACAGCACAAGAGCCTCAACACACCGTACACAACCTTACTGAGGTGATGGATATATTATAATCCATCACCATTTGGGAGTGATACCAACAAATATTTCAAAGTTAATACCAGGCATTGGTCGTGACAATACCGAGAGATACTCTTCGTTAAATAGGTTATTAATAACACCCTTTAACGACAAGTCCAGCCACTTGAATGAGAGCAATTTCTCAAGAGAAATGTTGCTCATAAAATATTCGGGCAACTTACCCGAGAAAGAAATATCATTGCTCGACATAGTGTATCGCTCGCTATAATAACACCATTTATACATAAATGTCCAGTCGCGCCACGATAAGCGACCTATCACGGATGATGAAAACTCGGGCACATAGGGCAATTGCATTCCTATCGACTTATCTGCAGGCGATACAGGCTCACCCTCGTTGATAGAGGGAGTCCAAGAAAAAGTTCCGTTGAGGTCGATGGTCCAATCTTTAGGTAGATATAAAACCAGATTGCCTTGAGTCTCTATTCCATAGGCGTGCACATCCTTTATATTACGTGGAGAGAAAAAGCCTTGTGTAGTAGGCAGCCATAGAATCCAATCATGTATAAACGACTCGAACCAACTTACCGAACCTCTAAGGGAGTAGACATTATCGCGACCTATAGCAAACGACAATCCGGCATCGTAGGTCCATCCTCTCTCATTTTTCAGGTCGGGATTACCACCGGGCAACGTATATAAGTCATTGAGTGTGGGTGCACGAAAATTACGCGACACTGAGGCCTTGAGCATGAGATTGGCCGGCTCAAACAAGACTCCGTCAATAAAGAAGGCCGGAATAAGAGGACTCCATTTTGTTCCTATAAGTTCCTCGCGTAACACCATAGACAACCCCAGTTGTTTAATGGGTTGCCACTTAGCCGAAATAGAACCGGACATTTCAAAGCGACCTTTATCATAACCGACAATGGCATTATTGCCTTCTTGCGAAATTATCGCTTTATCATGACTGTATACAAAATGCTGATTGGCTGACAATGATGCTGTAAACAACCATTTATCATTAAGAAAATATTCACTATCGACCTGTGACGAGATTGTATTAATATTACTGCGCGAACTTGTCATGGAGGCCATATTGCCATTACCTATATCTCGCTTGTAGTCATAGGCAAGCCATGTGTGCAGATATACGGCTTGTGCCTTTAGTTTCCAGCCCTTACGTAAGTGCTCCCATGATAGAACACCGCGGAATGTTTCTTCACGTTGACGGTTGTCAAATTGGGTATCATCGCCATAGTCGACCGTGAGCATGGCCAACTCGCGATTGGAGTTGATGTACCAGGCATTAAGGCCTATACAGTCACCTTTACCGGTGTTATAGTATACTTCTTGTAAAACATGGAAATCTTTAAACGCGCCACTCTTATTGCGCTCAATTGGGTAATACTGGTCAATGATATTCATATCTTCGTCATATACATTAATCTTCTTATCGCGATTGCGGTACTCATAATCGTTGGGCGATGATGAATAGACCGCACGAGTAGAGATTTGCCAATGGTCGTCGCCATAAGTAAGACGCAAAAATTCGTCGAAGGTACTGAATGAGCCAATACCTTGTATATACTGCATACCGAATCCCTTGTTCTGTGCCGGCTTGGTAAATAACTTGACTGCACCACCAAGTCCGCCACCCACCTCATTGACCGAAGATGTGCCATGCAACAACGATGCATCATCGATAAAATAAGAGGGTATCATCGAAAAGTCGGTCATACCCAACATCGGGTTGTTGATTTTCATACCGTTCCATGTCACTTGCGTATGCGAAGCCGATGTGCCGCGAAAGGATACTGTTGAGAGCGTAGCACGACCGTGATTCTTGACAAAAATCGAAGAGTTATACGCCAAAACATCGGCCATTGAAAGAGCAATATTCTCTTTCAAAGCTGTAGAATCAAGCTTAGTAAGCTGTGTACCTATCTCTTTCATTGGACGACGGCCATACACTGTTACTTCCGATATCTCTACATCTTTATCTATATCGCCCATTGCACTCGATTGGGTGACGCATAGTACAAGTAAGAGAAAACTCAATATAAATTTCGATTTCATCTTAATAGCATTTTATTTCCAACAAAAAGCCCCGGGTATTATTCCTACATAAAATTCATCAATCAATACTCCATCATTTGTGTAACGGTACACTTTACCTTGTTGCTGATAGTCAATTGCATCGGCTATATATACATCACCATTATGAGGATTAATGGTAAGTCCGTAATATATCGTGCCTTTGTTATCTAAGAAAGGACGCACCGGCACACGCTCGGCATCGACCGACATCGCCCATACATCATCGTTGAGCCAATATAACACATCGCGCTCCTTATTGAGCTGCAACTCCGAGGGGCTATCGCCCAACCTGAAACGGAACTCTTTTTCGATCGTGAATGTTTCGGCATCAATGCAATAGAGCGACGGGGCTTCATAACCATAGGGCGAACCTTTGTACCCACCGTCGGTAATAGTCCATAGCTTGTTATTCTTGTCGAGTACAAGCGAGGTTGGTTGTATACCCACCACCAATTCATCTACCACCATATCGGTCTCGGTATCAATCTTCAGTATGCGGTTTTGATACGACCAGCAATTGACATACAGATATTTGCCATACTGCACCATTTGCTCGGTAGAGCCCGACTCCATTGTCATGTTGGGACATTCGATATACCCTATTATTTCGTACAATCGAGGATTGACAATAAAAATACGATTGTCCCACAATTGAGTTACATAGGCCTTCTCATCCGATACGAAGTGAATATAACGTGGTGAGGTAAGATTTGTAATGCGGCCTCGTTCCTTAAAGGTATTGAGGTCGATAGCAAATATCACATGCGAATTGTTTACAACGACCCAACCCACATCTTTATATATGCACATCGATTGAGCCACATCGCCCAATTTCATAGCATTAGACCTATAGAACACCTCATTCTCAACAACTTTTGTATCAGGGTCATAGTATGAAAGAGTAGCATTGCCATACTGAAAATTGCCTTCGTTGGTAATAAACAATCCTGACCCTGTGGCATCAAAATCTTCTTCGATACCATACTCCCATTTCATACATGACGTTGATAGAGACAAGAGTGTCAGTATGATTACATAATATAATTTTACCTTCATAACTTATTCAGCGATATTACAATCGTAAAATCCACATACCTCTGTCGAGTTTTCACCTATCCAGCCACACTGAGCATTGGTAGCGGTTTGCACTTTTATAAAATCTATATACTTCAACGGAATAGGATTGCCGGCGTAATCGATGGCATTGGATATATCAAAATTATTTGCTTTGTCGCCTTTTTGATTACAATCGACAGCACTAAAGTTGTCGGCATATCCCCAATCATACTCGGGAAGTATCCAATATGAGCCATTACCCGACTTATCGTAACACTTGGATTCGAGAAGAGTACCACGCAAAGTGTACGAATCGGATGCTATCCACGCGGGATAATAATAATCTTGTGTATGATAATCGGCAAGATAGGCTATCTCACCACTATTACCTATATTATCTTTCCATTGCACAGGCATACCGGCAGCCGAGGGACGATAATAGGTAACGGCATAGTCACTTATGGTAGAGGCTGATCCGGTTTCGCTACCACGTAATTCATACCATGTATCATCGGGCATGCCATTGCCATTGTCATCTTGCATCACCCACACAACACCGGGTTCGCTTGAGCCCGAAAACGAGTTTCCTATCACGGCAAAATCGTAACCATCATTATTCTCAATACTATGGTCAAAACCTACAACCACATAACCACCAAAACCTCCAAGAGAGACCCATGATTGAGTGGCAAAACGTTGCTCGGCATAGATGCACGAAGCATCAGGAGTTGTCTCAGTACCACTGAATCCACCGGTTTTGGTTTCGTTGATAAACTGACCCGGTGCAGGTGTATATTCAAACACTTCGTTCAACCATCTTGATGAGGCTGATGAAGAGGGTCGATAGTATGTGCCCTCAGTCGGACATACATTCACTACAAGTTCTTGTACAAGAGTCATCTGTGTAGTTTCATTAACAATTGTTGCTTCTACTGTCACTTTATACGTTCCCTCCTGCGATAGGTCGCATATCCACATTGGTGAGTTGCTCTCTTGTACCACTACATCGTCCACCTTCCATGTAAACACTGCGTTATCGGCATTAGCAATTTCGGTGGGCATAAGACGAATAGAACGACCGCTTGAATAACTATACTCCGTTTGTTCGAAACTCCACGAGAATGGCATTTGTTCGGGGGTACATACATTGATTTTCAATGTAATCTCATCACGACCATCCTCATTCTCAGCAGCAAATACCAACAAGTACTCACCCAATACATCACTACAGAAAGTATAATTCAACTCATTCGACACAATCTCACCATTCAACATCCACACATAGGCTGTAGGCAATGAAGTCTCTTTTACAGTAGGAGCAAAGTACAACGCCACACCTTGCAATACACTATACTCGGTCTGTGTGCCATTGAGCGATATAGAAGGTATTTCGCGCTCTACAACGTCTATACGCATCTCCTCGGTATCTTCTCCATACTTAGTTGTAACTTGCAGTGTAACATAGTATGTACCTATTTCATTCGTTACGAAAGTGAAGGTAGAATCGGTTACTGACTGTATATAACCATCGTAATTTTCGACACTCCACAAGTAAATAGCATCCTCAACATTCAGGTACGAAGGTGCAATAGTCACGGCACGACCGGGCTTGGTTGTATAGATACCTGTAGCATTATCCAACTCAATTTCAGGAGGGAATTTCGATGTAATAATATCATCTTTGTTGCACGAAGACAACATTATGACAAGTGATAGTAGTATAATTATTTTCTTCATAATGATTACGATGTACTTGTTTGATGTTTTGGGGGTGTAGTTAAAAGGGAATGGTTGTACCGACATATCACACGCCGGTACAACCTTCAATATTTAAAGCAAATTTATACACTTAATCTATTGGTTCATTTATAAAATCTTACAGCGACATCATCGTATGCAAAGTAGGCAGGACAATTCAATCCATAGCTACCACTTTGGTCTTCACTTGCGCCTAAGTTAAATTCGATGCGTGCCACTGCACCCAACGACGAAAGGTCAAATTTTTCCCATGTAGTAATACACTTGCCATCTTTACACAGATAGAATTCTGCAACACCTGTATTGTTATCCTCGGCATCAAATCCATAGGCCATAACCTTTACATAGGTAGTTTCAGTAGCCGGTGAATTGAAGCCATCACCATAGGTAAGCGAATTAAGAACATAATTGATATTAGTTACATACATGTGATCAACCACACGAGCTACACCATCGGCAAAAGCTATCGCGGGACAACTTGCGCCATAACCCAATGAGGAGTTAAAGTCATCGACATATCCATTGTGAACACAGAAGTTAGACGAACCGTTATGGCCTCCTATCGGATTGGCAAATTGCAATTCATACCAACCATAATGACCTTCGGGAAGATTTTGATAATCAGCTATCACATAATTAGATATAGCATGACCACCACCCCAATAAGGTGTTACAAAACTATGAGTCAACTCGGTATTATTCTCGTCATACCATGTGTAGAGTCCACCACTGTAGTCGTAAGTAAGAGGACCATCGTATTGTTTACTGTCAATGAGATCGCTCCATTTATTAATAGTCACCCCTGCATAGTCAAGCATGTACGGTGTAAAACGAGCATCGGCATCTTCAAATGTGAGAATGCGCAATTCTATTTCTTTTACTTTAACCTCAATCTTAACAATGATACTCTTGTTGTTTTCCGAAACAAGATTTATAGCTATAACTCCATTTTGCTCGGCACATGTATGTTCGGCAGTGGGTGCAGTAATGTAGAGCGAGTCATTCTCATAATTTACACGCCAACCGTCGGGTTTCGATATTGAATAGTTGGCCACATTGGTTGCAGTAACAAGATAACTGATAGTTTGTCCATGCTCAAAGAGGTTTAACTCTTCAATACCTTCTACTATAAAAGAGGGAGCAGAAGAGTCATAGCGAGGTACAATGATTTCGGTTCCATCATAGAGTACGAATATGACATAATCGGTATTTGAGGTATCGACACTTCTAAAATAGGCATCGCCATTAGTGCCATCATATCCATCACGACCTTGAGCAACTACACCGGTCGACTCCCATGTCACACCACCATCAATCGATATTTCCCACTCTTTAGTCGTAGGATTGATGCGTACTTGTGGAGCAACTGCATCTTGACCGTCTTTACCATTTTCACCATTTATACCATCTTGGCCATCCTTACCATTGGCACGCACTCTCTCGCCGTCGACCAAAAGCCACTCTCCATCGATAGTCCAATAATAATTACCATCAGTATCTTGCTTAACCGATACGATAGGAGCATTGGCATTCACACCATTGGTAATAGTAGCAGTTGTACCATCAGAGAATTGGATAACATATCCGTCGGCAGTTTGTGTAACAGAGACTACAGAAACTTGATTTTGTAGAGCTGTTATCAATGCTTGCAATGCATCGATGTTCTTGTTGGCATTTTTTACTGCATTTTCCAGTACAGTTACACGTTCAGTAACGTCTTCTACAGCACCCCATAGGTCGGTGTCATCATACTCACAGCTGGCAAATGACAAGCCAAGCAGTGCTACACTTAATAATAAAAATTTTTTCATAATAGGTTGTTTATTAAAAATTAAAAAAAATATCGCATTCAGCTTTACGGCAGAATACGATACACCTATTATGGTTCAAAACTTTATCAATAGTATATATGTGCAGAGAGTATACAGATACAGCCATGTATCTTCTATACACATCATGCTACCAAGCAATTATATATACAGCAATTAAATAAGTTTTGATTTGACCCGTATCCTGCAGGTTTAAATCCCTAAACGCACAGGTAGGTCTTCTGACTTATCCCGTCTGTTGAGCCTTCCCAGTGTTACCCAGTGGCTAAGAATTCGACAGACTTACATTCCTAATGGAATAGGACTTACAGCAACAGGTATTGTTCCGGATTTACACCGGATTCCCTTTTAACCCCTCACGAAGGTTTTCGATTGAGGCTCCTATGCGATTGCAAATATAGACAAAAAAATATCACACAATCTTAATTTTGTGTGATATTTTTTAAATTATTTTATACTTACCTGATTATTAATAAATTACGACTATTCCTCCTCAACAATCACATCACCATCTTCAAAGGTTTCGTCCTCTTCGGCGGTTTCTTCGGGCTCGAAGAATGTTAGCCCTTGAACTTTCTCGAGGCGGGCACAGAGACGAGGGATACCCGATCGTCGCAAACGCAAGGACATCTCGCAATCCATCTCAAAGGTTTGTGACAATATGGTTGGTTGCTCCTCTTTTACAATACGCATCACATCGTTCATCAAAGGGTACTCGAAGCGAATGTTTATCGTATCTTCTACCAATCGTTCTACAATATTACATTGGGCAATGGCATCGGCTGCAGCTTGTCTATAAGCTACAATAAGTCCACCTGTACCCAACTTTATACCACCGAAATATCGTACAACGATGATGAGTATATCGGTGAGATTGTTGGAATTTATCTGTCCGAGTATGGGCTTACCGGCTGTTCCCGAAGGCTCACCGTTGTCGTTTGCACGAAAACATGTACGTTCATGACCTATCATATAAGCCCAGCATACATGACGCGCATCGTAATACTCCTTGCGATACATCTCTATATACTCACGTGCCTCGCTTACCGACGAGACGGGTATGGCAAATGAGAGAAAACGACTCATCTTCTCTTTAAAAACAGCTTCGCCCGAGGCTTCGATGGTAAGATATGTATCTTGCATATAGATATTATAGGTATAAGCTACCGACACTTGTCGGTAGCTTATATTATTTATCAATCAACTTGATGAAGGTCGTGTCCCATACGTTCTTTTTTGGTGTGCAGGTAGTGTGCATTATAGGGATTGGGCTTCACTTCAATGGGGACATTCTCTACAATAGTGAGGCCATAACCTTCGAGACCGATACGTTTGGTGGGGTTATTGGTCATAAGACGGATGTTGCGTACACCCAATTCGCGCAAGATAGAAGCACCCGAACCATAGTCTCGCTCATCGGCTTTAAACCCGAGGTGCAAATTGGCCTCAACAGTATCCATACCCTGCTCTTGCAACTTATAGGCACGTATTTTATTCATCAGGCCAATACCACGACCCTCTTGGCTCATATACACAAGTACGCCTTTGCCTTCGGCCGATATTTTGCGCAAGGCCTCATGCAATTGTTCACCACAGTCGCAACGCTTAGAGCCAAATATATCGCCTGTCATGCACGATGAATGCATGCGCACGAGTACAGGCTCTTCGGGTTGCCAAGAGCCTTTGACGAGAGCCACATGCTCTACGCCATTGCTCACTTGACGGAAAGGAATGAGACGAAACTCACCAAACTCAGTGGGCATAGCCACCTCATCGCCACGCTCTACGACTGTTTCGCGTTGCAAACGATACTTGATAAGGTCGGCTATTGCTATGAGTTTCATATCATATTTCTTGGCTATCTCATAGAGTTGAGGCAAGCGAGCCATAGTACCATCTTCGTTGATAATTTCGATGAGTGCTGCGGCAGGATACAATCCGGCAAGGCGGGCAAGATCGACAGCAGCCTCGGTGTGACCGGCACGAGCCAATACACCTTTGGAGCGAGCACGCAAGGGGTTGACATGACCGGGACGACCGAAGTCGGTAGGTTTCATGGTAGGATCGGCCAATGAACGTATGGTAATGGCACGGTCGCTCATAGATACACCGGTGGTACAGCCTGCACCTATGCGGTCTACTGTTACGGTAAAGGGAGTTCCCAACAAAGATGTATTATCCGACACCTGCATATCGAGTTCCAGTTCTCGGCAGCGATCTTCGGTAATAGGTGTACACAATACTCCGCGACCTACGGTAAGCATGAAGTTTACTTTTTCGGGAGTAATCTTCTCTGCCGCAATAATAAAATCACCTTCATTTTCGCGATCTTCATCATCTACCACAATTACAAACTTGCCTTGACGGAAATCCTCAAGAGCCTCTTCAATGGTGTTGAGTGTAATTTTTTGATTGTCCATAGTTATAGTATTTTTTATTTATTCTTTCTTGTGGGCACGTTTCAATAGTATTATCAATTCATCATTGGCACTACATACGGCCTCGATGTTGCGTTTGAGGTTGCTATATTTTTTCTTGGCTATCCAATATACGGGCAATCCCACCGGCACAAAAGCCATAAGCAGAATATCAATTACCTTGATATGAAGCGGTGCCAATATGCGCTCGGGTACAAGTATAGGATAATCCATCAACTTGGTTGTAATAAGATTGTTTGTAGTCTCTGATGTATAGGCAACAAACGACTCGACATTTGTAGACAAATTGCGCAAGGCTTGTAAGTCATATCCCTGCATCCAATAAGAGACATAATTCAGTCTTGGTTGCGCAGCCAAGCAATTGCGACATTGTGTTGTAAGAGAGAGAGCCCTTTGCTCGGCAAGCGACAAGTCCATCTCCGACATTACAATATTTTTGTGCTCTACTCTACGCACCTTATCACGACCCAATATATGGCGGAAAAAGTCGGCATATAGGTCTAAATTGAGCACGGCCGAATCTTTGGTAGCTCGCGAAGTGAGAAATACACCCAATGGTAACAACACAGCCGAGCTGAGCCATATACCTTGCCACACAGGCCACACGCCATCACGTGCCAACTTGTATCCGGTATTGTCTATAATATAATAGATAATAAATAGTATTACAGAGACAACTATGGGGACACCAAGTCCACCCTTACGGATAATTGCGCCAAGGGGAGCTCCGATAAAGAAGAATATAATACATGCCAACGAAAGCGTAAACTTCTTCATCAGCTCTATCTCGTGTCGACGTATGACCTTATGCTTATCACTAAGAGTCAATGAGCTAAACTCATAATTATTCTTGATTGTTGTGGCTCGCTCCAACGCTCGCGATACATACAATTGCCTACGCTGATTGTTACTACCTTGCCACAACGAGTCGAGGTTGGCAGCCAATGCAGCGTCATGCTCGCGCTTCAAGCGATTGGCACGCAGCGCAGAATCGGCCGGTAGAGCATTATTACTGATTGAGAAATAGGGAGTGCTCTTCAATCGGCCGGCATATTCACTGCCCAAGCTATCTACTATAACGTTCAACGAGTCTATAGATGTGCGCAATTCACTATAGTTTTTACCCACATATTGATTGGCCATCAAGTCGTCATCAAGACGATTGAAGTTGCCATCAAAAGGTATGAGAAGCTCTTTTGTCGAAAAAGTCTCTCTACGATATGGTATATTGGTGTAAGAGTTGGTTCTATCCGACTTGAGATTTTCAAACGACTCTCCGCTATACAATGTAAGAATAACATGCTTTTTATCGGGAGTTGTCTTGAGACGACCCGAGTCGGCCATAACAATCATGGCATTGTCAAATCCGGCCGACATATCATATATCATCATCTCCTTGAGCAACCCATCTTTATGCTCTTTCTTACCTACATAGAGATTATAACCATTTATTTGGTCATAGAACACACCCTCGGGAATATCCAACTCGGGCGATTTCTGACGCATGGAGTATAGCAAGGTCCACATCTTGACTTGGGCATGTGGCAAAACATTGTTTTGAAAGAAAAATGCCGACACCGATATAACAGCCACCAACAAAACAAGCGGGCGCATTACTCGCAACAACGATACTCCGGCTGCCTTAATAGCCAACAACTCGAGCTTCTCACCAAGGTTTCCAAAGGTCATCAGCGAAGCCAACAGGATAGATAATGGCAATGACAACGGCACCATTGTCAAGGCTGCATATAGAAACAACTCCAACAGTACCGATAATTCAAGGCCCTTGCCCACCATTTCATCGACATACTTCCACAAGAACTGCATCAGCACTACAAAAAGGCAGATGAAGAACGTCATGAAAAATACAGGCAGAAAGCTCTGTATCATGAATGTATATAGTCGCTTGGGACGAAACATATAGGTGCGCTACTAATTTGAATTGCAAAAATAGCGCAAAAAATCGAGATAACCCAACCTGCCACACAACAAATAGAGAGCAAGTTGTGAATAAAACTGAATTTCCGGATACAATATTGTAAAAAATCTACCAAGAGAGGCTTAAAGCGAGTTGAAAACAAGAGCAACAAAATTCTATCATAAAACCCCCAAACGGCGTTGCAGTCGCTCTATCTCATTATCCCACAATTCTTGCAAGTCCTCCTGCTCATCGGGAGTGGCAAAGTCGGTAACAGAGAGCATGGTAGCTCCTGTAAGCTCCGATGTAGTAATACGCATCTCAAAATAAGTACGATCATTGCACTCTTCTTTCCATCGAAGACGAACAAAAACACCCACCCGTGAATTTATCAACAGAGCCGTCTGCGGTGATTTATTCCAGTAAAAAGTATACTCCTTATCGTTACGCTCTACTTTGTCGGCAAACCACTCTTCAAGACCTTGCGGTGTATTAAGAAATTCCCACAAAATCGTTGGAGATATTGTTTTGAAATCGTATTCTACGACAAACTTTTCTTTACTCATATCTATCTCACTACGTTGTATTAATAAAAATAACAAAAAGTAGAATCTTATATTACAATCATCAACTTTGGGTTGCTAATATAGAAGTTTTTTTTTACAAAAACAACTCAAATTTGCATTTTTTATAAACCACACGTTACAATTTCTTAAAATCTATATCGTCAATATACCATATAACACACAGAAAATCATGTATAATATCGGGCCAGAAACACTTTTACCTAAAATTATTGTGGTATAAGCATACAATATTACACAATTTTTTCTTACATTTGCACAAATAATATACCGAAAACACAATCTTTAAATAATACTAACATGGACTTAATTAATCAAATCGTTGAACGTGCCAAAGCCAACAAGCAACGCATCGTTCTCCCCGAAGGTACAGAAGAGCGTACCTTGAAAGCCGCCGACCGTCTTTTGGCCGACCAAGTAGTAGATGTAATTCTTATCGGCAATCCCGATGAGATAAAAGCACTTGCCGAGAAACACGGCCTTACAAACATTGATAAAGCCACAATCATCGACCCCATCAACAACCCCCGCAAAGAGGTATATGCCAACTTGCTCTTCGAATTGCGTAAGAACAAAGGCATGACTATCGAGAAAGCCACAGCTCTTGCAGAAGATCCCTTGTACTTGGGTACACTTATTATCAAGAATGGTGATGCCGATGGTGAGGTTGCAGGTGCACAAAACACAACCGGCGATGTATTGCGTCCCGCATTGCAAATCATCAAGACTACACCCGGTATCAGTGTAGTATCAGGAGCATTCCTCATGTTTACACCCAAACCCGAGTACGGCGAAAACGGTTTGCTCGTATTTGCCGACTGCGCAGTTATGCCCAACCCCAACGCACAAGAGTTGGCTCAAATCGCAGTATCTACAGCACGCACAGCTCGCGCTATAGCAGCAATCGAGCCTCGTGTTGCCATGCTCAGCTTCTCTACCAAAGGCAGTGCCAAGAACGAATTGGTCGACAAGGTTGTTGAAGCTACACGCTTGGCTCAAGAAATGGCTCCCGAATTTGCAATCGATGGTGAGTTGCAAGCCGATGCAGCTATTGTTCCCTCGGTAGGTTCTTCAAAGGCTCCCGGCAGTGCTATCGCAGGTCGCGCCAACACACTCGTATTCCCCACACTCGAGGTTGGTAACATCGCATACAAGCTCGTACAACGCTTGGCAGGTGCCGAGGCTGTAGGTCCTGTATTGCAAGGTATAGCCGCTCCCGTAAACGACCTTTCTCGTGGTTGCAGCGTAGACGACATCTACAAGCTTGTTGCTATCACAGCTACTCAAGCCATCGGTCTCAAAGCAGGCAAATAATAAATAACATATTCTATTAATAAAGAAAATATATTGTAATGAAAATTTTGGTATTGAACTGCGGTAGTTCATCGGTAAAATACAAACTCTTCAATCTCGACAGCCAAGAAGTAATGGCTCAAGGTGGTGTTGAGAAACTGGGTCTTAAAGACTCATTCATCAAATTTACTCTCCCCAATGGTGAGAAAAAAATACTTGAGGTAGACATGCCCGAGCACCGTTCTGCAATAAGTACAATCCTCAACGTACTCACCAACGAGGAGTATGGTTGCATCAAAACATTGGATGAAATTTCGGCTGTTGGTCACCGCGTAGTACACGGTGCCGAGAAATTCAACAGCAGCGTTCTCATTACCGATGAGATGATAGCACAAGTAAAAGACTGCTACGACCTTGCACCCTTGCACAACCCTGCAAACATTATCGGTATTGAGGCTATCAGCGAATTGTTGCCCAACGCACCTCAAGTAGGTGTATTTGACACTGCTTTCCACCAAACAATGCCCGCCAAGGCTTTCATGTATGCTCTCCCCTATGAGATGTATGAAAAATATGGTGTACGTCGCTACGGTTTCCACGGAACAAGCCACCGCTACGTTTCACGTCGCGCTTGTGACTTCCTCGGTCTCCCCTACGAAGACCAAAAAATCATCACTTGCCACATCGGTAATGGTGGCTCTATCACAGCCGTAATGAATGGCAAGTCGGTAGATACTTCTATGGGTCTTACTCCCGTTGAAGGCTTGATGATGGGTACTCGCTCGGGTGATGTTGATGCAGGTGCTCTCGCATACATCATGAACAAAGAGGGTCTCGATGTAAACGGCCTTTCTAACCTTATCAACAAAAAGAGCGGTGTATTGGGTATCACAGGTATCTCTTCAGATATGCGTGATGTTGAGGATGCTATCAAGGCTGGCAACGAGCGTGCCAAATTGGCTCTCGAAATGTACGAATATCGCATCATCAAATACGTAGGCTCTTATATCGCAGCAATGAACGGTGTTGACGTTATCGTATTCACCGGTGGTGTTGGTGAAAACCAAACTACTACTCGTGAAGCTGTAACCAACAACTTGGCATTCATGGGCGTTAAGATTGACAAAGAACTCAACGCTAAGACTCGCGGTAAAGAGTGCTTGTTGAGCACACCCGACTCAACTGTAAAAGTTGTGGTAATTCCTACCGACGAGGAGTTGATGATTGCAACAGATACTCGCGAGATTGTAGAGAAATTGTAATACTACATACCTCTCATTTACAAAGCCTGCCATTGGAAAAAGTGGCAGGCTTTTTTATTTCTTAATGCAAATGCTTAATTTTACTAAAACCCCTCTTTTCACCAATCATCTATTGTTTTCAACCAATATTTTTATGTAGATTTGCAAGTGATAATAATAATGCTTGTTGCCACAACAATTTGGCACGATTATTGTATTTTACTTTATAACACAGCTATAAAATAAATATACATGAAAGAAAAAGAATTGTTACAAACAATTATTGAAAGTATCCAAGAGAAAAAGGGTCACAAAATTACCACAGTAGATCTCACAGAAATAGAATCGGCATCGGCCAATTACTTTGTAATATGCCAAGGAAATACACCTACACAAGTAGAAGCAATAGCCGACAGCGTGCGCCAATATACCCGCGAACACACCGGTATAAAACCCATTGCTTATGAGGGCTATCGCAATGCACAATGGATTATTATCGATTATGGCAATATCTTTGTTCATATATTCCTGCCCGAGTCACGCGATTTCTATCGCCTTGAGCAACTATGGAGTGATGCCAAATTGACAGAGATTGCCGATATAGATTGACAGCACACCACACACAATATTTTTCATTTAACCACATATCATACATATAATATATGGCTAACAAAAAATTTTTCCGTTTCAATATTGCGTGGTTATATGGTGGCATAATGGTAGTACTCATAATCTTCTACCTCACCAACAACCAGACATACAGCAAAGAAGTAAATTCTACCCGTTTTGAAGAGATTGCCTTGGGCGGTGGCATGAAAGAGATAACCATCTACAAAGACCACGCCGAAGCACAACTCACCGACTCGGCCAAACGTGTCATTTTCGGCCAAGATGCTACGGAGCATACACCCGGCATTATAAGGACCAACATACCCTCAAGCGACAGTTTTGCCGAGACCATACATCATTGGAAGGAGGACTACAATATCAACATCCCTGTTACATACGACAAGAGTAGCGATTGGGGGGCAATATTCTGGTCGGTAGGCCCATTTATACTACTCATCGTCTTTTGGTTTTTCATCATGCGCAACATGTCCAATCCCGGCAGTGGAGGCGGAGGCGGAGGTGTATTCAACGTCGGAAAATCTACTGCCCGACTATACGAGAAAGGCAATACCCGTATAACCTTTAACGATGTAGCAGGACTATCGGAGGCTAAACAAGAGGTTGAAGAAATAGTACAGTTCTTGCGCAACCCCTCAAAATATACCGAGCTGGGTGGTAAAATACCCAAGGGAGCACTGCTTGTTGGCCCTCCGGGAACAGGTAAGACCTTGCTTGCAAAGGCTGTAGCCGGTGAAGCCGATGTACCTTTCTTCTCACTCTCAGGCTCGGACTTTGTAGAGATGTTTGTGGGTGTAGGAGCATCGCGTGTGCGCGACCTCTTCCGTCAATCCAAGGAAAAAGCTCCCTGTATTGTATTTATAGACGAGATTGATGCCGTAGGTCGTGCTCGTGGTAAAAACCCCAACATGGGAGGAAATGACGAGCGTGAGAATACCCTAAACCAACTTCTCACAGAGATGGATGGTTTCGGGTCAAACAGCGGTGTGATAATTCTTGCCGCAACCAACCGTGCCGATATTCTCGACAAGGCACTGCTCCGTGCCGGTCGTTTCGACCGCCAAATATATGTAGAGCTACCCGATCTCAACGACCGCAAAGAGATATTTGATGTACACTTGCGCAAAGTAAAGATAGACGCCAGCGTCGACCGCGACTTGTTAGCACGTCAGACACCCGGATTTTCGGGAGCCGACATTGCCAATGTATGCAACGAAGCAGCTCTCATAGCAGCACGCAAGAATAAGAACAGTGTCGAAAAACAAGACTTTATGGATGCTGTAGACCGCATTGTCGGAGGTCTGGAAAAACGTTCAAAAATCACTACCGATGAAGAAAAACGTTCTATTGCCATCCATGAAGCCGGACACGCATCACTCAGCTGGCACTTGCAATATGCCAATCCTCTTGTCAAGGTTACTATCGTACCACGTGGCAAGGCTTTGGGCGCGGCATGGTATTTGCCCGAGGAGCGTCAAATAACGCCTCGAGAGGCTATGCTTGACGAAATGTGCGCTACATTGGGAGGTCGTGCCGCCGAAGAGTTGTTTATCGGTCGCATATCTACCGGTGCAGCCAATGACTTGGAGCGCGTAACAAAACAGGCCTATGCCATGGTTGTATACTTTGGCATGAGCGACCGTCTGCCCAATCTATCTTATTACGACTCAACAGGTCAAGAGTATGGTTTCAGTAAACCCTATAGCGAGACTACGGCCAAGATTATAGACGAAGAGGTAAGCCGCATTGTCAACGAACAGTATGAGCGTGCCAAGCAAATCTTGCAAGAGCATGCCGAAGGTCACGCACAACTCACCGAAGTATTACTCGACAACGAAGTAATTTATACCGAAGATGTTGAGAAAATCTTTGGCAAACGTCGTTGGAAATCTCGCACCGAAGAGATACTGCGCGACAATGAGGCCATGAAACAAAATACCGAAAATACCGACTCGGATGAAAACTTTACTTCGACTTCTACGGTAGAAGTAATTACACCCGATGAAAAAGCCGAAACAGACCAGGATGGGGAAA
Organism: Bacteroidaceae bacterium; assembly: GCA_017522135.1. Classification (GTDB taxonomy): domain Bacteria; phylum Bacteroidota; class Bacteroidia; order Bacteroidales; family Barnesiellaceae_A; genus Barnesiella_A. The sequence goes on from JAFXAB010000009.1 coordinate 34,931, forward strand.
ACAAATAATACTGAACGGCTGCTACGTTGATATAACAACACATTTAAAAATATTTGATTCAAGCAGGCTTATAACGCAATGGTTTCGTTATAAGCCTGCTTGTTTTTTTTGTAACAAACATGTAATACCAATTACAAAAACGTAGCACAAATGCAACATATAGGTAATAGCTATTATATTTATTTGCAAAAAATAATAACACATTATACTTAAGGAAGATTGGGCAAATAGAGCTTATCCTGCGAGTAATGTTTACATACATTGATGTTTGACAACACACAATCTGTTAAACAAATATAGAACAAGCAGCAAAAGTCCTGAGTGCCCCCAAAGAAATCTCCTGGCAAAGAATAAATATTAATTTATAGAACCTCCCTTAATGGAAAGTATCTATCTTCTATGCGTTGGCATATTATTTATCATAGCCATTTTTGACATTATGGCCGGTGTCAGTAACGACGCAGTCAATTTTCTTCAATCGGCCATCGGTTCTCGAACAGCATCATTCCGCACCTTACTTATTATTGCCGCAATAGGTATATTTATAGGTGCATCCATGTCCAACGGTATGATGGATATAGCGCGACATGGTATATATCAGCCACAGTACTTCTACTTCAACGAGATTATGGCCATACTATTGGCTGTAATGCTCACCGATGTTATTCTGCTCGACGTATTCAACTCCTTGGGATTGCCTACATCTACAACAGTCTCGATGGTATTTGAGTTGCTTGGTGGTACATTTGCCTTGGCCATAATTAAAGTTATATCATCCGATGGAGCTCTTACATTGGAGCAGCTCATCAACACCGATAAAGCCCTGTCGGTAATTACAGCCATATTTGTCTCGGTAGCATTGGCCTTTGCATGCGGTAGTATTGTGCAATTTTTTGCCCGCCTTTTATTCCGTTACAATTATCACAAACAGCTCAAACGGTGGGGTGCGTTGTTTAGCGGTTTTGCACTTACATGTATCATATATTTCATTATCTTCAAGGGATTGAAAGATTCGACTATCATGACAGCCGAGAATAAAGCATTTATCGAGAGCAACACTATGGTGATACTCGGTTGCTGTATGGGCCTGTTTACACTACTTATGGGTATCCTGCAACTTTGCAAGGTAAATGTGCTGAAGATAGTGGTATTGGCCGGAACATTTGCACTTGCATTGGCATTTGCCGGCAACGACTTGGTAAACTTTATCGGAGTACCTTTGGCAGGATACTCGGCCTACACCGACTTTATAGCCAATGGCAACGGTATGTCACCCGACTCGTTCTTGATGACTTCACTCACTGAATCGGCCAACACCAACCCCATATTCTTGATTATTGCCGGCCTTATCATGGTAATCGTACTATTCACCTCCAATAAGGTACACCGAGTAGTACAAACCTCTATTGCATTATCGCGTCAAAGTGCCGGAGAAGAGGGTTTTGGCACATCACCATTGGCCCGACAATTGGTGCGCACATCTATCAATATAGGCAATGCCATATCAAAGATTACGCCACAACCAGTTAAGAATTATATCAATCGTCGCTTCGATATCAACGAAGCCATACTACCCGACGGAGCGGCCTACGACTTGGTTCGTGCCTCGATAAACCTTGTAGTAGCCAGCTTGCTCATAGCACTCGGTACATCACTCAAACTCCCCCTCTCTACCACATACGTTACATTTATGGTAGCTATGGGTACATCACTTGCCGACCGTGCTTGGGGTCGCGAAAGTGCTGTTTACCGCATTACGGGTGTTATATCGGTTATAGGAGGGTGGTTTGTAACAGCCGGGGTTGCCACGTTTGCCTGCTTTATCGTCACTACCATCTTGTACTATGGTGGATTTGTCGCAATACTCATCCTCACAGCGATAGTAATATACCTTATCATCCACAGCCAGCTTTCGTTCAATAAGAAACAAAAGAAGATAAAAGAGAAAGAGTCGTTCGATGAGCAACTCCTTTCAAACAAAGATCCCAAACAGGCACTTCCGCTTTTGCGCCAACACACCAAGCAAGAGTATGCACAATTCTCGGCATGGTGTGCCGAGGCTTATAGTCGCGCCAAAGAGGGATTTTTTGAGGATAAATCACGCGCTCTACGCAAAGCACGTAATAAAGTAAAAAATCAACGTCAGGCATTGCGCATATCGCACCGCGTCAGTGCCATAGCACTCACCAAGCTGCAAGAGCACGACTGGATAGAGAAAGGCTTGCACCTGCAACAAGGCAATAAAATAGTCATGGATATATACCATTCGATAAAGCGTCTTGTAGAGTCGGCCTTTGAACATATCGACAACAACTTTGAACCTGTCGACGACGCGCAACGCAAAGAATTCAATGGCTTAGGTAATGAAATAATCACATTCCTCAACAAGTGCAGTGTGGCTATTACCAACGATGTCAATGACTTCACAGAGTATGCCAATGAAGGTCGCAGTATCATACGTCGTATAACAGAAATTCGACACAATGAAATAAAGCACATCCGCGACACTTCGGCTTCTAAGAAGGTTGATTTGGTATATATCACACTCCTACAAGAGTCACAAGCCATCATCGCCTACACCATACATTTGTTGAATATAAACGCTAAATTTCAACGCAGCTAAACGATAACGCCAAGTAAGTAAATAAAGTCTCAGATATCAGCCCCGAAAATAGGAATATTTGACCTATTTTCGGGGCTGACGGTATTGTTTATATAAGCAAAAATATGTAAGTTTGTAAAGTGCAAACATGAATTTTTTTTTGCACCTATACAGATGCATAAAATGATGAAAAACAAAATATTATATATATTAATCACACTACTTTCATTTTATCCGGTCTCTACAGTTGCAGCTACTGACAAAAAAGTAGCGAGCAAATGCATTGTCACACCTCTATCAACAGCACACACCCACAACAATGCACTGCAAAGACGACATATCGCCCTGTGGAACAGCCATGGCAGATATTATAACCAGATAGAGGGCGAATGGATATGGCAACGTGCTCGACTTATGGGCACTGTCGAAGATATGCACACAACCGACTATGTATTGAATTACTTGCTTCCAATGCTTGAAAACGCCGGTGCAATTGTATTTCTGCCTCGTGAACGCGATTTCAATACCAACGAATATATTATAGACAACGACACTTACAACGACACCTACCAAGAATACGGAAACTGGAAGAACGGAGCAAAAAAAGGATTTGCCCACACACAAGTGGTATACGAAGGCTTTATCAACCCCTTTGAACAAGGCACATACCGTTGGTGCAAAAGCACAACGGGCAATGCTACAGCATCTATCGCATGGAGTATACCCATTACACACAGTGGACTACACGCTGTATATGTATCGTACAGCAAGGTAAAGAATGGAGCACAAGATGCACGCTATAAAGTATACCATGCCGGCGGAGTGAGCGAATTTTCGGTCAATCAGACAATGGGTGGCGGTACTTGGATATATTTAGGCACATTTGACTTTGAGGCAGGAGGCGACAATCGAGTAGAACTATCCAATCTATCGAGTATAGCCGGACAATTTATTACAGCCGATGCGGTAAAAGTAGGTGGCGGTATGGGCAATATAGCCCGTAAGCCTTGCATAACACCTCGCAAAGCAACCAAAGAGGCACTGAAAAATCAAAAGAAAGAGGCTGCCAAGAAGAAAAAAAGCAAAAAGAAAAAAGAGCCTAAAGCCAATATTGATACAGCCACCACAAGCGGTATGCCTCGCTATGCCGAATCGGCACGTTACTGGATGCAATGGGCCGGAGTACCCGATACAATCTATTCCGACACCGGAGGCGACAATGATTATAATGACGACACACGCGGTCGTGCCTATTGGGTAAACTATTTATGCGGAGGCTCATCGGTACTACCTGACGAAAAAGGGCTCAACATTCCCATCGACCTCGCATTTGCATTTCACTCAGATGCAGGCAATGTCCCCGCCGACTCTATCATAGGCTCTATGGGTATATACTACACCGGCAAAACCCGACGCACGAAGGCACAACGATTTGCCAACGGTGTATCGCGTATAGAATCGGAGAGACTCAATGATTGTATCTACAACACGATACAAAAAGACATCAACCAAGCCTTGCATAACGACTGGACTATGCGCAAGTGTCTCAATCGTCGCTACGCTGAGGCTCGGTTGCACGACGTTCCCTGCATGTTGTTGGAGTCGATGTCACACCAGAACTTCACCGATATGCGCTGGGGACTCGATCCACGATTTAAGTTTGCCATGAGCCGTGCCATATACAAGGGTATGCTCCGATACCTATCCAACCGATACAAGACACCTTACATTGTACAACCCCTTCCTGTCGACAACATGTCGATGCAATGGCAAGGCGACAATGAAGTGCTCATCAGTTGGCATGCCGTTATAGACACTCTTGAATCAACAGCCACTCCCACTCACTACATGGTATATACCCGTCGTGGTGACTGCGGCTGGGATAATGGTAAGGTGGTAAATAACACGCATTGCCTCATGAATATAGAGAGCGATGTTGCCTACTCGTTCTATGTAACGGCACTTAACAATGGCGGTGAAAGTTTTCCATCGGAAATAGTATCGGCCTATCGTTCAAGCACATCACGCGAGACCGTAATGATAGTCAATGCCTTCGACCGCATAAGTGCCCCCACTGCATTTGCCGACACAGCCTCCAACACAGCAGGTTTCCTCTATGATATAGATGGAGGTGTAGCATACAAGCACACTGTAGCATTTACCGGCAATCAATATAACTTCGACCGTGCGGCAGAATGGAAAGACGACCTCATCGACCCCGGATTTGGAGCAAGTTACAGTAACTACGAAGCTCAACTTACAGCCGGCAACACATTTGACTATCCACACATTCATGGCAAGGCACTTGCATCGCTCGGGTACTCATATCTGTCAACCTCCGATGAAGCCGTAAGCAATGGCACCACTAATCTGGGCCACTATCGCTACATAGATGTGATATTGGGCAAAGAGCGAGCAACAATCTTCGGAAACGACTCATCAAGATATGACTTTGAGGCCATACCACAATCATTCGCTACAGCACTCGAATCTTATTGTCTTGGGGGAGGAAACCTACTCATCAGCGGTGCATACATTGGGCAAGATGCTTACGAAGGAGCATTAGCATCGACCCACGCGCGCAATTTCCTCACCAATATACTGCACTGCGAATGGGTGTCGAGTCGTATTGCACACATAGATGCTTCTATACAGTGTGTTACACCCGCATTTGATATAATGTCATTGGAATGGAACAGCAAGCCCAATCCCCATTGCTATGCCGTAGAGCAAACCGATATTCTATACCCTACCGATGAACACGCAGTTGCTTTCTTGCAGTATGCCAACGGCGATGGAGCAGCCATTGCATGTATGGGCAACGGATATCGCTCTTGTACGCTGGGATTTCCTATTGAAGCTATAGAGAATGGCCGTGCAAGAGAAGAACTCTTCCGACTGATTTTTGATTTTTTACACCCCTAAATACACAATACAAATGAAACATAACGTAACGTGCTTCATAGTTTATAACGGAATAGACGAATATGCCGAACAAACCATCAACTCCTTGCGTAATGCCGGAGCTGAACACTTTGTGTTGCTATGTACTACGTTTTTAGTTACCAAACTTACCGAGCAATACCCCACACTACATTCCTCCACGTTGCAAACCAACGAGATGATGAATCTTGTAGCAAATGAATGTACGACTCCCTATATACTCATCTACGACAAATACACACCTCTCGATGTGAATGAAAAGGCTCTGAAAAGAATGGTGCAGGTAGCCGAAGATACACAAGCAGGCATGGTATATAGCGACTATTATGAGCTACGCGACAAGAAGCGACTGCCCCACCCTGTCATCGACTACCAAGCAGGCAGTGTTCGCAATGACTTTGATTTTGGCAGTTTGACACTCTATCGCACCGATGTTTTTGTCGAAGCAAGCACCGAGGAGGTTATGATGCGCAATTTTCAATATGCCGGACTATATGCCATACGATTGAGCATCGGCCGAATATCTTCTATCCAACACATTGCCGAGTATCTGTACACTGAAATAGAGGAAGACACACGCACAGGAGGTGTCAAGCAGTTTGACTATGTAGACCCTCGCAACAGAGGTGTGCAAAAGGAAATGGAAGATGCTTTTACCTACTATTTGCATAAAGTAGGAGGATTGGTTCACGAATATCAACTCAAAGATGTAATAGTACAAGACAAAGATTTCCCTTGTACAGCATCGGTCATAATACCTGTATACAACAGGGTGCGCACCATTGGCGATGCCATAAAGTCGGCTCTTGAGCAAAAGACCGATTTTACATATAATGTAATAGTCATCGACAACCACTCGACCGATGGCACAACCGAATTGATTGCCTCTTATGCACATAACAAGCGACTATTTCACCTTATCCCCCAACGACACGACTTGGGCATAGGTGGTTGCTGGCAACATGCCATCGACGATAGCCGTTGTGGCAGATATGCCATACAACTCGACAGCGACGATATATACAGCAGCGAAAATACGTTGCAACAGATTGTCGACTGCTTCCGTAAAGAGAAGTGCGCCATGGTAATAGGCAGCTATGACCTTACTGACTTCAATCTCAACCCCATACCTCCGGGCCTGATTGACCACAAGGAGTGGACCGACAACAATGGCCGCAACAACGCACTGCGCATCAATGGATTGGGAGCACCACGAGCCTTTGAGACGTGTGTATTACGTGAGATAGGAATACCCAATGTAAGCTACGGTGAGGACTATGCCTTAGGACTGCGCATTTCTCGCAATTACCGCATAGGCCGTATATATACGTCATTGTACCACTGTCGCCGTTGGGAAGGCAACTCCGATGCGGCACTTCCTATCGAGCGTATCAATCGCAACAATTATTACAAAGACCAACTACGCACTATCGAATTGCAAGCCCGCATAGCACTCAACAAAAATTTCAACAAGCTATATAAGTTGCGCAGTGAGCAGCTAAAGACTTGGAAGCTGGCACAAACCCACTATGCACAACTCGCTAATACCGAGGTACGTGATATGAAATGTGACGGTGTGACAATACGCATACAACACAATCCGCAACGTATTCACTCAGTCACAGCATCTGCCCCACAGAAATACGATAATGCTTGTTTCCTATGCAACGAAAATCTACCACAAGAACAATTACGCTTACCTATTCTTAATGGCAAGTATCAAATATTGGTTAACCCCTATCCTATCTTCAAGCATCACTACACCATTCCGTCACTCACACATACTCCTCAAAGTATCGATGCACGCATAATCGACATGCTCAAGATTGCCAAGGAGTATGCACCCTACACACTATTCTTCAACGGAGCACAGTGTGGTGCATCGGCTCCTATGCACATGCACTTCCAGATGGTTGATAGTGGACTTATGCCCATCGAACAGGAATGGAGAAATGCCCAAGAGAGGGTACTCAATTATATAAGCAACGACAGCCGACTATCGCTGCTCGAAAACCTGCACCGTCCTATATTTCTCATTGCATCATACAACGAATTAGGTGCCAAGTTGCTGTTTGATGAACTATATCGCGCACTAACCTTACAATCGGACGACAAAGAACCTATGTTAAACATCATTGTGCGGTATGAAAACAGCCAATGGATAGTATTGATATTCCCTCGCAGCAAACATCGCCCCGACTGCTATTATATGACCGACGAAAAGCAAAGACTCATCAGCCCGGCATCGGTAGAGATGGGTGGCCTCTTTATTACTCCAAGGCAAGAAGATTATGAAAAAATCGAAGTTCATGAGATACTCAACATCTATAACGAAATTACACCTTCGGCCAAGGAAATAGAAAATATTACTCAACAACTATACAGAAATAAGTAATGAAACAACCCCATATTCATGTAGGCATCATGGCCGACAATCGTATCATCATAGTTTTTGATGGCATATACAATTGTAATGGCAAACAAGTAGAAGGCGAACAACTCTTTGCCCGCACCGCCAATGGTATTGCGTGGCAAGGCTCGACCTATGAGAGCCTTACCTTCACACCCGAGGAGGAAGAGAAAGCCTCTTTTCTGCTTCAAGACGTAACGATAGGCATAGGTTTTCATTGGCAACGACACGAAAATCAACGTTTCAGAGGTGGTGTTGAACTTATTACCGAAGGCAAGAAGATACGTGTCATCAATCATGTGATGGTCGAGGAGTACCTACGCAGTGTCATATCATCAGAAATGAATGCAACTTCTTCTCTCGAACTACTCAAGGCGCATGCCGTCATTTCACGTAGCTGGTTGCTTGCTCAAATTGAGAAACGCAACACTATTGAAGCAACAGCCACGCCCTACACAAGCGAAACCAACACCGATGAAGAACGTATGAAGTGGTATGACCGCGAAGAACATGACAACTATGATGTATGCGCCGACGACCATTGCCAACGCTATCAAGGTATAACACGCGCTTCGACACCGGCCGTCAATGATGCTGTAGATGCTACTTACGGACAAGTTTTATACTACAACAATCACATAGCCGACGCTCGTTTCTCAAAATGTTGCGGTGGCGCAACTGAGTTGTTTGAGAATTGCTGGGAACCTTCTCCTCACCCCTATTTGGTGGCTCAATTGGATAGTGTCAATGGTGAATTGCCGGACCTACGTGTGGAGGCGAATGCTCATGAATGGATAATGTCAAAACCCGATACCTTCTGCAACACTAACGACAAAAACATTCTATCGCAAGTGCTCAATGGCTATGACCAAGAGACCTCGCAATTTTATCGTTGGCGCATAGAGTACGAACAAGATGAATTATCGTCGCTTGTACGCCGTCGATCGGGTATTGACTTTGGTACAATACAAGAGCTGCAAGCCGTCGAGAGAGGCACATCGGGACGTATCACCCGCCTGCGCATTGTAGGTAGCAAACGCACACTTATTGTAGGAAAAGAATTGGAGATACGTCGCTGGCTGTCAGAGAGCCACCTATATAGTTCGGCTTTTGTTGTTGAAAAACAGCCATACTACAATCAGTCGAAATTTATATTACATGGAGCCGGTTGGGGGCATGGCGTAGGTCTGTGTCAGATGGGAGCTGCCGTTATGGGCTCAAAGGGCTATCGTTACGAAGAGATTTTGGCACACTACTTTCGCCATACCGAAATACGCAATTTATACGACAAAGAATAGATGAAAACACAACATATACCCACACGTCGCTCTCCTTGGAGTTGGGTTCCCTCGCTCTATTTTGCCGAGGGTATTCCCTACGTTATTGTCATGACTGTATCGGTGATCATGTACAAGAACTTCAATCTATCCAATTCCGAAATAGCTTTTTATACCGGTTGGCTCTATCTGCCATGGGTTATCAAGCCCTTGTGGAGCCCGTTTGTAGACCTTTTTAAGACCAAACGTTGGTGGATAACTACCATGCAAATGCTTGTGGGCATAGGATTTGCGGCAATAGCCTTTACCTTGAACATGCCATACATGATAGAACTTTCATTGGCTTTCTTCTGGCTTATGGCATTTGCATCGGCTACACACGACATCGCTGCCGATGGATTTTATCTGCTGGCTGTTCCCGATAAAGACGAGCAAGCTCTCTTTGTGGGTATTCGCAGTACGTTCTACCGCATATCGACTATAGCCGGACAAGGGTTACTTGTGCTATTGGCAGGCTATCTTATCGACCGCAATGTAGAGATAGCTACGGCATGGAGTATCACATTTGCTGTAATAGCTGTGACATTCATTGCATTGTTTCTATATCACCGCTATATCTTGCCACGACCCGATAGCGATCACGCTACAAGCGATGCCTCATCTATCAAAGCTATCTTTAAAGGATTTATCAAGACCTTCTCCAGCTTTTTCAAGAAACCATACGCATTGAGCTCTATCGTCTTCATGCTACTATATCGCTTGCCCGAGGCTCTTCTTGTAAAAATGACAAGCCCGTTTCTACTCGATACCGTCGAACATGGAGGCTTGGGTATGACCACCTTGCAAGTGGGTGTCGCAACCGGCACGGTGGGTGTTATAGGGCTCACTATCGGTGGTATATTGGGCGGAGTATGCGCATCGCATGGAGGCCTAAAACGATGGCTTTGGCCTATGGTTGCAGCCATCAGCTTGCCCAATATCGTATATATTATCATGGCCTACACACATCCGTCACTATGGGTAGTCAATGCGCTCATTTTTATTGAGCAATTTGGCTACGGATTTGGATTTACAGCCTACATGCTGTTCCTCATACACTATGCCGAGGGTGAGAGTACAACAGCTCATTATGCACTATGCACAGCTTTTATGGCAATGGGTATGATGATACCGGGCATGGCCGCCGGATGGTTGCAAGAACTTCTCGGCTACCAACACTTCTTTATTGTTGTGTGCCTGCTATGTCTCGTTACAGCAGGTGTTTGTTGCTTTATAAAACTTGATAAACCCGCAAATACATATAGTCATGAATAGAATAAGTTGTATAATAATGTTATGTCTTGCATGTATCTCGACGCTCATGGCTGCACCCAAGGTAAAAACCGGATTGGAGGTACTGATAGAACAAAACTTTGCTCCACTCGAGGGTAAGCGTGTAGGACTTATCACAAATCCTACCGGGGTCGATAGCCAATTGCGCTCTACAATAGATATATTGCATGAAGCCGATAATGTCAATTTGGTAGCACTATACGCCCCCGAACATGGTGTGCGTGGCAACATATATGCCGGTGACAAGGTAAACAACTCTGTCGATAACAAAACGGGAATAGCTGTACACTCATTATACGGCAAGACTCGCAAGCCCACTGCCGAGATGTTACGAGGCATTGACATTCTGGTATATGATATACAAGATATAGGTTGTCGCTCATACACCTTTATCAGTACTATGGGACTGGCCATGCAAGCAGCTGCTGAACAGGGTATAGAATTTATGGTACTCGATCGTCCCAACCCATTGGGTGGTTATCGCGTTGAGGGATGCCCTGTTGAGGAGGGTTTTACTTCGTTTGTCAGTCAATATCCCATACCTTACATATATGGCCTTACTTGTGGTGAGCTGGCTCAACTGCTCAATGGCGAAAAAATGATAGGCAACCAGGCTTGCAAACTCACTGTTATAGCAATGGAAGGTTGGAAACGCGACATGGACTTTGAAGAAACCGGCCTCCCTTGGGTACTTCCCTCGCCTCACATCCCCGAGCCTGTTTCGGCATACTACTATCCACTATCGGGTATTGCGGGCGAACTGGGTACAATCTCTATAGGAGTAGGCTACACTATGCCCTTCCAACTCTTTGCGGCAGAGTGGATTGATTCCGAACAACTTTCGCAACGCCTCAATGCTCTCAATCTTCCCGGTCTTGCTTTTCGTCCTATTCATTACACGCCCTTCTATGCTACAGGCAAAGGCTCAAGATTGCAAGGTGTGCAAGTACACATTACCAACCGCGACAAGGCTTCGCTGTCGGAGGTACAATTCTATGTCATGCAGGAGATAGCCTCACTATATCCGCAACACAAACTATTTGACAACGCGCCTCAATCGCGCCTCAACATGATAGATAAGGTGTGTGGCACGTCGCAAATACGCCAACTCTTTTCCAAACGCTATCGCTGGGAAGATGCCCGAGACTATTGGAACAAGGGTGTAGGTGCTTTTAAACAACTATCTCGACAATATTATATTTACCTATGATACTTCTCATTGCCGATAGTGGCTCTACAACTACCGACTGGGCTGTGGTAAGCGACACTTATACCCGGCACATCAAGACCACGGGTATCAATCCTGTTCATCAAGACGATACAACCATTGATTGTATCATTGCGCAAGGCCTTTGTCCGCAAGTGGATAATATCTCTCCCACACACATATACTTTTACGGTGCAGGCTGTGTGGGTGGTGCAACAAATATGCGATTGCTCGATATACTGCACCGCCACTTTCAACAAGCTCATATCATGATTGAGAGCGACTTGCTGGGTGCAGCTCGCAGTCTGTGCAAATACGACAGAGGTATAGCAGCCATATTAGGAACAGGATGCAACTCATGCTACTACGATGGCAGCAAGATTATAGCCAACATTCCTCCATTGGGCTATATACTGGGAGATGAAGGCAGTGGAGCTTCATTGGGCAAAGCTTTTCTGCGAGCATTGTTGCGTAATGAGTTGGGCAATGAATTGTTGAAAGAGTTCTACACAGCGCACGACACCGATTATCACAAACTCATCACGCGTATATACCGAGAGCCGTCGGCCAATCGTTTCTTGGCATCACTGTCGCCATTTATCGCATCGCACCTCGATAATGTGGCTGTACACCGTGTGGTTACCGAAACGTTTGCAACATTTTTCGACAATCACATCATGCGATATGATTATATAAACACCCCCCTGCACCTCACCGGCTCTATAGCATATTATTACAAACATATTATAGACGAGGTTGCTCAACGCAAAGGCGTTGAAATAGGCACAATAACACGCACCCCCATCGAAGGACTTATTACATACCACACATCCAAAACATAGATTATGCAAACTGCACTTTACCTCATACCCGTAACATTGGGCGATACCGAGATAGATCGTGTACTGCCCCATTACAACCGTTCTATCATAGCCGGTATAAGCCACTATGTAGTCGAAAACATTCGCTCGGCACGTCGTTTCCTACGTCGCTCCAACCCCGATATTGTTATTGACGATCTCACCTTCTATACCCTCGATGAGCATACACGACCCGAGGAGATTGCATCATATCTTGCTCCCTTGCGCGAGGGTAAGCCCATGGGAGTCATTTCGGAAGCCGGATGCCCTGCTATTGCCGACCCGGGAGCCGACCTTGTAGCAATAGCTCAGCGTGAAGGACTTCCCGTTGTACCGCTCGTAGGACCCTCATCGATACTCATGTCACTCATGGCAAGCGGATTTAACGGCCAGAGCTTTGCTTTCAATGGCTATCTGCCTGTCGAACCCGCTGAACGCACTCGTAAGATTAAGCAGCTGGAACAACGTGTATACAGCGAAGACCAGACACAGATATTCATAGAGACCCCCTATCGCAACCACAAGATGATCGAAGAGTTGGTGCGCACGTGTCGACCCAACACCCACCTATGTGTAGCCTGCGACATCAGTTGCGAAAGCGAAGAAATACATACCCGCACCATAGCACAGTGGAAAAAGGCTAAATACGACATTCAAAAACGACCTGCCATTTTTTTGATATATAAGTAGCCCTTTTTCCTATCCTTCGTAGAGGTATAAAACCAAAGAATTGCCGGTTGGGCTTGTCACCACCGGCAATTCTTTGGTTTTACTATATAAGGTCTATGCGCCGACCTATCTTTTTACTACGACGTTACGCACGTCGACACTCATTTCCGGGTCGTTACGCATACAATCGCTTAACCATTTTTCAAACTTCTCTATGGGCAGAGAACTTATACCGCTTTCTCTATCCAGATAGTCAATTGGCTTGGTAAAAATATTGGGCGAGAATATGACTCTTATCTGATTTATCTCATGCTGGCCTTCACAATATAATCTTATTTCATTTTCCACATTGCTCGTATCGACAATAAAATCATCTATTATATGATTTTGCGATGCAAAGAAAATATACTCCTGAGCATGCTTTACCGGCTCAAGGCCATCGGCATCAGATGCATAAGGAAGAAGGCAGTTGGCATTATTTTCGTGATCTATCAGATATATTGCTACATATCCGTCTTGGGGTGTTAAGAACGAGATAAAGAATTGATCTCCGTCTTTAAACTCGTAACTTTCAAATTTCGATTCGGGTATGTTTTTCAATACTTTCCACTCAAACTCGGCTTTGGCAGTTACAATTTCTCTGACACGACCCTTTACTTTACATTTTATAACCAGACATTCCTGGTCTTTATCATAATCAACCACAAATTGAGGTTCGCCAATAGTTTCTATCCACTCGCCTTTGGTCAAACTCTGACCCAAAGAAGCAAAGTCGGTGGTAGTCTCGCCATTGTGTATATCTACTCGAGTGATGTTTTCGCGGGCAATGGTTTGTCCGAATGCGTTTGCTATGGCATCCTCCTTGGCACGCTCAAGTGCAATGGTTTTTCCTTGTTCTACCGACACGTTTTTAGGGAGAATATATACATATTCACCAGTCTCACGCTTTATTTTTTGTGCATTTGTTGCACCACAACAGAGGCATATCGCCAACAAAACAATTAATCTTTTAATCACATCAAACATTGGCTAAAATTTATTTAAATAAATGAGAATGTGCAAATTTAGTCATTTCTAAGGATATATGCAATATTTATAAGAAAAGTGCGTGGTTAAATGGGCCGTGAAACCATATAACCACGCAATAACAATGTCTTTTTGTTTATCAGGGCTCTACCATCAACTTAACGTTGTTCCAATCCGGCCAATCTTGATTATCGACCATCACTTTAGGCTCCTGAAGTTTTCCGGTTTTGGCAGTAGCTGCACGCACGGCTTGAGCGGTTTTCTTAAACCATTCGAGCATTGTGAGATTGCCTCCGGCATCCTTCAACGTCTTTAACAAATAGTATGTATAATAACCTTGTTGCTTCTCGTGGAACACACTCGATGTCTGGTCACCGCTACTTGAGGCAAAACTCAATGTGTGTCCGTAAGGTCCTTTAACTACTGCCTCAGAACGTACACCCTTGGCGGCAAACAACGGAGCAGCACTCTTGTAACCGCCACTGAAGCAGGCATCCAAGAATATATAAGCACCCTTGATCGACAATTCGCTGAGTTGCTTATATAGGTCGTCCAATTTCACACCATGTTTTACGTTCTTACCGGTAATATCGACAGGCAACAGATATGCCTCTTTGGTAGCATCGTCATTATTGCCATGACCCGAGTAGTAGAAGAAAAGTTCGGCTTCGGGGTCGGCCTTACCCATATTTACCAGCCAATCGATTTGCTCAATCATCAAACCAACAGTAGCATTGGCATATATGCGAATATTATCGTGCGGTATACCGAATGTACGCTCGCAATACTCGCGGAACACTGCGGCATCGGCATCGGCATAAGGTACATTCACCTCGGCATTGGCACCTACCGAACTATAGTCTTCATTACCGATAATCAAAGCATAACGGTGAGGATGAACAGCTCCTACAGGCATATCTTCCAACAACTCACGTTGCATACCGAACTTAAAGTCTTTGGCAATGACTTTACTGCGTACTTGTGTTTCACCGGCAATGGTTGCTACGAATGTCGAGGTAAGATAATCACCCAACTTCACCTTATACGTTTCGTTTATATACGATGTACGAGTCTCTTCACTGATATCTACCGTCACTGCGATCGAGTCGCCCTCATAGCGATTGTTCACCAAGAAACTATAGTCAAAGGTTTTCACTTCACCGGGAGCAATACTATCTATTACAGAGGCTGCTGCATCTGTCGCAAAGATATTTTTAGGAAGTTCAAAGCTGACCATAACATTGGTAGCCGGCACACTGCCCACGTTTTGCAAGGCAAGTTTAAATGTACCATTACTACCTTGTCGTATGGCTGAGCCATCCTTGGCAATAAACTGATAGTCGGGTACTATCAACTTAGGAACTGCCAACTCCTGCATCTGAACATTCAATCCGGCCGACGGTGCATCGAAACCATTTTGCTCAAAAGCATAAAGCATAATCTTGGCCTGTGCCGTGGGCAAGTCTTTCTTGGCAATATAGGTAAAGGTAAACTCTTTGGATTCACCTGACGGAATGTGTCCACCATCCTTTTCACGAATACCATCAAAATAGGTCTCATAGCCTTGCTCTTCCGATAGGCGCAAACGCAGATTGTAAGCATCGCCCTCACCCTCGTTGCGGACTGAAAAACGGATGTCGAAACGCTCATTGGCATCTATCACCTTATTGCCATTGGCATCAAAGAAACTTGTTGTATCGACACAGATAACAAGTTTGGGGGCTTTCAGCGGTGCTGCGACAGCCATATCGCCTGCCTCATTCGTTGCTTTATTGCCATGAATAAGATTATATTCGGCCAATTGAGATGCAAAGTTGTCATACGGTATTTTATTCTCGACCATAGACAACAGCACATTAGCTTCGGCATCTTTTTGCAAATACTGATAGATACTTGCAAGTCCCACCATATAATCGGTTTCCGATGGTCTCTTTTCGAGAATTTTCTCAAACAAGTCCTTGGCATTCAAGAAATATTCCGACGCACTATCATATATTTGAGCATACTCGGTGTCCGATATAACAGTCTTACCGGAAGCTATGATAGAATCGCCAATATTATAATATGTACGTGCCAAGCCGGTCATCGTAGCATAGTCGTCGGGGTACAATACATACAAGCGTTTACACAACTCCAGAGCCTCCATATATCTCTTCTGGTCTCTCAACAACTTGGCTTTGAGAGGCAACACTTGCACATCATTGGGATCTATAGCGAGAATGTGATCTATCGCTTGCGACATTTTTTCATAATTCTTCATTCTCATGTATAGGTTCACCTGATGATAATAAAACTCAAGTGTCATAGGAAACTTTGCAGTAGCCTCTACCAAGACTTGCTCTTGCATAGAATAATTTTTCTGTGTAAGGTAGGCCTGATTTAGATAGACATAACAATTGCGCATCGCCACATCATCTGCTACACCCAAAGACAGATACTCATTAAAATACTTAATAGAGAGGGTATAGTCTTTCAAATTATAATATCCCAAAGCTGTGTTATACAGGATATCGGAATAGTTGCCATCTCGCCCGAGAAGCTCGTCACGAAACTCTTTGTGTCGAGGAAGTTCAATATAAGCTGTTGCTTGTTCCAAGAATTTCAATTGTTGCTTTTGCTGAGAATAATAGACAGCACCGCTCAACAATTGCGGATATATTGCACGCAATCTATTCTTGGCACTTGTCAGTTGCGCATCATTGTTGGGTGCATCCAACACTTTCACAAACTGATTGTAACTCTCCAACAAATAGGCATAGGTTTTATCGGGGTCTGTACCCTTATCGCGCTCGCTCTCATAGAACACATATTGTTGAGTGGCACGTTGCAACAATGTGGCAGCATCTTGTGCCACCACATTGGTGCATACTCCCAATATCAATAAAAAAGCAATAATAGCTGTTTTTCTCATATTCACTTTATTTTACGGGGAAAGCATCTACGATAATAAACTCAACATTGATTCTGCGATATTCGCCACCACGTTCTTTGGCAACTTCTACGTGATACTCAAATTCGTTCTTGGTATTGCTCAATGTCGTTACATTTTTTTCTATATAATCCTTTACACCGGCAGCACGCATAAATGCCAACTGCTCGTTGCTTGTTATACCATCGGCTTTTGTCACTGTTACATTATCCAAGTTACCGTTTTTGTAATAAGGTTCGTTGACAAAATCGCCATATTTGCCACTGTATGCTATGCGACCACGAATGGGGCTTGCATCGGCCGAGCCTGTAATGATTACTTTCACCTGCTTGCCCTCCTCAAGATACTTGGCAAAGTCGCCCTCAAAAGCATGCTTGATAATCTTCATCAATGACATGGCGGCATTGGAGTTCTCTATGATATAATTACCCGAAGGGAAGTCGTCGCTGGCCGAGAAGCTCTTATTGATAACCTCATATTGATAACCCACCTTATAATTCAAGATTTTATTACCCTCAGCATTTACACTCGGAATAACCTCGGTCTTTACATCAATCTGAGTATTGTCCGAAATCAATTTTTCC
This sequence comes from Bacteroidaceae bacterium, assembly GCA_017522135.1. GTDB lineage: Bacteria > Bacteroidota > Bacteroidia > Bacteroidales > Barnesiellaceae_A > Barnesiella_A. The sequence continues at coordinate 52,770 of JAFXAB010000009.1, forward strand.
TCCTTGTTCTCGGCTACGACTTGTTCTTTTATCTCTTTCAACTGTATCTCTTCCTGGCTTATTTGTTGCATAATTTCCAAAGGCACATAATCGTCTTCTTCCATAGCCAACATTTCAAGGCGACCTATATTGTCGTAGATGTATACCTTGTCGGTTGTTTCATCACGCACCTCGATATATGCCAGCTCAAATTCGTCTTTCTCATTCAATACATAAATGGCATTTTCGTATCTCAAGTTATCGTTGTTCTTCAAGTTTTCCACCTCTTCTTCGGGCACTTCCAGCGTAATTGAAGGCATGGTATTGAAACCTATGTTGAGCAATCCGCTCTCCGAGTCATAGTTGCCAACGAAAGGATTTTCAATAGAGAGACGATCACCGGCCAACTCGGTAGCTACTTCTTGCGCAAACAATTGTTGTTGTTTGATACGGCTTTCGTCGTTGACACGTATGGCATACTCTTCCATACTCTCGTTTTCGCCCATCTTTATCCATTCATTCATTTTGGTGTTTACACGCTCATCCAACACCTTGCCAAAGAAAGGACTCAACTGATTGGCGTCCCAGAATATTATAGAGTTAAAACGGTTGGACAACATATATACTTCGTCTTTCTGTCTGTCGGCAATGAAGTTTACTCTTGTCACCCAATTGGTACCTTCAGTCAATACTTGCTCGGCCAAGCCGGTCTTCAAGTTGATAATAACGATATCGGTATAATCTTTCACAACACTTATATACTTGCCTTCGGGGTGGAACGAAGGTGAAGAAAGATGATTGGCCTGCATATCAAACATAGAAGTCTTTTCCCAAGTCTTGGTATCGAAGACGTGCATATGTGTATCGGTAATTACTGCCAAGAAAGCTGCATCCTTCGAGAAGTCAAATCCTCTCACTTCACCGTCCATTTCAATACTCTTACGCAATGTACGGGCTTGGAAATTCCATATATCGAGTTTCTTGCCCGAGGCTGCTGCAATAAAGTAGTTATTGGAACTCATTGCCAAGTGCAAGGCAGGAACATCGGCCTGAATATATGCCTGAGGCAAATATTCTTTGGTATCATAAACAATTATTTCACCCAAAGAATTGGATGCCAAGAAATGACGCGCATCGGGCGAATAACACATGGCCAAAGGTATGATTTGACCCTTTGAAGCCGCTTTCATCAATTTTTCACCTTCCTTGCCGGGCAATACAAAAGGAAGATTTTTTCTCTCTTTAAGGTCTTTACGTTTGTCTTTCAGCTCAAACATTTTGGTATTTCTTTCACGGAAAGAGTAGATAGAGATATTCTTCTTACCTCTTATAAGAGCGATAGAACTACCCGATGGGTTGAAAACCATCTTATCTACACCCTCTACCTCGGTAATAAGTATATTGCGAGGAGCCCACACTTGTCCATTTGACAAGTACGATACGCAATAATTTGCGTTATCAAAATTGGCTATACTGTTTTCAGTACTTGTAATTGATTTCTCGACTACTTGTGCCATTACACTGAGACCACAGGCCGATAATGCGACAACAGAGAGCAACAGCTTCATCATGTGCCGTACTTGGATACTCTTTTTTTCCATATTATCGATTTTTAAAGTTGTTTTCCTAAGTTTGAGATAGAATAGTTAAAACACAATTTTGCACAAAAATATAAAATTAATACTACTCAAACAATTTTTACCGACTAAAAAATATGCCGAAATCTTTCTATATATCAACACGATACAACAATATATTATATAAAATTGCAAGCGTTTTGATAGATATCTACAACCAAATTAAACATATATAATATATCACAAAACATAATAACACAAAAACAAGCGAAAACATTTACATTTGTCAATAAACAATTCCATCTCACGACCCATGCAATCAAAATAAAGTTAAACAAAATAATACCATTGAATAATCACGCTATTTTCGGGTCTGATTATCGCAAGACCATTGCATACATTGTAGAAAAATTACTGAATATGAGATACGGCTCGGAAAATTACAAATTCGAGCATACTTGATTTGCATTTTCACACACCTTTCACTATATTTGCACGTTCAAATAGCAACCATATTCATGGAGTGATGCTCGAGTGGTTGAAGAGGCACGCCTGGAAAGCGTGTAGTCGTCACAAGCGGCTCGGGGGTTCGAATCCCCCTCACTCCGCATCTCAAACGGCTGAAAATTAACAAAATAC
>JAFXAB010000010.1 GCA_017522135.1 Bacteroidaceae bacterium
CATTTGATGTCGGGCTTGGATGCGTATAGAGAGTCTTGTTGTAGAAGTCTTGCGTGCAGAATATGGGCTTTTTCATGAGAGAAATCAAATCCATTGAAACCTTGTTGGCTCTTGAGCCATGTGTATAGAGGGTGTTCGTTTACGCCGTTTACTTCAATCTCTTGCAGTTGTGCAAAATGAGTGTCGTAGTTGAGTTGGCAGAAAGCAGTAGTCTCTTCGTCGCTTTCGGGTGATTGTCCTCCAAATTGGTTGCATGGGAAATCAAGAATTTCAAGACCTTTACGGTTGTATTGCTTGTGAAGATTTTCGAGTTGTGAGTATTGAGGGGTAAAACCACACCGAGTAGCTGTGTTGACGATGAGAACGACTTTTCCTTTGTAAGTGTCGAGAGGAAGAGTTGTGTTGTCTTGTTGAGTTATTTGAAAGTCGTAGAGGTTGGTTGTATCTTGCTTATTGGAGCATGATAGTATAGATAGTGCCATGAGGGCAATGGTGATGATACGTGTATACATGATTGTATGGTGTTAAAGAGTATGTTTTATAATAGGATGTCGCGTATGAGTTTTTCAAATTCATCGGCCGAGTATGCACCAATAGTTCCTTGAGGCTCGCCGTCGGTGGGACAGAATAGGAATGCGGGGATGGATGATACTCTGAATAGAGCGGCCAATTCTTTTTCTTTATCGACATCGACTTTGTAAATAATGATTTTTCCTTTGTACTTAGAAGCCAAATTCTTGAGTATGGGTTCCATTTTACGGCAAGGAGCGCACCACTTGGCGTTGAAGTCTATAACGCATGGGATGGTGTCGTTGTAGGTCCATGATTGGGGGTTTTTCTCGTAGTTCCATATTTTTTCGAGAAATTGTTGCTTGTTGAGTTCAATGACTGATTGTGCATGTGAGAAAGATGCACACATTGCTATAAATAAAGATGTAATAATAAGTGCTGTTCTTTTCATTTTTTGATATTTTATATGTTGTTTTATGTACTAAATTGTTTCAAAGATATATTATTCTTTGTCAAAAATCAAATAATTTAATATTTATTACAAGAATGGGTGTGTTTGTTTGTAAATTTTTTCTGTTTTTTGTATCTTCGCCCAAAACATGGTACAAAAGAGCGAAAATGAGATATATTTTTAAACCAAAAAACATAAAAGTATGAAAAAAATTACCTTAATTCTATTTGCTGTTATGGCCATCTTGCCAATGATGGCACAGCCTATGCATGGCCGATGGAACACACGAGCAAGTGCTGCAAATGACGAGAGTATTGAGTGTGGAGCTATGCAGAGTGAACCAATTGTTGTGATAGACGAGGACTTCTCGCTGTTTACAGCAGGAAGTGAGACAGCTCCTGACGATGAGGACATCACGACAAGTAATTATTATGTAAAGGATGAGTATACACACTTGCCCAAATGGATAGGATATAATGTGCATCAGGCCGGAGGCGTGTGTGCATTGTTGGCATGGACTGACGTGATGTATGGCTCGGGTTATGGACATATATCTACCCCCGAAAAGGAGTTGTATGGCGAGGTGACACTCACATTCAAGGCTCGTAGGGCGCATAGTAACCCCACTTCGGGACGTATGTGGATAGCGTTGTGTAATAATTCTTATGGTATTATACAGGATACGACCTTTGCGCTGAAGGATGAGTGGCAAGAGTATGAGTGGGTGTTGACGAATACCGACTTTTCGGATCGCTGTATATTCCAGTTTACACCCCAACAGGGAGAGGCATTGGTGGATGATATAAAAGTGGTGCGCAACCGCACTATTATCCCTCCCGTAGAGGTGCTAAATCCGTTGAATAACTCGGAAACAGAGTTTATCGCACGCTGGAGAAAATCGGATTTGCCGGAGATAGATGGCTACTTGATGAATGTTTATTATAAAGATTTTCCGGCTGAAGAAATAGAGTCGGGCAGTCTTGAGATAGACTTTGAGAGCATTAATGTGCTTGCCGATGGCAAGAGTATCGATACCGCCAATCCCGGTTATCCCGAGGGCTGGACTATAGATGTATCGACACATGGCGATGTAGATGTGCGTACCGATGAGGGATACTATAACTCGGGCAAGCAGGCAATCTTCTTTGATGCCCCCGGTGATATTATAAGAACACCTGTAACACCTGCACCGATAAGCTGTATATCGTTCTGGGTGCGTCCTACCAATATGGAGCCTGAGAGTTATGAGTTCTCGCTTGTGGGTATTCAGGTGAAGCATACCGATGGTGATTGGGAGCGTATAGCCAATGTCCCCAACTACTGGATGGAGGAGAAAGGAGGCTACTATGTGCTGGATGGCGAAGTGGTAGGCGAGCAGATATATCAAGTGGAGATACTATGTGAGACATCGTATAAGGTAGATTTTGCCATCGATGATATACGTATAGACTATGAAGTACAACCTGTTCCGTTCCCGTTGATAACCGATAAGTTCGTTACAGATACATTCTGTGTAGTGCAAGATATAGACCCCACGAAGGAGCATTTCTATAATGTGCGAGTGAAGGAGGGTGATATCGAATCGAAAAAGTCGAGTGATATGTGGGTAGATGGTCTTATAGGAGTTGTACCTACAGCCTTGCCTGCAACAGATGTAACAGAAACAAGCTTTACAGCCAATTGGGAGGCTATCAATACAGCCTCGGAGTATAAGCTGAGTGTAGACCAGACCATGTATACCACCAAGAATGATGAGAATGTGGTGATGGTACATGAGGACTTCTCGGAATTGACAGAGGGTACAGTATTGTCGCCTCATGATGAGTGGACTATGGTGTATAATATCAATGATATAGGCCGTACCGAGCTTGAGTGGTTGCTCACATCGCCCCAATGGATAAATGGCATGGCAGGTAGTAGAGGAACACACTCGACAGGTCTTGCCGGCTTGGTGTTGGGTCCCAAAATGAAGTTGGATGATTATGAAATAGAGGTTGTATTCTCGGCACGTAATACCAAGCGCGATGATGTGCTGTGGGTAATGTTGATGGAGGAGTATTACTCGACCAATGCTGTGGCAGCTCTATCGGTGCCTATGGCAAAAGTGGCCTTGATGACCGATACAGTGGTATTCCCGGCACAAGATTGGGGTGACGCACCGTTGCGTATAGCATTTATGTGCGAAAAGGGCGGTAGTTTCTATATAGACGAAGTGAAAGTGTCGTGTAGAGTGCCTCATAAAGGAACGCCGGTAGTGCGTCCGTATAAGTCGCTTATCAAGGCTGAGACTTCGCAAACCTTTACCGATATACCCGATTATGCGCCTACATATACTTATTGTGTAACAGCACGTCGCACTAAGAACTTTGTGGAGTATGTGTCGGAACCGTCGGAGCCTATAGTAGTGACATTGCCTACTGAGCTTGAGGCGGTAGAAGGCAACAACAATCGTGTATATGTGAGTGGTGAGGTCTTGCATGTGCAAGTGGCCAATGATGCACGAGTGGAGGTGTATAACTTGCAGGGTATGGTTGTAGCCTCGTTCAAAGCCATGGCCGGAGAAAATACCTATAGTGTGGCATCGGGTATGTATCTTGTCAAGATAGATGATAGCGTGTACAAGGTAGTAGTACGATAACGTATTATTGTTATATACTCAAAAGGGGGTGCGCCAAACAGGCGCACCCCCTTGTATTATAGAGTTGTATGGGACTTAGATAATGCCCAACCCCTTGACAAAGATGTAAAGGATGATAACGGGCGCAACGTAGCGAACAAGAATGAAGAGTATGGGCAAAATCTTAACGGGAAGTTTGCCATAGTTGTTTATTTCGTTCTTGAAGAAATCGGGTTTCATGAACCAGCCTACAAAGATACAGGTAAAGAAACCACCCAAAGGCAATAGAATGTTGGCAGAGCCGAAGTCGTAGATGTCGAATGTAGATGTGAATGTGCGACCGAATATCTCGATATTGAAGCCAACAAGGAGTGTAACCAGACTGAGTACAATGGTGATGCCTGTGGTGATGTAGGTAGCAACCTTGCGAGATATTTTATGTTCTTCGCTGAGGTATGCTGTGAGCACCTCGTGGAATGATATAGTAGATGTGAGAGCAGCCAATGCGATGAGGATGAAGAAGATGGCCGACCACACAGGAGCTAAAGGCATACCTTTGAAAATCTCGGGCAGGGTGATAAAGATGAGGCTGGGGCCTTCGGTGGGTTGCAAACCGGCACTGAAAACAGCGGGGAAGATAACCAGACCGGCCAATGTAGCCACAAAGAGAGTGAGCAGAGATACGCTCAATGAAGTGCCAATGAGGTTGGTCTTCTCATTGAAATAAGAGGCGTATGTAATCATACAACCCATGCCCACCGACAGCGAGAAGAAAGCTTGTCCGGCAGCTTGGAAGAGTGTGTCGCTTGAGAATGCTTCCTTGAAGTCGGGTGTGAGGAAGAATCGATAACCCTCGGCAGCACCGGGCATGAACGCTACGCGGATGGCCATGAAGATGAGGATGATGAAAAGGATGGGCATCATGATGTTGGATGCTTTCTCGATACCTTTCTCTACGCCACGAGCGATGATGAAGTGTGTGAGCAGGATGAATGCGATGGTGTATACAATGGGCCAATAAGAAGCTTGGAATGTTGCATATTGCTCGGCAAAAGGTATGCCACTGTTGTATAGCGAACCATTGATAGAGTTGACAAGGTAGTCGAGCGACCAACCGGCAATGACGTAGTAGTATCCCGAGATGAATAGGGCGCAAAGGATGCCGTTGAAACCGAGTATCTGCCAAGGCTTGGAAAGCTCACGAAAACCGCCTACAGCGTTTTTGTGAGTTTTGCGACCAATGGCAAATTCGCACAGCATAACCGGGATGGCAATGATGAGAACGCACAGTAGATAAACAAGGAGGAATGCCGCACCGCCATTTTCGCCGGCGAGGTAGGGGAAACGCCATATACTGCCCAATCCGATAGCACTACCGGCGGCAACGAGAATGGCACTGAGTTTGCCTCCAAAAGAGGCACGTTTTTCGGTACTCATAGGGAATTTAGATTGTTTGGATTATTTGTTATATTTTTGGTTGCTAAGTTAGTTAAATCTATTCTCTTTTTGATGATTTAGATTTATGATTTAATGGTGAGAGGCATTATTTTTCAGCCAAGCTCTTTAATTCATTAATCAATACTGATGCAATTTCTTCGTGCGAATCGGGGTATATGAGATGAATAATAAATGTAGTTTCGGGGGTTTCGATGTGTATAGGCATATTCGTGAAGTTGCTTATAGATTCTTTCTTGCAGATTCTCTCAAATAATATTGAAAAGATTTTACTTCGATATTCCTGTGGTAAAAGATGCGGCTTGTTGTTTTTGTTAAATTCTATATTGTTTTTGTCGTCGCAGAAAAAATATAGTATTGCATTGGGGTTTTCGCTCAGGAAGTTGAATAAAAAATTAGCAATCTTAGTGAGAGAACTAATGGAAATAGGATTGATGCCACTTATGCGTTCTAATACAACATCGTAAATGTTAATCTGATTGATATGTTCAATTACCGAGTCGGGTAATATGTTTTTAGCAAAAACACTAAGGGCGACTCTTAAGTGGTCGCCCTTATCGGTATTTAGGTCAAATGAAATATTCATTTATTATATGTTCATTGTTACGGTACACTTCTTTGTTTGCTTAAGCGATTCTACTTTTTCCTGTTTCAAATCTCGAAGAAAGTTACAGAAATCAGTAGTCTTTTGAGAATTACTTTTGATAGTTGTAACTTTTGTTTTCATATCTATACATCTTTACATTTATAACGCAAAAATAGTGATTATAATGAAGATAAAAAAGGAATGGAGTGTGAATTGTGAGAGGTTTAATATAAATTAACCTTTCGGGTGGGCGTAAAAAATAGGATGGTCTCGGTTGAAACCATCCTAAATAAATGATGCTAAGTTGTTGATTTATTTGAGGTTTTTTAGTTTTTTGTCGGCATTGGTAGCGGGTCGGATGCTGATGGCAAAACCACCACCGCGAGCCATCTTAACCTTGATGCTCGACTTGCTTGTAACGATACCTGTTGTAATCTTGTACGAGTCGGGGTTTGTGGCGTAATCGGCATCTTTGCCGTCGGCGTAGAGTGTTGCAACATATCGTTTGTTGTTGTCGAGGAAGTCGAAGTTGACCTCCAACGTGCGTTGCTCTTCGTTTGTAACAGCACCTACGAACCAATTTTCGGCACCTTTCTCTTTGCGAGCGGCAAGGATGTATTGTCCGGGCTCGGCGGCGAGGTATCGAGAGTCGTCCCAGTCAACAGCTACGTCTTTGATAAATTGGAAAGCGTCCATGTACATCTCGTAGTGTTCGGGGAGGTCGGCAGCCATTTGCAACGGAGAGTATAATGTGACGTATAGAGCCAATTGGTTGCAGATGGTGCTGTTGCAGTAAGATTGGTTGTCGGGGTTGATCTTGGTAATATCCATTACAAATATACCGGGGGTATAGTCCATGGGACCACCTTGCAGGCGGGTGAAGGGGAGGATGGTGACGTGGTGGGGATGAGTTCCGCCGAAAGCTTGGTACTCGGTACCGCGAGCCGACTCGTTACCAATCAAGTTGGGGTATGTACGGCAAAGACCGGTGGGGCGAACAGCCTCGTGAGCGTTAACCATGACTTTGTGCTTGGCGGCCTCGGTGATGGCGTATAGGTAGTGGTTGTTGCACCATTGTCCGTAGTGATATTCTCCGCGGGGGAGCATGTCGCCAACATAACCGCTCTTGATAGAGTTGTATCCATATTTTTCCATCAAGTCGAATGCTGCATCCATGTGACGCTCGTAGTTGCGAGTAGAGCCTGATGTTTCGTGGTGCATCATGAGGCGCACACCTTTGCTGTGGGCGTAGTCGTTGAGCATTTGGATGTCGAAGTCGGGGTAGGGAGTAACGAAGTCAAAAACGTAGTCTTTGGTCTTACCGGCCCAATCTTCCCAACCGATGTTCCAGCCTTCGACGAGAACTTGGTCGAAGCCATGCTCGGCGGCAAAGTCGATGTATCGCATAACGTTTTCGTTGTTGGCACCGTGACGGCCGTTGGGCTTGGCAGTAGCGTAGTCGATCTTGTCGATTTGTACTTGGGGCAGGTCGGTGTAAGCCCAAGAGCTCTTACCGGTAATCATTTCCCACCACACACCTACATACTTAACGGGTTTGATCCAAGAAGTATCTTCGATTTTGCAGGGTTCGTTGAGGTTGAGAATGAGGTTGGAAGCCAATATGTCGCATGCGTTGTCGCTTACCATGACAGTGCGCCAAGGCGATTTGCAAGGAGCTTGCAAGTATCCTTTGTGTCCGCGAGCATCGGGAGTGAGCCAAGAGCGGAACACGAGAGTCTTCTCGTTGAGGTCGAGGTGCATACAGGCATAATCGACGAGAGCAGCCTCGTGGATGTTGATGTATAGACCTTCGTCGGTTTTGAGTTGGAGAGAGGTTTGTACACCGGTCTTAGAGAAGGCAGTTTGCGAAGAGTTGCCTGTGTAAGCCTTGTCGAAAAGGTCGTTGATCTGCGTGAGTCGCGAGATGGTGTAGTCATACTCTTGCGTGTCGTAGTCGCCCGGAATCCAGTAGGCAGTGTGGTTGCCAGTCATGGCAAACTCGGTGTATTCTTCCTTGATGGTGAAGTATGTGAGGTTGTCTTGCTCGGGAAATTCGTATCGGAAACCTACGCCATCGTCGTATACTCTGAAACGGATGGTGAGCAAACGGCGAGATGATTTAGGGTCTTTTCCGGGGATGTTTTGTTGGAGTTGTACCTCCATTTCGTTGTAGTTGTTGCGAATGGTGCTGGTTTCGCCCCAGACGGGAGTCCAAGTCTCGTCGAAAGAAGAGTGACTGACATTGACAATGCTGAAGTTGTCGATGAGCGAGTAGTCGTTGATGAGTTCAAGACCCATTCGGCTGGGGTTGATAACAGGTTGATTCTTGTACTCAACAGCGTAGTAGGGTATACCGTCAACGATGTTGAACTCTACGGCAACATTGCCGTTGGGGGAGGCTTGCTTTTCTTGGGCGTAAGATATGCTTGTGCAGCATACAAGAGCCATGAGTAAGATAGCAGTTTTTTTCATCACTGTTTTGTTTTTAGATATTATTGTTTTTTGTATTTGCTTGAATGTGTGTTATTGCGCGATTTTGGCCAAATATATGATAACGGGGAAGTGGTCGCTGTATCCGTTAAGGTAACGGCCCGATGCGTGAGTGCGCTTGGGGTAGCCTTTGTACTTGCCACTGCTCTGCTTGAGGAAGTCTTTGTTGAAAATCTCGGATTTGAAGAATTTGAGTGTCGATCGATCATTGCCTACGAGGTTGGCCGAAACGATGATTTGGTCGAACAAGTTCCACTTACCTTGGTATCCGAGTGTACCAAATCCTTTTTCGTGCAGTCGCCACATGGTGTTGAAGTATCCACCATCGGCAACCTCTTCGGGATTCATTACAGCACCGAGAACAGATGCGCAACTCTTGTTGTCGGGGTCGTCGTTGAGGTCGCCCATGATGATAACTTTAGAGTCGGGGTCGGCAGCCAATACCGAGTCGGCTAAGTGGCGCGAAAGGGCAGCTGCGGCTTCACGACGGCATCTTGATTGTTCTTCACCACCGAGTCGCGAAGGCCAGTGGTTGACGATGACGTGTATGCGCTCGCCGGCCATGCGACCACTGACGAGGAGCTGGTCGCGTGTGAGAGTGTTTGGCGAACATTCGATGTGAAGGCGTACGCTGATAGCCGTATCGACCTCAAATTGGTCACGGTCGTATATCATACCCACATCGACACCGCGGCGGTCGGGGCTGTCGAAGTGAACGATGTCGTAGTTGCGGAGTGCAAGGTCGTCGGTTTTGATAAGGTCTTCGAGGACTTGACGGTTTTCTATTTCACTTACACCGATAAGAGCCGGTCCGTTGGGGCAGAACTTGTCGGTTGCAAGTTTGCTTATAGCGTATGCCAGGTTTTTGAGTTTGTTGGTATATTTGAGAGATCCCCAACGATAGTTTCCGTCGGGGAGGAACTCCTCGTCGTTAGTATCGGGGTTGTTGATGGTGTCAAAAAGATTTTCGAGATTGTAGAAAGCAACTGAGTATACAGCAACTTTGTTTTGTTGAGCAAATGTCAAAGTTGAAAATAAGATGCTCACAATGAGTAAGATTGTTGTTCTTTTCATGTTATGTATGTTTTGGCAATATATTTTGGGGTGTAAATATACATTATAATTATGACAAAATGGAAGTTTGTGATGTTAAAAATGCAGTGTTTAGTGTATAGAATTATGTATATAGTGGAGTAATGAATGGATAGGGCGTGTTGTTGTTGAAAAATAAGCCGTATAAAATAGGAAAAGTGGAAAAAAATTCTTTAATTTGCAATTCTGATTTATATGCAAAGGAGTGCTTGTGCGTATAGAATTGAAATGAATAGAATGTAAAAAGAGAAAATTAATAAAGAAAATAAAATATAAGAATCAAAAAATTAAAAGCTTTTCTTATGAAGAGAAAATTGTTGACAGCAGGATGTTTGGCGATTGTGCTTGCATTACCTGTAGAAGCAGGCATCGTGAGAGGCACTGTTACCGATAGTGCAACGAAAAAGCCTGTGTCGGGGGTCGTTGTTTCGGCCGCCGGAGGTAGTAAAGTTGCAATAACAGCCGCTGATGGTACTTATGTACTGCAAGACGTGGAAGAGGGTAATGGAGTGATAGCCTTTGCAGGCGATCAATATGCAACTCAAGCGGTAGATGTGACCGTAATGCAAACCCCTACAACAGTGAATGTAGAGGTAGAGCCAATATCAGATGCTCAGAAGGTGGTGTTGGAGGATGCTCAAGTGTCGCGAGAGGATAATACCTTGCTCTTTGACGAGTCGATGCTTGAGGATGAGGGTGCGACATCGAGCCAATCGGTAGCGTATCTGTCAGGTTCGTCGGATGATGTGTTTGTGAGTGCATCGAGTTATGTTTTCAGTCCGATGCGATTTTCGATACGTGGATATGACCAGCGCGATCAAGCAACCTATATCAATGGTATAAACTTTACCGACACGGAGCGAGGCCGATTTAACTATTCGAGCCTTGGTGGTCTTAATAATGCCACACGCAACAAGGATGTTGTGCATGGCTTGGATGCGATAGAATTTGGTTATGGTTCGCTTTCGGGTGCAACCAATATCAATACCTTGGCGGCCGACTATGCAGCGGGTTCGCAAGTAGGCTTGTCATATACCAATAGAGCCTATAACCTGCGTGCGCAGGCAACCTATGCGACCGGCTTGATGAACAACGGATGGGCCTTTACCGGCTCGATAGTGTATCGTTGGGCCGAAAAGGGTAGAGCCGAGGGAACGTCGTACAATTCGTTGGCCTATTTCTTTGCCGCACAAAAGGTGTGGAACAATCATAGCCTGGCGTTGACGGCCTGGAACAATCACACCGAGCGCGGACAGTCGAGTGCATCGACACAGGAGGTTTATGACTATCGCGGTATATATTACAACTCATATTGGGGTTATCAAGATGGCAAGGTGCGCAACTCGCGTATTGTGCAGACAATGGATCCCACCGTGTTGTTGAATTATATATGGGATATCGATAATGAGAGTAGCTTGAAGGTGGGTGCGGCCTATCACTATAATATGTATAGCAACAGTGCATTGTCGTTCTACAATGCCCCCGACCCACGTCCCGACTACTATCGCAACCTGCCCGGTTTTCAATTTACCAATTTGGGGGTAAATGGTCCTACCGATACCGAAGATCCCAATTATGGTAATGTAAACCAGAAGTTGTATGGTTTCTTGGACGAGCAATGGCGCGAAAACAATACGGATTTTACACAAATCAATTGGGATGCCTTGTATAGAGCCAACTACTTGAATAATGTTGCTACGCCCAATTCAAGTGCGCATTATATGATAGAGCGTAGACATAATGACTTGATGGAGGCAGCGATGAATGCGTTGTATACCAATCAGCTAACCGATAAGTTAAAATTGACTGCCGGTGTGTCGGCCAAGTATGGCTTGGGCATGCACTACAAGACGGTGGATGACTTGTTGGGAGGCAATCAATGGATAGATATTGACCAATTTGCCGAGCGCGACTTTGCCAACAATGCAATAATCGTGCAGAATGACCTTGACAATCCCAATAGGGTAGTGAAGGAGGGAGATAAATTTGGCTACAACTACAACATGCACGTAGTGAAGGGTTCGGCGTTTATCGACAACTTCTGGAACACCCGTTTGTTTGATATCTACTATGCCGTAGCCTTGAACTATACACAATTTCAACGTGAGGGTTTGATGCGTAACGGTCGTGCCGAGGTTATAGGAGCGCAATCGAAGGGATATGGATTCAGAGCGATGTTTATAGACCCCAGCATCAAGGCCGGCTTGACCTGGAAAGCCGATGCTCACAACCGTGTGTATGCCAATGTGTTGGCCGAGAGTCGTGCGCCACTGCCTTCGTACAGCTATGTGGCACCTCGTGTGAAGGACAACCTTATACCGGGCTTGCAATCGGAGAAGGTGTTGTCGTATGACTTGAACTGGATGTTTAACTATCCCGGTGTGAAGGGTCGTGTAACAGTGTTCCAAACGCACATGATAGATGGAACGGAGAGTACCGGTTACTATAACGACGAGTTCCGTACGTATGTCAACCATACGCTATTTGGTGTAGACCGCATCTTCCGCGGAGTAGAGTTGGGTGTAGATGTAGAGTTGGGAGCAGGCTTCTCGATAGAGGTAGCAGCCAATGTAGGCGACTATCGTTATACCGACAATAGTATGGGTGTAATGAGTGCCGAGAATGGATGTAATCTCTTTACCGGAGAGTTGCCTACCGACTTGTCGGAGACAACCGATATTGTAGAGAAGGTATATACCAAGGGTATGATGGTATCGAATGGTCCGCAAATAGCATCGAGTATAACGCTTGACTACTTCCACCCGTCGATGTGGTTTGCCGACATAACCTTGTCGTACTACGACAAGAATTATCTTGACTTCTCACCTGCGCGTCGTACACAAATGAATATGTATGGCGGTACATATCCCGATAAGCTGGGCAATAATATGGTATATGATGGCTATACCAATGAGACCTATCGCATATTGGGTAAACAAGAGCGACTGAAAGGCGGTTTCTTGTTGGATGCATCGGTAGGTAAGGTGTTGTACTTCAACAATCGTGCTCAGTCGTTGAATATCAACTTGAGCTTGAACAACTTGCTTAATAATACCAGCATGGTGACAGGTGGCTATCAGCAATCACGTTTGAGCCGCGATACCAAAAGCTATGGCAAGCCTATCCAGGCTGTTGATAAGTTCCCCAATCGTTACTACTATGCGTGGGGTTTCAATATGTTCTTGAATGTAGCGTATAAATTCTAATCGAGTGATACCTTCAAAAAAAAAACAGAAAGCAATATGATACAGAAAAAATATATATGGGTAGCGGCCACTGTACTTGCCATGGGCTTGAGTGGCTGTGCCGAGTATGAGGCCGTTCCGGCAGATAAAGGAATATTGACAGAGGCCGAGGCCGATGCACTGACACCGACCGTGTCGATAGCCGAATTTAAGTCGACCTTTGACTTGGAAGATTTGCTCTTCACTATCAACTATGTTGATACCGAGAGTGATATATATGTGCGCGGCCGAGTGATAACAACCGACGAGAGTGGTAATATCTACAAATATCTTATCATACAAGATACCGAGACGGGCGATGCCCTGAAAGTGAGTGTAGATGCCGGCAGCTTGTCGGGCGCAATACCTATGGGACAAGAGATAGTGATAAATTGCAAAGGTCTTGTGATGGGACGTTATGCCAGCATGGTGCAACTGGGTGTAGAGACATATAATACCTCAAAGAGTCGCATAGAGCCAGGTCGTATACCCTATACCGAGTTTATGTCGCGCGTGCAATATGTAGGGTATCCCGATGTAAGTAAAATAAAGTGTGAAGAGATAACCATCAGCGAACTGAACTCGCGAATAGATGATGAGAGTATGTATGGTCGCTTGGTGCGCATCAATGATGTTCACTTTACCGGCTTGGGCGATGAGGGAGAGAAACTCAAGCCGGCCGATAAAATCTTTGCGCCATCGACCTACAACGGAACGTATAACGTGGGTTATCCGCAAGCACGCGAAATAGCCGATGCCAACAACAACAAGGCATATATATCGACCAGCGAGTATGCCCGTTTTGCCGACTATCCATTGCCCGAAACGTCTAAATGGGGCGATGTGGTGGCTATAGTAGGTTACTATAAGGACAAGGCCGACCGAGCCGGAGAGTTGCAACTGACTATACGCACACTCAATGACCTTGACGGCTTTTTTGGTACCGAGGAGTAAAAAAGAGAACGTAAAACAATAACCAATTAAATATAGATGAAGATGAGAAAATTAGGATTATTCATGATGTTTGCAGCCACCATGCTATTGGGTGCGTGTAACAATTTGGGTGACGACTGGGAAGATAACTTTGGTGACGATGACAACACCGGAGATGACAATGGAACAGAGCAGTTGGATCCCGTCGGCTCGGGTACAGAAGCCGACCCTTATAACGTGATAAAAGCCCTTACCGTGCAAGATGGCTCGATGGCCTGGGTGAAGGGTTACATAGTAGGTCAAGTAGCCGGCTCAAGCATTAGTGAGGAGTCGCAATTTGATGCCCCCTTTACCGGTGCAGTGTATGATGATGGTACAGTAGCAACAGCCGGAACGAATATTCTTATCGCAGCCAAGGCTGATGAAAAGAGCATCTCGGCTTGCTTGGTAGTACAATTGCCTAAGGGCGATGTTCGTACAACTCTTGAGCTTGTAAACAACCCCGATAACGATGGCAAGCCTGTAGAGTTGTATGGCAAGTTGACCAAATACTTCGGCGTAGCCGGTATGAAAGAGACCGCAGCAGCCAAGTTTGACGGAACAACTATCGGTCAAGTACCCGAAGATCCTACTACACCTCCTGCCGATGCAGAGGGTGATGGCTCGGAAAACAATCCTTATAACATAGCAGCTGCGACAGCCAACCAAAACGGTGCATTGGCCTGGGTGAAAGGTTTTATTGTGGGACATGTGGCCGGCTCAAGCATCAGCAGCGATTCGCAATTTGATGCCCCCTTTACCGGTGCTGTGTATGATGACGGTACAGTAGCCACACAAGGTACTAACATCCTTATTGCTGCAACAGCTACCGAGAATAACCCCTCGGCATGCTTTGTAGTACAATTGCCTAAGGGCGATGTACGTACAGCCCTTGACGTGTTGGCACATCCCGAGATTGACGGCAAGGAGGTTGTAGTGTATGGTAAGTTGACTAAATACTTCGGCGAAGCCGGTATGAAAGAGACTTCAGCTGCCAAGCTCGACGGCCAAACAATAGGTGAAGGTGGTAATACCAATCCCGACACACCCGTAAATCCTGAAGTAGGTGAGGGTAACGGTACGAAGGAAGCACCCTACAATGTGTCGGCTGTAATCAGCTTGAACAACAGCGGTGCAAAGGCATGGGTAAAGGCTTATATCGTAGGTCAAATAAACGGTAAGAGCATCAGTAACGTAGAGTGGGAAGCACCCTTTGGTGTAGCCGATGGCTCGACACAAGGTACTAATGTTGTTATTGCCGACAATGTAGACGATAAAGATAATATAGTGCCTGTACAACTTCCTGCAGGAGCAGTACGCAACGCATTGAGCTTGCCCGATCACCCCGAAATGGATGGTAAAGAGGTGTTGCTCTATGGTGAGTTGGTAAAATACTTCGGTGCATGCGGTATAAAGAATACTACATGTGCTATTGTAGATGGTACTGTGTATGGTATAGAGCCTGTTGATGCCGAAGGTGCAATACTTGAGATACCTTTTACAGCCGGTTTGGGCGATTTCGTTACTTATAGTGTATTGGGCGACCAAGTATGGCAGTCGGATAAGACTTATGGTGCAAAGATGTCGGGTTATGCCGATGGTGCAAGTCATGCCAATGAGGACTGGCTCATTTCACCCGCACTCAACCTCAGTGGTAAGAGTAGCGTGACCATTACTTATGAGCATGCCATCAACAAGGGCGACTTGAACAACCTTACAACCAACCACACCATGTGGGTAAGTGACAACTATAGCGACGGTGATCCTGCAGCAGCAACATGGGAGCAAGTAGAAATTACTACATATCCCGATGGAAAGAGCTGGACTTATGTGTCGTCGGGCGATATAGCTGTGCCTGCCGCATACTTGAAGGATAATGTACGTTTTGCCTTCAAATACTTGTGTAGCGATGCCGAGTCGGCTACATGGGAGGTGAGAAATCTTGTTGTTAAGTAATAGCCTGTATGAGTTATATGAGTGCGTCATCCTATGTAGGGTGGCGCATTTTTTTTGTTAAATATATGTGTCGTAAGTGTTAAAATTTTGCAAATAAGCGAGTGGAATTAAACCGAGGCAGAAGATGTAAGTCTTAACAACAAACGCACAAACAAGCGGAAATAAATTAAGTATAACAAATAAAAAAACGAAAGAGTATGAAAAAAGTAATGTTAATGTTGGTGGCCGTGTGTGCCATGTCGATGAGTACTGTAGTGAGTGCACAAGAACAAAAGCTTGAGGCAAAACGCTTGGATAGAAAAGAGATGAAAGAGCGACAGGTGTCGATGATGAAGCAAGAGCTGAACCTTAGCGATGAGCAACTCATGCAAATAAAGGCCGCCAAGGAAGAGTTGGATGCTTCGCGCCAAGGAAGTCGTGAAAATATGAAGACTGCTCATGACAAATATCGTGCTACCGTAGATAAGGTGCTTACTCCCGAGCAAAAAGTGAAATTTGAAGAGATGAAGAAAAATCATCACGGCAAGAAGGAGTTTCGTGCTCAAGCCCGAGAGATAAAAAAAGGAGCTCACAAGCACATGAAATGTGATAGTGTGTGCGGAAAACATCACAAAGGTCATGGGCAAAAGGGAGAATGCCAATGTGAAATGAGATGCGACTCAAAGCATCAGAAAGATTGTAAAGGAGAGTGCCCTCAAGTGAAGGATTGCGATAAGAAGCAAGATTGCAAGGGCGATTGCAAGGATGGAAAAGCCTGTGAAAAGAAAAATAGAGAATGTGCTAAGTCGAAGGACTGCAATAAAGATTGTAATAAGAAGTAATATTGGTTGAAAATGCAGCAAGCGAGAAGCACCGAGGTGAGTGTTTCTCGCTTTTTTTTATGTGTGGTTGTTAGGGGGTGTTGAAAAGGTTGCTACGGAGTGGTGTTGCAACCGGAAGGCCTAAAAGGACCATAAGGCCGTGGAGATGAAAAGGGGTATTAATAACTAAAATCATGTGATTTCTTGCTTAATAAATAAAATTATTTATATCTTTGCACTATCGTAATTTCTGTTACGGTAATGAGTGTTACGATAAAAAATACCGAGTATGAGATTTTTTGATAGAGAAGCTGAATTTGAAAAGCTAAGAGAAATTGAAGATATTTCTCACGAGGTAGCTCAGTTTACCATTATTACCGGAAGGCGTCGTATTGGTAAGACAGAGATGGTTAAGAAGTTTTATGAAAACAAAACCATTCTCTACTTCTTTGTTGCCCGTAAGGCTGAAGCCGATTTGTGTGATATCTTCATTGATGAGATTCGTACAAAACTCAATATCCCGATGCTTGATGCGAAGGGGATGACATTTGCTGCAATCTTTAAGTATATCATGGAACTGTCGCTAACCCGGCATATCACTCTCTTTATTGATGAGTTCCAAGACTTCTACAGGGTAAATTCCTCTATCTATTCAGATATGCAGAATATCTGGGATAGCTACAAGAGTAAGGCTCATATCAACCTTGTTGTAGCTGGCTCGGTGAATACCTTGATGAATAAGATATTCAAGGATAAGAAACAACCATTATTTGGCAGACAGACCGACACTATTCATGTTAGACCTTTCAGACCATCAGTCCTAAAGGAGATAATGGCAGAATATTGCCCCGGTTACAAGAAGTCCGACTTGTTGGCACTCTATGCCTTGACAGGAGGAGTGGCTAAATATGTTGAGTTACTCATCGATAGGAAGAAGTTTACCGAGAAGAAGATGCTCGATATGTTCTTTGAGCGAGACTCCTATTTCTTGCCCGAGGGTAAAAATATGCTTGTTGATGAATTTGGCAAAGACTACGGTATATACTTCTCAATATTGACCCTGATAGCGCAAGGTAGAAATACGCGCTCGGAGTTGGAGAATGCACTCAATATAAAAGAGTTGTCGGGCTACTTGAAAAACCTAAGCGAGGAGTATGGCTTGATAAGTAAGATGCAACCTATCTACGAAAAGTCAAACAATAAGAATGTCCATTATTCGATTAACGACCAGTTCTTGAAATTCTGGTTCCGCTTTATATACAAATATACACACATCATCGAGGCCGGTGGTAATGACAGATTGAGAACGATAGTCGAGCGTGACTTTTCGACATTCAGCGGGAAGTCTCTCGAAAGCTACTTTATTGAAGAGTTGAAAGAGTCGGGCGAATATACACATATTGGATATTGGCATGACCGCAAGGGTGAAAATGAAATAGATATAGTTGCCGAAGATGAATTGGAAAACAAGATAGAATTCATCGAAGTTAAACGTCAAGAAAAGAACTTTGACGAAGCGGTATTAAGAGCCAAATCGGAGTTGTTCTTCAAAGCAGTTGGTACATTCAAGGACTATGAGTTTATTTATAGAGGACTCTCAATAGAGGATATGTAGTCAAATTAATCAACATACTGACTGATACAACAAGAGGGTGTCTCAAAAAACGAGACATCCTCTTGCTGTATCTATTGCTTGTGTTGTGAAAGTGTTGATAATGTGGGTTTTAACTACTTTGCGCAATGTTGACCTATATAATAAGCTAACGCGATATAAATTATATTGCGCCAATGGCGTCTTGATCGCCGGCAATGGCAAAGTATAGGTTGTCGGGGTGCAGATGAGTGCGTGCTACCCGCAGGAGATCGTCGGCAGTGGCAGTACGGATAATTTCATCTTCGGTGTTGAAGTAGTTGAGAGGAGTGCCCGATATGATAGAAGATACAAAATAGTCGCTCATAGAGAATGGGCTGTCTAAAGCTCTTGCACGCCTGCCTTGCAGATAGTTGCGAGCCGTTTCGAGTTCGTCGTGAGGTATAGGATTGTTGCATAACTGCAACATTTCGTTGCGTACCTCTTCGATGAGGGGTTGAGTGTATTGTGTGCCTGTTTCGGTGACGATAGTGAAGTATGCCCCCTTGCGCATAGAAACGATGTGCGATGATATGCCGTAGGTGTAGCCTTTCTCTTCGCGAATGTTGGTCATGAGTCGACTGCCAAAGTATCCACCCAAAACGAGATTGAGCATTGTGAGAAGAGGATAGTCGGGGTGATTGCTACCGATGACAGGAAGTCCCATTCTTATGCCCGACTGCAAAGCAGCAGGTCTGTGTATAAACGATGTGTGGGTTGCTTCGGGAGCGATAGGGTCGACGGTAACGGGAGGAGTGTAGGCCGGAGAAAGGTTGTCGAAGTGTCGATGAACCAGTTCTAAAACTTTGTCGGAAATGCGCCCCGAGAGCAGAATACGGATGCCTGTATTGAGATAGTGGTTGATGTGGTATTGTTGCAGGTCGTGGATAGTTATGGACTGTAGGTCTTGAGCCGATGTCGTGCGAGCGTATGGGTGAGATGCACCAAAGAGAAGTGTGTTGAATGCTTCGGCCGCAAGGAAACTGACTTTCTGACGGTTAATCTCGAGCTGTTGAATGCGTTGCTGTCGGAGAACGTCAAACGACTTTTGAGGCATAGAGGGTGCGGTAATCATCGAAGCAATGAGAGGTAGCACCTTGTCGAGATTGCGGTTGAGAGAAAACAGCGAAATGGCACTGTAGTGTTGGGTAGTGCCGGTCTGTATCCATGCACCGTAGTAGTCGAGGTGCTCGGCTATGGCTTCGGCATCCATTCCGGGGATACCTTTGCGCAACATAGGTCCGGTCATGTCGGCAATGGCAGGAGTTGTTGCGGCATATCGTCCACCTTCGAAGAGAATATCCAAGCGACACACCTCTTGGTCGCCTTTGTCGACAATGAAAAGTTCAATACCATTGTTGAGGCGGTCGATGCGAGGTTGGGGCATGGATAGGGCTCCAAAAGGAGTTACAGGGGGTTGTTGTGTGCGGTCGAGTGTCATGAGCAGAGATGTATAAGACGCGTTTTATTGTTGGAGGTCGGGGGTGACGTAGAGTTGGTTGTTCTCGTGGCGATGAATATGAACGGGTGTATTGGGTTCAATGTATTGTCCATACATAGAGACGGCATCATAAACCTCGCCATTGACTTTGATTTTGCCTGAAGGGGCCATGCGAGTAATGGCAACCCCTTTGGCACCGATGAGGTTGTTGACCGCTGTGTCAACACCAACATATCCATCGCTATTCTTCTGCTCGGCATGTAGGGCAAAACGATATAACATACCCTTAGATCCTATGCGATGAGATAGGTATATGAGCAGGAGAACAGCAATGACAAGACCTGCCAGAACGGTGAGTATGCTGCGTGAAATGTCGCCACCTGTGACAAAAGAGAAGTCGAAAACGATATTGTTTATGGCCGCCAAGATGAGAGCCCCCAATATGATGACGACACCCGAG
This sequence comes from Bacteroidaceae bacterium, assembly GCA_017522135.1. Taxonomy (GTDB): domain Bacteria; phylum Bacteroidota; class Bacteroidia; order Bacteroidales; family Barnesiellaceae_A; genus Barnesiella_A. Next base: position 19,685 of record JAFXAB010000010.1, read on the forward strand.
ATGCCGGCAACACCAAAGCCGGGGATGACAAAAAGTTCGACAATGAGAAGAATAATACCCAGGACAAAAGCCAGAAGTTCCCAGCTCTCGGCCGTACCGCTGATGAATAGTGGCAGGAAATATAGAATAGCCGCTATAGTCGCTACGGCCGACGGCAGTCCGAAACCGGGTGTTTTCAACTCAAAGAAAATACCACCGATGATGAGCGTAACCATGAGTGCCTGAAGGGCAGGATTGGTGAGGAAGCCTGCAATCTTGTCGTAAAGGGATGGTGTGTATTGCTCGATGGAGTATTGCTTGATGTCGAGGTGGTCGGTAATCATTTGCTCGACACTCTCAACCACACCTTCGCAGTAGCCGTTGTCAAGTGCCTCGTTGGCCGTGAAGGTGAGAATCTGTCCCGAGTCGGACAGTTGGGGGATGACAACCCGCTCATCGACCATAGCTTCGGCAATGATGGGGTTGCGTCGCCAAGCAATGATTGTGTCGCCTTGTTGGGTGATAGTTGTGTCGGAGCCTTGAGCCTGAGCTGTGGCACGCATCGTCGCACGCATGTACGACTGATACTTGTCGGGCATGGCTTCGCCTGTTTCGTTTACAACGGTAGCAGCACCCATTCGGGCTCCATTCTGCATGTAAATGCTGTCGCAAGCCAAGGCAATGAGCGCACCGGCCGAAGCGGCATTGTTCTCGATATAGGCATATACCGGGATGTGTGCGTTGAGGATGAGCGTGCGCATAGAGTCGGCGTGCAGTACCAGCCCTCCGTATGTGTTGAGGTGGAGTATAACGGCATCGGACTCGTTGTCGTAGGCTTGTTGCATGCCGTCTTGCAGGTATCGCCATGTCGTAGAGCCTATGTCTTGGTGAATGTCGATGCGATAGAGATGTGTAGTATCGTTGGCAAGCAACGAGAGTGTGCACAGAAGGAGTGCCACAAGGGTTGTGTATAGTCTGTTCATTGTGTAGGTAATAAATATAGATACAAATGTAGTGTATTTTGGGGATTTATGGCAGATGTTTGCCCATAATTATGAAAATGAATGTTGTTGAATGAAAATAGAGTTAATGAATGTAAAACGAAGCGATGCTGAAGAACTTTTATGTCGGGTCGTTGTTTAATGTCTGTGTTGCTTGTGGCATGAAAAACCACGAGTACAAACATAGCTCTGAAACAAACTTTATATTTTATACTAAGTGTAAAAACTGCCGTTACGTCATCTTAGAGTGAGTTCAGTTGCCCTGTGACACAAATCTGTTCCTCCGACAGTGTGTATCAATAAAAAAGAAACCGTATGAACTCGCCTCAATTCCAAGAAAGGCTCCTCGACTTGCAGAGTAATCTGCTCAACTTTGCATATATGCTCACGTCTGATAGAGAAGAAGCGCATGACCTGCTGCAAGATACAACGCTGAAGGCACTTGATAACGAAGACAAGTATATAGACAATGTAAACTTTAAGGGGTGGGTGTTTACCATCATGCGTAATATCTTTATCAATAACTATCGCAGAGTGGTGCGTAACCAAACGATAGTAGACCAAACGGAGGATTTGTATCACCTCAATCTGCCACAAGAATCGGGTTTCGATACGCCCGATGGGTCGTATACAGTAAAGGAGATAATGAAGGCGATAAATAGCTTCTCGGATGAGTATCGTATACCATTTTCGATGCACATAGAGGGTTTTAAGTATCACGAGATAGCCGAGAAGATGGACTTGCCGCTGGGAACGGTGAAAAGTCGTATATTCTTTGCCCGCCAACGATTGCAAATAATCTTGAAAGACTATAAGTAGAATGTTGTGTGAGAAAAGATATGAGTCAAATGATTGTATGTTGCTTATTTGCTACTCATGATGCGACAGATGTACCCAGCCTTGTAGATGTTGAGCAGGGTGAGTGATGGATGGCTGCTGTTGAGGTTGTGAAGCAATAGCGGTTCGATAATAGAAAAGAGTGTAGCTATGACACCGCTCATGTGGTAGCGGTGCAACTTGTCGTATAGGCGCAACAACTTGACATGCGAGAGCAGGAGGTCGTAGTGTTCGCGCAAATTCTCGATACTGCGGCGGGTCTTAGATAGGAACTGCTCGTTGGTGTCGGGTACATCGTGGTATATGGGGTTGTCGATGTGTGTAATAGAGAAACCTTTTTGTTGCAATTCTTTGCCAAAGAAAGTGTCTTCGTGTCCGTATCGGACAAATTCTTCGTTGAAACGAGTAGCCGTGAAAGCCTTGCGCGAGATAAAAAAATTGAGTGTGCGAAACTCGGCAAAGGGCTGTTGCATGCGTTTCTCGACCGACTGCGACTCGACTATACTGCCATATTTGTAACGAAGTGTGCACTGAGGCGAGGGAGGTGTGGCGCGAAACATCAATCCGCCACATACAACATCGGCTTTGTCGCGAGCGTCGAGATAACGAGTGATGAAGTTGTCGTATACGGGGTATACATCGGCATCGAGAAAAAGCAAATAGTTGTATTGAGCCTCGTCGGCAAGCAGGTTGCGTATGCGAGCAATACCGACATTGTGATGTAGTTGTATGAAGCGACAATGAGGAAACTCGTTGATAGAGGCATTGGCATTGCGCAGTTGGTGGTTGGGCGAGGCATCGTCCATGACAATTACTTCGGCAGTGATGCCCGAGGTTGTAATCTGTCGTTGCAACTCCTGTGCAAGAGCCGAACAGTCGAAATTGTATGTGGGAATGAGTATCGATAACATAGCGATGTCAAAGTTACCATTTCGGAGTGGTATGAGCGATGAGAGAGTGGAAAAAAAACCGATGTTAATATACTTTTGTTTTGCGTGTACAGTTTTTTGCACAGGATGTGTAATATCTTTGCAGTGTGAGAGAAAAACAATGAAGCGTGAGGCTCTGTTTTCTCGCAAATAAACATTATTTTTGTATTTGATAAAAAAGAACGAATATGAAGATAGGAGATAAAGTGCCCGAAGTATTGGGCTTAGATGCCAATGGTCGAGAGATAAGACTTGCCGACTATGCGGGAAGAAAAATAGTGCTGTATTTTTATCCGAAAGATAATACGTCGGGTTGTACAGCCGAGGCATGCAGCCTTAGAGATGGATATGATGAGTTGCGTGCAGCCGGATATGAGGTGATAGGAGTGAGTAAAGACAGTGCCGCTTCGCATCGCAAGTTTGCCGAGAAACACAATCTACCCTTTACACTGATAGCCGATACCGACTTGCAGCTGAATGAGGCCTTCGGGGTGTGGCGCGAAAAAAAGATGTGTGGCAGAGTAGGAATGGGAACTGTGCGTACAACCTTTATCATAGACGAGAATGGAAAGGTTGCCGATATAATAGAGAAGGTAAAGACAGCCGACCATAGCAACCAAATATTGAATAACAAATAAAAAAAGATAAGACAATGAGCGAAGAAAACAAAACATTACAAGGTCGCGTGCCTGTGTCGAGCGAGAAGTTGAAAGCCTTGCAGGCCGCCATGGATAAGATAGAGAAGAGTTATGGTCGCGGAGCCATCATGAAGATGGGCGATGACCAGATAGACGAGATAGCAGTGATACCCACCGGATCGATAGGTCTCAATGCGGCGTTGGGCGTGGGAGGTTATCCTCGTGGACGCGTCATAGAGATATATGGACCCGAATCGTCGGGAAAAACGACTTTGGCCATTCATGCCATAGCGGAGGCACAGAAGGCCGGAGGTATAGCCGCCATAATAGATGCCGAGCATGCCTTTGACCGATTCTATGCCGAAAAGCTGGGTGTAGATGTAGAGAATCTTCTCATATCGCAACCCGACAATGGAGAGCAAGCCCTTGAGATAGCCGACCAACTTATTCGCTCGTCGGCAGTAGATATTGTTGTGATAGACTCGGTGGCAGCACTTACACCCAAGGCCGAGATAGAGGGAGATATGGGAGACTCGAAGATGGGATTGCAAGCACGCCTCATGTCGCAAGCCCTGCGCAAGCTCACCGCCTCAATAAGCAAGACCAATACGACGTGTATATTTATCAATCAATTGCGAGATAAATTGGGTGTAATGTTTGGTAACCCCGAGACCACTACCGGAGGTAATGCGCTGAAGTTCTACGCCTCGGTGCGTATAGATATACGACGTATATCGCAAATAAAAGATGGCGATGAGGTTATAGGAAATCAGACCCGCGTGAAGGTGGTTAAGAATAAGGTTGCACCTCCGTTCCGCCGAGCCGAGTTTGACATCATGTTTGGTGTAGGTATCTCGAAGGCCGGAGAGATAATAGATATGGGTGTAGACAAAGGTATAATCAAGAAGAGCGGTTCGTGGTTTAGCTATGGAGAGACAAAGTTGGGTCAAGGACGCGATATGGCCAAGAAATGTATAGCAGACAATCCCGAGCTTGCCGAGGAGTTGGAAGGCCTTATTATGGAGGCTCTTAACAAGCCTGCAGAGGCATAAGCAACGCAGGAACAACGAATGAGTAGCGGTGTCGGGATAGTATGTACCGATGCCGCTATTGTTTTGTGGCAAGGTGTGTATTGTGTAGGAATGTTGTGTAATATATTTGTAATATCAATGCAATATGAGAGAAATATGGAGTGTATAAATTTGTAAAAAATACGGGATGTATTGTTTTTTGATAAAAGATATGGTTTTTATATAGATGCTACGTTTCTTAAGCATAAGTGTAAATTAAATGGTTAAGAATAGAGTTTGTAGAAATGCAGCAAAGGCTGTCACCTGTGATTGGCGACAGCCTTTATTAGTATCAAGGCCTGCAGGGGCTGAAAAGCCTTAAAAGTGCAGGGCAAAAAGGCCTAAAAGGATGGCAAGGGCTAATAGGTACAAAAGACCTAAAGAGGTGATGAAAATTCAAAAAGGGCCCTTGGGCAGTAATGCCCAAGGGCCCATATCGTTGGAGGGTGTTCGTTTCTTATCGTACTACAATCTTGTGTGTAGATGTGTTGTTGTCTTGTGTGATGCTTACGATGTATACTCCACTGTTGGGAGCGGGGAGTTGCAAAGAGGTGCTGTTGGTGTCGTATGCAGCAACGAGAGCACCGGCCAAGTTGTATATGGCAATGTGAGCCGGGTTGTTTGATGGGAGAGAGATGTAAATACTGTTGCCGGCAGTGAAGCATTGCGTCTTATGCGAGGCTTGAGTCTTGTTGATAGCAGTCAAAGAGCCCGATTCGGCAGCATTTACGATAGAACCGTCGGCACAGTTTATAATCAAGGCAACAATCTTGACATTGTCGGGGTTGAGTATTGTGGTGGGGAGGTCGAATGTGTATGAAGAGTTGTACTCCTCACCGGCAATGAGTTGAGAGGGTATGCTACCCTCTATACCTTGGTAGTCGTTGAATATGCCACGCACAACGTGGTCGAACTTGAAATCGTCAACAACCATTTTGGGACGGTTTTCCCAGCCATGAAGTTTGGCCTCGCCACCTGAGTATCCGTTTTTCTGATAGTATCCTTCGCCCCATACATGGTCTTCAACAACGACAAAGGCGAGTTGATATTGTATGTTTTCAATATCGATGGCCGAATGTGTTGTGGTGTTGAGTGTAACTTGGTTGTTGTTGTAAGAGAGAGCGTTGATGACAACCTCGCAAGGCGATAGAGAGCTCAACTCGGCTTGCAGGTAAGTCTCGAAGCCGCCATTGGTTGTAACATACTCTTTTATGCCGTTGTTTTCAACGACAACCATGGGTGATGTGACATAGTGACGTCGATTGACCCAACCCGAGGGCAGTCCGGTAACACCTATTGCATTGACATAGTCGTTGACGGCTATAATATCGTCGTAGTGAAGGGCCAATCCAATAAATTGCTCGGGGTATTTTTCCTTGAGAATATCGAATGCGACAATGCCTGTAGGACAGAAAGTACACCACATACCGGTAATCTCTTCGATAACGACTTTTTGAGCCGGAGCAAACAAGAAAGCGACGGTGTTGTAGGTGATTTCGTCTTGAGGTATATCATTGACGATTGCTCCAATGGTGTATTGAGTGGTGTCGCCATTGGCAATGGGAATGGGTGTGCTGAAGGTGTGGTTGTATACCTCGTACTTGTTGATGTTGAGTCCCGACAATGTCTCGGTAACAGTCTCGTTGTTGTGACGGTAGTATAGAGTCATGTCGGTGATGGGCACATCGGCGTATGAAGTAATTGCCAAGCTGACGTTGAGTAATTCGGTGCCAAAAACGTGCGACCCTGTGGTACCTGCCATATCGCATATACCGCGATGTCCCATGACTGTAATATTGTCGATGCACAGGAAGTCGCCTTGAGCACTGTTGTTGTGGAATGCTATGTATATGTGTTGTCCCTCGTATTGAGCAAGGTCTATTTCGTGATGAGTCCATTCGTTGAGACTCTCTTCGTCGGTGCTGAAAACGGGTTGTTGCGTAAAGTCGGCAGGATTGTTGCCGGTTGTAGAGACGAGCACACGGTATCCGGCTGATACTTTTTGTTGGCTTTTGAGAGATTGAGCATCCCAAGAGAGTGTTGCATCTTTGCCACGCACCCAAATGGCTGGAGTAATGAGCCAGTCGTCGGAGGGCTTAAGCTCGACACCATCAATTTCTTTGTAACGACAAGCGGAGGCGGCGAAGTAGTTTTGTGTGCCTAATTCTTTCTTTCGGGCCCATGCTTCACCTTGCTTAATACCACCCTGTATCATGGTGTAGTGCAATGTTTGCTCATCGAGGTCGAAAGTTGAGTAATCGGCCGGAATACCATCGCTGAAGTCGCAACTGTGGTATACGATGTGGTCTTGTTCTTGAGCCGAAGATGTGAGTGAGAAAAGATTTGTGGAGAGTAGCAATACTATGCCAAGTAGAAATTTTTTCATAAGACAATAGTTGAGTATGTGAGTAAAACCAAAAGCAGACAGCGACTGTGTTGTTGTTGTCGTAGTCTGCTTTTGATGTATTTATAGCATTGTTATTTTTTGATAAACTTGCCGCTTATAATATTGTTATTGATGTTGGCCTGATATATATATATACCCTCTTGCAAGTTGTTTAGGTCTATTTCTTGGCAGTTGTTTGCGCTGTGTACCAATGAGCCGTTGATGTTGTATATTGTCACGTTGGCCGAGTCATTGAGGTATAGCGTGTTGTTGTGAACGTAGATGTTGTTGTTGAGAGTAGTAGATTTGACAGATGCTTTCAACTTGCTCTTTTCGTATCGATATATACCTCCTTCGTTGGGTTCGTTCCAAGGCTCGTCATAAAGGGCGATGTATACATATTGGTCGTCGCTATCGATAACGAGGGGAGACTTATAGAACTTGGTGTCGTTGCTCACGTAGTATGGGATGCCATCGGAGAAGGTGTCCCAAGATTGACCGAAGTCGTTTGTGAAGTAAAGACCACCTTGTTGAAGTGCCACGATGATGGTGTTGTCGAAGCAGTGCATAGCGCGGACATTGTTGTCTATCATGCCCTCGGGACGGGGAACTTCACCCCAAGAAGAGCCACCGTCTTCGGTGTATTCGAGGAAGGGAACTTTGTCGGTGTAGTTGGTGATAGCTCTACCGCAAATGAGTTTGTTTTGGTAAGTTGTTGTTACGCCCATGAAGTTGCTGTCGCTGCGGAGCAACTCCCATGTGTAGTCTTCTTCGTTGAGGCGATAGATGAAGAATGCGCCAAAGAGGAGTAGTTGGCCATTGTTTTGGTCAAATTTGTAGAACGAGTCGATAGCAGGTCCGTACTCGGTTTCGTACATGAGCGATTGACGGTCGGTCATAGTCCAAGTTTCGCCAAAGTCTTCGCTGTACATAGCGCCGCCACCGTTCATGTCGGCGATGAAGAGCTTGTCTTTGAAGTATGTAATGGCATAAGCCATGTCGCCTTCGGCAGCACCTTCGGAGATGTACTCCGATAGGATGTAGCTGTAATTGAGAATTTCCCAAGTCACGCCATTGTCTTTAGAACGGGCAATGTTGCTGTACTCGCCCGATGCAATAATGTATTCGCCGGCTTGTATCATGGTGTTGTAGGCATAGTCCTCAACCTCGGCTTTGATCCAAGTTGTACCATTGTCTTGCGAGTAGTATATACCGCCTGAGTAGTCAAATTGGAAGTCAGACGAAATGAGATTGCCGTTGGGAGCAACCATAATGCATTGTGCAGCGGGTAGAGATTGAATTTTTTCCCATTGGGCATGGGCTTGTTGTGTTGTGGCTGCAACGAAGATTGTTGCGAGAAGTAAGAAGTATTTTTTCACCATATCTATAAGTATTTAAATTTACGCAAAAATATTAGCCATAGGATGTAAAAGCAAGAATAAAGTGTTAAAAAGTGTGAAATATTGATGCGTAGAGTGTTTTGTGGCAATATTGACCGATATAATATGGGGGGTATGAATAGTTTATGATTTATCTCAACATCTTCCTACAGTTGCTTTGTTGTAGGACTTATCTGAATACTCTCTAAAAGGCGTGCGGAGATAGCATAAGAGGCGATTGCGAATAAAGACGAATGCACCGACTGTAGAGCCGATGCATTCTTGAAAAAAATATATGATAAAGGCGTTTTTATTATTTATTGTCAGCTTTGGGTGTTGACGGTTTGGCGATGTTTTCGCGCATGGCGGTATCGGCTTCGATATTTTTCATTTTATAGTATTCCATGATACCGAGATTGCCATTTCTGAAAGCCTCAGCCATAGCACGCGGCACTTCAGCCTCCGCTTCGATAACTTTGGCTTTGGCTTCTTGAGCCTTGGCTTTCATCTCTTGTTCAAGAGCGATGGCCATAGCACGACGCTCTTCGGCCTTGGCTTGAGCAATGTTCTTGTCGGCTTGAGCTTGGTCGATTTGGAGTGTAGCACCGATGTTTTTACCTATATCGATGTCGGCAATGTCGATAGAAAGGATTTCAAAAGCCGTTCCCGAGTCGAGACCTTTGCGCAAAACAAGTTTGGATATAGAGTCGGGGTTTTCCAATACTTCTTTGTGAGAGATGCTGGAACCAATAGAAGATACAATACCTTCGCCAACGCGTGCCAGAATGGTATCTTCGCCGGCACCACCAACCAATTGTCGAATGTTGGCACGAACAGTAACGCGAGCTTTGGCAATGAGCTGTATACCGTCTTTTGCTACTGCGGTGACGGGTGGTGTATCGATAACTTTGGGGTTTACCGACATTTGAACCGCTTCGTATACATTACGGCCTGCCAGGTCTATGGCCGATGCCATCTTAAAGTCCAACTCGATGTTGGCTTTGGCCGCCGAAACGAGTGCGTGAACAACGCGCTCTACGTGACCACCTGCGAGGTAGTGAGCCTCGAGTTCGTCGCGGGTGATGGTGCTCAGACCTGCTTTGTGAGCTTCAATCATGCCGCTTACAATAACTTGAGGTGGAACTTTACGTATGCGCATCAAGAAGAGTTGAAGGAGCGATATGTTTACGCCCGATACACGTGCCGATAGCCATAGCAGGAAGGGCACGAAGTAGAAGAATAGGGCTATCAGTATGATAACCGCTACCAATAGTAGAATTGTAATTACTTCCATGATGTATTGTTTTGGGGTTAATGAAATTTTATTGTATTGTGCTTGTGTTATGCTTGTTGTGATGGCTCGACGTATATGGTTGTACGCTCTATCTTGGTAATGATTACGGGTACGTTTTCCTCGATAAAGTCGATAGCACGTGCCTCGGCGGTGATATTGCCTATGCGTACACGTCCCATGGGGTTGAGACGGGATATTGTTATGCCTTTATCGCCTACATGTATATTGCTGTCGATAGTGGTTGGGGCAGTTGCATCGATGTTGGTGTGTAACGACATCTTGTCGAGGGTGCGCGATCGCATGAAGTACCAAATAACGAATATGGTGAGAAATATTGTAAAGATGAGCAAAATAGTGCCGACAACCATACCCATTTGTGTGAAGGCGTAGTAGAGAGCAACGCCGTAGAATACGATGGAGAAAAAACCTGCTACAGATAGTCCGGGGAGGAAAAACAGTTCGAGAATGAGCAGGAATATAGCGATGGCTGCAAGTACAGCAAATATGATGATGTCGAGTATCATAACCTTGTTGTATTATTTGATGTTTATATCCAAGTAGTTGAGTTCGGCACGACGGGCACGGTTTTCGTATGTCATGGGCGACTCGTTGCTGTTGAGTATCTCGTGCTCAAGGCTCAATATGATGGGGCTTAAACGTTCTTTTTCCGATGTGTTGGCTCGAGAATATTGTTTTCTCAGCATTTTGAGTTTTGCTTTGCGCTCGTCAATTTTGAGTTGTAGCGATTGAGCTTGGTTGTAGTAGTGGCGAGCTTCGGTGTTCTTGAAGTCGCTCAGTTGAGTGTAAATAAGTCCGTCGCAAAGGACAAAGAATATTTCGTGTTGACGCAATTCACTTTCGTTGGGTTCGATAGAGGCTATTTTGTTGAGTATGGATGAATAGTCGGCCTCTTCGAGCCATGTATCGGCAATAGAAGATAGTCGAGCCAAAGAACAGAGGTTTTCGTTGTCGGAGTTGTATATGGTCTTAGTGTCGTTGGGTATGAATATGTATAGCGTGAGCATGCCCGGGATGTGGTTGCGGTCGGATATAAACCACCCTATGCCCATGTGCTCGTCGATAGCCATCATGAAGTCGTTGTATGGAGAGTTGAATGGCATGCCCAGATTTTGAGGTAGCATGTAGTCGCCTCGTTCTGAGTTGAACATTGTTATATATATGTCGTATCCGCCCAAGCTGTTTTCACCATCTTGTGCGAAGTAGAGAGTCTGTCCGTCGCTGAGCAGAAATGGGTAGTTCTGGTTGTCACTTGTATTGATGTTTTGTGACAATGAGTGTAGTTCGCTCCATTCTTCGCCCAAAAGATTGTTTGATACGTATAGGTCGTAGTTGTTGTTGGTCTTGTGTCCCAAGTATATGGCGTCGGCTCGTTGGGGGATGTATGCAATGGCGTTGCTGTCGGCTTGCAGTGATTTGGGTATTGTTTTGTAAGCCAATAGTCGGCCGGCCTCGGGCGAAAGACGGAATTGATTGATGAAGTTGAGAGAGTCAATGGCGATGCTGTCTATAACTTGCACTCGCTCCACACCGCGCATCATCTTTTGTCCTATCTTGGCTTTTGCAATACAATGGTCTATGTCTTTGACAGGATTTTTTTTGTCTTTTTTGATAAAGGACAGGTATGCGTTGTATGACTCTATTGCATCATCGAAACGGTATAGTGCGTGGTATGTTTTGCCGAGATAGTAGTTGGATAGAGTGACTTTTCGCTCGACGCCTTTTTGCAGATATTTGATGGCATCGTTGTATTGTCGCATGTGGTAAAGGCACACACCATACCAGTGGTTGATAGATCCGTTATTGGGTTTTTTCTTCAGCTCGGCCTTGAATGTGGGAGCGGCTTCTTCATATCGTTCGGCTTTGTACAAACGGCGGGCTTTGTCGAGAGAGTATATCTCGGCATGTGCAGTAAGGTTGCCGGCGAGGGCAATAATACATACTATTGTGGTGTATATAAGTTGTCGCATGGGTGTTGTCGTTGACTTGATTTATGCTGTCTACGCAAAGATAGTGAGTTTTTTGTAAAAGCCATCTATTATAACGTATTTTAGGAAATAAATTGAGGTAAAAAATTTATTTCGAAATTGTGCAACTCTTCGATAGAGTTGAAAGCGTTGCGAGGCAGGTAGAAGTAGGTATAGTTGCCTGTGAAGATGTAGAAAGCCTTGTTGTCACGCTCGATGCGTTGTACATTCTTCCAAGAGAGGATGTTGTGGTGCTTTTCGTTGTATATGCAATCTATGCCGAGAGAGTGTATGATGAGGCTTTTTTCTACAACCGAATAAAAAGCTTCGGGTCGTAAGGCGTAGTTGTAGTATAAGAAGAAAAGAATGAGGGGAATGATGATGAATATGAACATGAGCAGTATGATGCCGTATCGAATGTCGAAACATGTAGCTGCTATGAGCGCGATGAATAATAGAATGGCGATGCTGAGCCAGCGTGTGAGCCAACGACGCAATATGATGGAGAAATATTGCGATGATGGTATGCGAAAAGGTTGTGTGGTGAAAAGAACTTGATGTGTGTGCATTATCGGGTAGAACAAATCCAAATGCCTGTAACGGGGAGTTGTGCGGTGGCTGTTATTTCGTCGAGTCGGCTTTGGGCTTGTTGCATGTTGCTGTAGCCCTCGATGTATAGTCGGTAACGTCCGTTGTTCTCGTATATGTTGATGTGCTCGGTGATACCCATTTCAGCAAATTCGGCAATTTGCTTTTCGGCGAGTGTGCGCGAGGGTAATGAGCCTATTACCAATATGTAACGAGGAGTTTCGTTGGATGTGGTAATGGATTGAGAGGTATTATTGTGGGGTGTCGAGGGTGTGATGCTGTATAGAGCATCGGCAGGCTCGCATGGTTGTGTAGGGGTGTTGGTTGTGTCGATAGTCATATTGTCGGCTGCGACGGCAGGGGAGGTGTGGTTTTCTTTTCCGGCCAATATTTCGGTGGCAACCAGCCCGGCGAAGTTGTTTTGGGGTTGGAAGTTGTCTATCGGGGTAGATATAAACAGCATAAAGATGACGATGGCGGCGATGGCGGCTGCAGCTTGTGCGGTGCGACGATACCATGATATCTTGATGTTGTTGTGTGGGCTCACATCTTTGCATTCGTCTTCGGCTTCAAATGGTATGATGTCGGCAAGAAGGGGAATGTCGATGTGTGGTAGCATCGAGAGGCTCTTGTTGACAATGGAGGAGGGTGCCTCGGTGAAAATAATGGAGGCATTGTCTTGGCTTGAGAAAGTGCCAATGTTGTCGAGCACAACATTGTTGCCTTTGAGCAATGAGTCGTGCCATTGTGCGACTTGCTTGTTGATGAGAGTCATAGCCTCGTCGTAGGTGCATTGATGGGCTTTCATGACAGAGTGAGCCAATATAGCATCGTTGTGGTTCAACAGGGAGTTGAAGCTAATCCAACGACGAGGAGGGGTGATGGAGTTGTCGGTGTTGAAAAGAGCCGGAGTGTGTTGTACAACAAAGGCACCCCATCCCGGCACGACAACGCAGTCGAGTCGGGTGAGTAGGTATTCGATATGTGTCGACAGACTATTCATCAGTACAAAGGTAGGATTATTTGTGCAAGTGTGCAAGGAATTTGGGCGAAAAAAGTCACTTTGTAATTTCGTCGATGAGGTTGTCGCATGTGTTGGGGTTGTAACCCAGTTTTCGGGCCTGTTCAACATCACGCACAGCATCGGCATATTCATATCGGGCTATTTTGCTGTATGCGCGCAAGATATACACAAAGGGGTCGTCGGGGGCCAGTTCGAGGGCTTTTTCGATGTCTTTGTCGGCTGCGGTTATTTTGCCCCAAAGGATGTATGTTTCGGCCCTGCCTACGTATAGGTTTGCAACGTTGGGGTTGTCTCGTATGACTTGGTTGTACATTTCTATGGCTTCGTTGTAGTATCCTTGAGCCTTGAAGAATGTGGCAAAACCGATGCGAGCTTTGCTGCTGTTGGGGTTGTTGCTCAACATATATTCGAGGTCTTTGCGACAAGCGGTGGTGTCGCCTTGCTGCATGTATATGAGAGCGCGGTTGTAGAGGGCGTCTTCGTCGTTGTCATTGAGGATGATGAGGTGACTGTAGTCGGCGCATGCGAGGTCGAGGCTGTCCATCTCGGCATACAGGGCTGCTCTATTGCGTAGCAAAGTGGTAGAACGCGGTGTCATAAAGAGAGCCATAGAGTAGGTTTCGAGGGCTTCTTGGTATTTTCCGCAGTAGCGTTGTACAGTACCCAGATTGGATAGTAAGAGCGAGTTTTGGGCGTTGGCAGGCTCGGCACGAAGTGCATTGAGGAGTGCGTTTTCGGCTTTGAGCCATTCGCCTTGTTCGATGTAAATGTCGGCACTGTCGACCCACTGAAAGTAGGTGTCGGCATAGATGGTCGACACTGTGAGGCATAACAATATAGATGCAATAAGGTGTTTCATATTGCGAAGATATAACAAAACCGCACACGGTAGTGAGGCTTTGACATTATTTAATATTGGTGTTATGAAGGTATAGCACCGGGGTATCCCATGGGTTGCATCTTGTAGCCGAGGCGTTCCAATTCCAATGCAGAGCCAATGCGATACATGGCGCGACAAGCCCTCACAAAGATGTGGAAAGCCAATGGGCTTTGAGGCTCGACCTCCTCGTGACGGATGAGGTCGACGGTGAGTTCACCACAACGGCGTGTCATATCCTCGATGTTGCGGGCACGGTCGTCGGTGAGAGGTATGCCCAGTATGTCGGCTACGATGTGCTCGTCCATATCGTCAAATCCGCGTGAGCCGTAGAGTTCCTTGTAAGAGAGGGATGAAGTGTGTGCCCAATCGGTGTCCCAACCGTTGGCAATGGCCATGCCAATGTATGCCGCCCAAGCTACCGAAACAGTGGGGTAGTCGCGTACTTGAGTGATGGCATCGGCCAGGTACTCGGGAGCCAAGGTGTGCCACATGCTGTCTATATCTTCTGAAGAGGGCATTACACTACTTAATTTGCCGTATGAGCGACACATTTGTACGAGCTTGTCGATGAGAGCCAACTCGAAATTATCTAAATATTCGGTATGTTCCATAATGAGAAAATAATGAGGTCGCAAAATTAGATAAATTTATTGATATAACCATGACACGGAGTATCAAGAGTAGATATGAGGTGATTGCGGTTGTGAATAATATTTATATGAGGATATGACTTGTGCAGTCGGATAAATATTGTTACTTTTGCATACCAATAAAGAGAATCTATGGCAAAACGACTCATATATATAATCGAGATAATATTTGTGACCATGGGGTTGATTGCGTGCGATTGCCGCAAAGATGAGCCTCGGTTTGAACCGTCGGAAAATGCCCGGCATACGGCTCTGGTGTATATGATGGCCGAGAGTAACTTGTCGGTACCTTATGGCTTTGACAAGAGCAATATAGAGGAGATGTGTAGAGCCTTTGCAGATAAAGACTTCAATGGTCGATTGATGTTGTTTCTGTCGCAATATAACTCGTCGCCCTGCTTGTTGGAGATATTGAGTAACGATAAGCGAGAGAGTTATATAGATACGTTGCGGGTGTATGAGGGTTGCTTGTCGACCGATACTGCTACATTGAGCCGTGTGATGCGAGATGTGCGAGAGATATCGAATACCCCGAGCTATGGTCTTATTGTGTGGACACATGCCAATGGCTGGTTGCCTCAATATCGTTTCTACAAAAGTGGTCGCAGAGAATTGCCCCAATCAATAGGTTGTGAAGGGAAAGAAAAGCGAACCATGGATATAGACCTGTTTGCACGTGCGTTGCAACCATATCATCATGATTATATCATCTTTGATGCCTGCCTGATGGGTTGTGTAGAGGTGATGTATGAGTTGCGCCATGTGTGCGATCATATCATAGCTACGCCTACCGAAACGATGGGTGCGGGTTTTCCTTATTATGATATAATGCCTCATATCTTTGCCGATACGATAGATTATAAACAGATCTGTATGGAGTATGCCGATGTGTATATCAATGCCATGGGCTGCGAAGGTACGATAGCACATATAGAGACCGGCCATATAGAAGAGCTGGCCGATGTGTGCCGACGAATAGTGGCGGGTCGCGAAGAGGAAATAGCCCATATCGACAGCCGCATGTTGCAGTTCTACGACCGTATATATCCGCATGTATATTTTGACTTGAAGCAATATATGCAACAGTTGGCCGACGAAGAGCAGTATGCCGACTTGGAGCATGTGCTTGATAAAGTGGTTACCTATAAGGCTGCAAGTCGTGGGTTCTTGGGAATAACGATAGATTATTATAGCGGCTTGAGCAGTTATATCCCCGGGCTGACGCAGGATGCTGTTGTAGAAGAGTACTATCGTACCTTGCAATGGTATAAGCGTGTATATGAAAACGAGATGGAATAAAATAAATCAAATAAAATGTTAATATTATGAGTAAAATGCTTCTCCAAGTGAATAGTGATGTAATGACTGCGACTGCCGATTCGACAGCTGCGGCACCTGTGAAGATTGAGCAGGTAGTAGAAGATATTTCTAAGGCCGACTTCAATGAGTTGTGGTCGCAACTCATGTCGAGTGCGTTGGACTTGGGCTTGAAAATTCTTGTAGCCCTTGTAATATACTGGATAGGAAAGTCGCTTATAGACTTGTTGTATAAGGTGGTAAAGAAGGGTCTTCATAAGCGCAATGTCGATCCGTCGGTCAACTCGTTCTTGCTGAGCCTTGTGAGGGTTGTGATGATGTTTGTGCTTATCATAACGATTATCGGAGTATTGGGTATCAATACAAGTTCGTTTGTAGCCTTGTTTGCTTCGGCGGGTGTTGCCGTAGGTATGGCATTGAGCGGAACATTGCAAAACTTTGCAGGAGGAGTAATGATATTGTTGTTCAAGCCCTTTAAGGTGGGCGATTGGATAGATGCCGCCGGAGTTTCGGGAGGCGTAAAGGAGATACAAATATTCAATACGTTGCTCTCGACCGGAGATAATAAGATAATCATAGTGCCCAACGCCAAGTTGTCGAACGATATGGTGGTGAATTATAGTAAGGCGGGTATACGACGTGTCGACTGGACATTTACCATCTCCTATGGCGATGACTATGACAAAGCCAAGGCTGTACTTACACAATTTATGAGCGAAGATAAGCGTATACATCAAACACCGGCACCATTTATAGCATTGAATAATTTGGCCGATAGTGCCGTAGAGATAGTAGTGCGTGCATGGGTAGATGGCGGAGACTATTGGGATGTGTACTTCGAGATGAATGAGCGAGTGTATAAGGAGTTTGGCAAGCATGGCTTGTCGTTTCCTTTCCCGCAAATGGATGTGCATATAGCCAAGGATTGATAGTGAGCCGATAATAAAATGTATATGACCAATCATAGTCGAGAAGAGAAGCTCGCGGCC
>JAFXAB010000011.1 GCA_017522135.1 Bacteroidaceae bacterium
ATTTTTTATCCCGAGCATAGCTATCTTGGGCGATAGCCAAAGTGGCGATAAGCGAGAGGAGAACAAAATAAGTTTGCTTATTTTTTATCCCGAGCATAGCTATCTTGGGCGATAGCCAAAGATAGCGAAAGGTGAGAGGAGAACAAAATAAGTTTGCTTATTTTTTATCCCGAGCGTGAGTCATGAGGCATCACCCGCTTTTGCGTGATGTGGGTATAAAGACCTACATATAAATCTTATGTTCATGCTGTCTATTCAAGAAATAATCTTCAGGCGAGAAGGGACGCAATTGTATTGCGTCCGGTTTCCCGAGGCGTGTGTATTGCGGACGCAATGGAATTGCGTCCCTACGTTTATGTGGTATTTCCTTCCGGCGTGTGGTATCTTTTTCCTCCTCTGCTCGTAGAGATAGGGGACTGTTGCGATTAAGCGAGTGCAGAGCCGTGCTTGCATGGGCTATGCCGAGCGTGAGCAACTTGGTCGATAGACAGCTGTCGCCTTGCGACGGAGGGGTTAGAAAATCGTGTATAAATAATTAACCCCTACCCACTACGTGGACTCCCCCTATATTTTTTTTACAGAAAACACAAGGGGAGAAAAGGTTACCCTGCGTGCGTGTTTTTTTGTGTGCATATTGCGGACACAATGGAATTATGGGTGGGTATATTTTTCCCCGATTTTCCCGAGGCGTGCATTTTGCGGACGCAATGAAATTGCGTCCCTACGTTTATGTGGTATTTCCCTTGTGCGTGGGGTATATTTTTCTCCCGATTTTTCCATGACGCGTAGGGACGCAATTGTATTGCGTCCGGTTTCCCGAGGCGTGTCTTATGTATCTTATGTCCTTATGTCTAAAAGAATAAATCCTCCGGCGCGTGGTAGTAACTACGTTTGGTCATATCCTACGTTTGGTGATATTCTCCAACATCCTTGGCTTGCAGCCACTCCCCCTATATTTTCCATACGTAAAACACAGGGGGGAAGTTACTTTTATATACTTAATACAATATACCTGCCGGGTAGGTCGTAGGAGGGCGTTTGCATCCATTTACAGCCACATTTGAGGCCATTTTTGTCGTGTATAAATGCCCAATTGGCTCACGTTAGTGCTGGATTTGAAACAAAAAAGATAACCTCAGCACAACAATCGCAGGCTACAATGTTGATTATCAAGTATATAACACTGTTTGATTTTTTAAAAAATTTTAGACGCAAATACTTGCACAATTTGACAAAATCTCGCAAATTTGCAAAATGATTATACATGAGTAATTGTATACTCACATAACCATCAGAAAAATAGATTAATTACTATAATTTTAACATGACTATGAAGAAGAAATTTTACAATGGATTGCTAATGGTCGCTATGATTTTTGCGACTGTAGGCTCTTTTGTTTCTTGTAAGGATTACAACGAAGATTTGTATGCCGAGTTACAAGGACAATTACAAGGACAATTACAAGGACAGAACTTTACGTTAACACAACGCATCGACTCTTTGCGAAATGTATTGCAAGGTCAAATCGATGTATTGCAACAAGCTCAAGATGCATGCAAAGATAGCTGCCGAATCTATCGTGAAGAATTGCGTACTTGGGTAGAAAACAACTACGTTACCAAACAAGAGTTCAATGACTCTATTGCCAGCCTTGCCGGTAAAATTGCAAATAACAAAACTGCAATAGATTTACTTGATGATAAAATTAAATCGATAAACAATGTCTTGCAAGTTACCGACTCTGTATTGCAAGACTTGAATGGCGATATCGATGTTTTATTCAATGCTGACATTGAGTTGTGGCAAGCAATCAATGATTTAAGAAACTTATATGGATTTCTTGATGAAAGACTTAATGATCATATTAACGATTTTAACATCTTTCGAGAAAAATTGGATGACATACCTCAGAGAGTAGAGACCCTCGAAAGCAAATTGGCTGAAACTATTCAAGATGCACGAGATGCCCACGAGTTGGCCAAGGCAGACTCTATCCGCATTGACGCTCTCGAGAACGAACTTGAGGCTTTGCGTAACGAACACAATGTCGACATCGACAGCATTGCCCAAGAGTTGGACACTATCAAAGAGAGTGTTAACGCAGCTGTAGAGTTGGCAAACGAAAACTTGGAGAAAGCCAAAGAATACACCAATATGCTCATTTCGTCAGTTGTGGAGAGCATTAAACAAACCAACGAACGCATTGATGCCACCAACCTCCGTGTAGACCAAATCGAAGCTGCCTACCAAGCTGCCGACAAGGAGTTGCAAAACCAAATAGACGACTTGAAAACAGGTCTTGAAGAGTTGGAGAAACGTGTTGCTCAAAACGAAAAGGACATCGAAGAGTTGTTTGGCAACTTCAAGGACGTAGATGAGGCTTTGAAGTAATTTATCACAAGCATTTTGATTCAAGGTACTGAGAACCCCGTAATCGGTTCATTTGCACTCCCCGCCAATATCCAAAGCAACGTATTGATGGCTTACTATGGTGAGCCTGGATACATGGACGTTAAATTCCCCTCAGCCAGCGATGCCTGCTATGTAAGAGCGAGCGAACAACTCTCAGATATGGATATCAAGATGCTCGGTGTTACACCCTTGGACATAGCCGAAGGAGATACACTCGTAAGCAATGCCGGTAAGATTTATATAACCGTCAACCCCTCAAACGTTAACTTCGAGGGTCAAACACTCCCCATCGTAAACAGTATCGAGGAAGAGTCGGGCATCAAGCTCTCTCCCCTTGCCTACTCCGACAAGAAACTCACTTTCGGTTACACTCGTTCGGCCGCCAACGGCTTGTATGAGGCCGATGCTACCTTGGCTCCCGAAGATATCAACAAGGTGGCTATGACTATCGACTTCGATGGTAGCGAAATCAAGCAATCGCTTAAAGATGTATTCAACAACATAACTACTCCCAGCAACATCAATGTTACACAAGTAGCCAATACAGTTATCGATGTATTGAACCAATTCAACCAAAAGCTCGATGCCAATGCAGTAAAAGCCACTTGGACCGACAGCCTCGGTGTAACTCGTAGCGTATATTCGCAATACAACCTCGCCACAACAGCTGTTAAGCCCTTGTCTTATGCCTTTATGAAGGATGCGAACTACACTTCATTCCCCGGCTTCGACAGAATGCGTAACTTCGCAGGTAAGTTGGTTGATAAAGTTGCAAATAAAGTTAAAGTTGTTATGCCTGACGCTTCAACAATCAACTTATCATTCAGCAATCTCGAAAAAATTTCGTTTGAAGCTATTGAAATCAATACAGAAGGTATAGATGTGACATTGCAATATGACACAATCATCAATATACCCGGCGGAGTCGTTACAGATGAATATGGCAACATAATCGGTGAATACGATGATACAAATGTTGATCTCTGGATTACCATGGAGCCTGATTCATTTAAAGAATTGCTTAAAGAAATCGAAATCTTGGAAGATGACATCAACAATATGTTGAACGAAGAAGAAGACGCAATCAACAAGATTATCGACCAAATCAACTCATACCTTGATGAGCTTGGTAAATTGCAAGATTTTGCCGACCAACTTGCTAACATCGACAACAAAGTTGACGAAACTGCCACAGATGTTAAGAACAAGATTATCGAATATCTCGATAAGATTGAGAACAAGTTGCTCTCAGCTGTCAACTCTGTCAACAAGGCATTGCAACCCGTATTGCTCGTGAAGACTACCGACGGTGTACAACGTGTAAGCCAAACCATCTACGAGCCTACTTGGATGACTGCCGGCAACGTACAATTCGTGCCCACTTCATACACTGCCGAGCTTGTTGCTCCCGCCTATAAGAAACTTGTGGGTGTTACCAACGTATACTCGATGGACCGCAGCAAAAACGCCCAAACCGACGGCGGCCAATACCTCACTGCATTGAATAATGCCAACAGCAAAGCCGGTGTGGCCGAAATTCTTGACGGTAACACTTTGGTTGTTGACTTCTCGGCCGAGCGCGGATATATCTATGAGGTAACTTACACCAGCGTAGACTATCACAGCAAGGTAGTTGCCAGAAAGTTCTATGTAACTGTTAAGTAAGAAGCACTTAAAGAGAGAAAATATCAAGTGGGACTCGTTCCCACTTGATGAAGAATAAAAAACAATTTTAATATAAAGGACTATGAAGATAAATAAAACTTTATTGGCCGGATTGTTGATGATGGGAATGGCTTCTGCTACTGCCAGCGCACAAGAGTTGGGCGAGAAGGTAGAGAATGTATTCAACCCTCACTGGTATATCCAAGTTCAGCCATTGGGTGCACAATATACATTGGGTGAGACTTCATTCGGCAACTTGGTATCGTACAACGTACAAATTGCCGGTGGTTACAACTTCAACAAATACATTGGTGCACGCTTGTCGGTAAATGCTTTTCAAAGTCGCGCCGGCTGGGAAATGCAAGGTGTAAAGACATGGAAATGGAACTATGTGGCTCCCGTAGCAGATGTAACATTGAACTTGTCAAACGCCATATTCGGATACAACCCCGACCGTATCTTCACACTGAGCGCATTTGCCGGTGTGGGAGCCAACATTGCATGGGGTAACGACCAAGCCGCCACTGTCAAGGCCGAGTTGGGTAACCTCTATGGCCACAACCAAAATCTGGGCCTCTTGTGGGACGGTGTGAAACCCTTCTTCTTGGGTCGTGCCGGTCTTATGGGCGACTTCAACATCAACCAAAACTGGAGTGTAGGTATCGAACTTCAAGCCAATATCATCAACGACGCATACAACTCAAAAAAGGCTACCAACTCAGACTGGTACTTCAACGGCCTTATCGGTGTGAAGTATGTATTCGGTGAGAGCAACAAAGTTGTGAAGAGTGTCGATACAGAGATGCTTGCCACCGCCGAGAAATTGGCCGAGGCTAAGATGGCCGAAGCCCGTATGAATGAGAAGGAAGTGGTAGAGAAGATCGTAGAGAAGAGAATATATGTAGAAACTACTATCCACGAGCTCAACCGCGCTATCTACTTCAAGAGAGCAGGTAATACAAACATCCCCTCATCGGAGATGCACAAAGTGGAAGAGGTTGCCGACTTCTTGAAATCACACCCCGAAGCTAAAGTATGCCTCTGTGGCTATGCCGATAAGGGTACAGGTAACCCCACCATCAATGCTCGATTGGCCGAAAAACGTGTAAACGCTGTAGCCGATGCATTGGTGAAGAAATATGGTATCGACGAGTCTCGCATATCTATCGACCACAAGGGCGACACCGTACAACCTATGGAAGGCACCGACAACCGCGTAACTATCGCTATTGCCAAGTCTAAGAAGGTTGTAGAAGTAGAGAAATAATAATTCTTCAATCATAAACTCTGCCTTGGAAGTATAGTATACCTATACCTCAAGGGCAGAGTTTTTTTCTATATCATGACCATGAAGAGGTTTTTACTGTTTTTACTTACATTATCAATATCTGTTGTCAATTGTGCATGGGCACAATACAACGGAAGCGGCTACTACAGAGTACAGAACAAGGTAACTAAGCGTTACATAAGAGTAATAGACAACCGAGGCAGCGTAAATCTGGCCACAACCGAGGCCGACCTTGGAGCTCTCAGAACAAAAAAACACTTTGAGAACGTTGTGAACGACCCTGCATCTGTCATATACATTACCGAGGCAGGCGACGGATACAACTTCAAGGCTCAAGGTACGAGCTCGTACAGTATCATAGGATACTACGTAAAACTGTATAAAAACAGCGACGGAACATACAGGGCATACGCTCAACACAGCGGACTGACAAAGTACCTTTGTGATGAAAACACCACTGCCGATGAAGGGTATGTGCTGACAAACAGCACAAAAACTCGCGACTGGTATATCAAACCGATTAATGAAACAGACGAACAATATTTCGCTTTCAAGCCCACGGTGAGTGTAGGAAGCGAACACTATACAACCATATACGCATCATTCCCATTCACACTGCCGGCCGGTATGACAGCCTATTATGTGACAAAAGTAGCCGACGGACAAGCCGTGTGGAAGGAGGTAAAGGATGGCAAAGTACCGGCATCGACAGCGGTGTACGTAAAATGCAAATCGACCAACTACGCCGACAACAAGGTTACCATAGGCGAGAACAAGGCTGCGTCACTGTCGGGCAACCTGATGAAAGGCGTATACTTCAACAACGGCACCAAGAAACACAAGAACCAACTTGCATATAACGCCGGCACAATGAGGGTGCTGGGTGTGATGTCGGATGGCTCACTTGGTTTCGTTACCGCCGATATCGACTTTATTCCGGCCAACACAGCCTACCTTACTGTGCCTGCCAATTCTCCCAAAGAGATAAAGCTGGTATCAGAAAGCGAATTTAAACCCAATGTAGCCGTTAAATCGGTGACACTGTCGGAAACATCACTGACAATGTATGCAGGCGACAGCCACACTCTCTCTGCTACCGTAATGCCTGCCGATGCCACAGACAAAACGCTGAACTGGTCGAGCTCAAACAATGGCGTAGCTACTGTAGACACCAATGGTGCAATAAAGGCTATTGCTTACGGAAAGACCACTATTACAGCAACTTGTGTAAGTAACAATACCATAAAGGCTACATGTGAAGTAACTGTGTACGCCCACACTACAGGCATTGAACTATCTGCAACGAATAAGCAACTATTTGTAGGAGAAAGTTTCACACTTACAGGTAAAACCTTACCCCTCTCTACCACCGACGGAAAGATAGAGTGGAGTGTAAGCAACGACAAGGTCATCAAACGTAATGCCGACGGCAGCATCCTTGCCTTGGCCGAAGGTGTTGCCGATGTGATTGCCACATCGGTAGACGGAGGTCACACAGCCAAATGTACAGTGACTGTCAAGAACAAAATTTTGCCCGAATCTATCACACTCGACCTACAATCGACGACAATGTATGTGGGTGACAACCGCACACTGAAAGCCACCGTACTGCCGGCCGACGCGACAGACAAGTCGTTGAAATGGAGCAGCTACAACAACAAAGTGGCAACAGTAGATGCCGACGGTGTAGTAACAGCACAGGGCTACGGAAAAGCAACCATAGCCGTATCGTGCATAGCAAACAGCAGTATCAAAGCTACTTGCGAAGTTGTTGTGTATGAACACTGCACCGGTGTAGAAATATCGACATCGAGCGCACATCTGTACGTGGGCGAATACCTAAACCTTACAGCCCAAACATTGCCTCTCTCTACCACCGACGGAAAAATAGCGTGGAGCGTAAGCAATAATAAAATTGTAGAATGTGATGCCAACGGCAGAGTGAAGGCCCTTGCCGAGGGTGTTGCCGACGTTATAGCCACATCGGCCGACGGCAACTACACAGCCAAATGTACCGTTACAGTAGAGACTTGGCACAACGTAGAGTCTGTCACACTCGACAAAGAATTGCTGACATTGTACCGCGGCGATAGCTACACACTTACTGCAACAATACTACCCGACAACGCAACAGACAAGCGCATGGAATGGTCGAGCACCAACAATGAGGTGGCAACAGTAGATGCCGACGGCCTGATAGAAGCTGTTGGGTATGGAACAACAACCATAACAGCAACCAACATAGCCGACAAGGCCATGAAGGCAACTTGTGAAGTAACGGTATATGAGCATTGCACCGGCATAGAACTGTCGGCAACATCGGTAGAACTCATGGTTGGTAAAACTTTTGTTCTCACAGCACACACACTGCCCCTCGCAACAACCGATGGAGCAATAGAGTGGAGTGTAAGCGACGATAACATCATCAGACGCAGCGATAACGGCACAATAGAAGCCCTGGCCGAAGGCGTTGCCGAGGTTATCGCCAAAACGGTAGACGGAGGTCACACAGCCAAGTGTATCATCACCGTCAAAACCATTCCTGTAGCCGAAAGAGTTGTACTGAGCGACGACTCGCTCGTGTTGTATGTCAACGACAGTCACACACTCACAGCAGTGGTACACCCCGAAGAGGCAGTAGATAAAGCCCTCACATGGCTCAACGACAGCGAAGCCGTAATAAACCTCGTCGAGGGAGAAATAAGAGCTGTAGGCGCAGGAAAAGCCAATGTTATAGCATACGTTACCACCAATAACGCTGCTGCAGACACCTGCTCGGTAGTGGTATATGAACACACCACCGGTGTAGAACTATCGGCAACCGAAATAGAGGTGATAGAAGGTAGGAGCTTTGTTCTCACCGCACACACATTGCCACTTGCCACAAGCGACGGTATGATAGAGTGGAGCATCAATGACGAAAATATCATCAAGCGTAACAATGACGGCACGATAGAAGCACTTGCCGAAGGTGTTGCCGAGATTACTGCAACATCGGTCGACGGCAGTTACACAGCTACATGTGTAGTAACTGTCATGCCCTATATCGAGCCGGAATCGGTAATATTGGAAGAGCACCAATTGACCTTATACGTAGGCGACTACCACACATTGTCGGCCACTGTACACCCCGATGATGCTACCGATCAGGCTCTCAACTGGTCGAGCACAAACAGCGATGTTGCTATAGTAGACGAAAATGGCGTAATAGAAGCCGTGGGATATGGAGCAAGCACCATAACCGCAAGTCTTGCAACCAACAATGCCATAGAAGCATCGTGCGAAATATTTGTATACGAACATTGCACCGGTGTAGAGCTGTCGGCCGCAAACATCGAGCTGTATGTGGGCGAGAGCTTTGAACTTACAGCCACCACACTGCCCTACGCAACCACCGACGGAATGATTGTGTGGAGTGTAAGCGATGAAACCATCATAGAGTGTAGCGAAGATGGCCGTATCACTGCCTTGGCCGAAGGTGTAGCCGAGGTCATGGCAACATCGGTAGACGGTGGTCACGTAGAGATATGCGAAGTTACCGTACCCAAGGTAGACGATGGTATTGAAGATAACATTTATCAAGAAAATCTTGCCTATAAGATATACAATCTGCAAGGTATGCTCTTGGAGCAGTTGCAACCCGGAGTGAATATTATCGTATACGAAAACGGAGTTACCAAAAAAATTATGGTAAAATAATCAACGGAACGACCATTATATAGAACCACCCCATAAAAACTGAGATTGTATGAAAAAACAGATTCTTCTTCTCGCAACAGTATGCTCGGCATTGTGTGCCTCAACAGCACAGAAAGTAACAGCGTTTGAGCATCTCGACCTCGGTGTCACACTGGGTACTACCGGTGTGGGTATAGATGTGGCTACCCCCATAAGCGAACAATTTCGTCTGAGAGCCGGATTTTCTTTTATTCCGGAGTTTGATGTTAAAATGAACTTTGGCATGGAGGGTGAAAATGGGAACGACTTACATTCAATGGCCGACAAGCTCGTTGACCTGACAGGCCTTGAAATAAAGGATAACATCGACATGCTGGGTAATCCCAACTTCTACAATGGCAATTTGCTGGTCGACTTCTACCCAATAAAAAATATCAACTTCCACGTTACAGCCGGTTTCTACTACGGTTCATCCAAGATAGCAAGCGCATGCAACACAATCGAAGATATGACTACATTGTTGAGCGTGAGCATGTTTAACAACATTCACGATAAGATTGAAGCAGGCGAGCCTATATTGGGCGAGGATATATATCTGCCACCCGAAGTAGAAGAAAAAATCTTGGAAAACGGACGATTGGGAGTTCATGTAGGCGATAGAACAGATACCGGAGAGCCATATATGATGGAACCCGACAAAAACAGTACCATCAAAGTAGATGTCTTTGTCAACTCATTCAAGCCCTACATAGGAGTAGGCTACGGAGGCCGTCTCGCCAAGAACAACGATTGCGTGAGAATAGCCTTTGACGCCGGAGTAATGTTCTGGGGTGGTGCACCTAAGGTCGTTACGCACGATGGCGTAGACTTGGTAAGAGATGTTGAAAATATAGATGGAAAAATAGGAGACTACGTGAGCATTGTCAAGGGCATAAAAGTCTATCCGGTACTTAACCTTAAGATTTCATTCAGAGTGTTCTGAGTATCATAACAACAATAAACAGAGAGGTTGTGTTATCAATAAAATATGATGATACAACCTCTCTCGTTGTTATAGAATTATTTTTAGACAACAAGAGCAATTACAGAAAAAAATAAGTATACATATTTTTTGCACCCCAAAAAGCTTTTCTTACCTTTGTCAATAATTAAATCCATACGCAATATGTCAGAAACCCCGATATTACACGACAGTATAGTTCTCATTCCCACATACAATGAGAAAGAAAACATAGAGAACATCATAAGAGCAGTTTTCAACCTGCCCGAAATGTTCGATATATTGGTCATTGACGACAATTCGCCCGACGGAACAGCCTCTATCGTAAAAGGATTGCAGAACGAATTTTCGCAACGATTGCACATCATAGAGCGCAAAGGTAAATTGGGCTTGGGCACAGCCTACATTGCCGGATTTAAATGGGCAATAGAACATCGCTACGACTATATCTTTGAGATGGATGCCGACTTCTCGCACAACCCCGAAGACCTGCTCCGCCTTAAAGCAGCATGTCGCGACAATGGAGCCGACGTAGCCATTGGCTCGAGATATGTATCGGGCGTAAACGTAGTGAACTGGCCTATGGGACGTGTTATCATGTCATACTACGCATCGAAGTATGTGCGCATCATCACCGGTATGAAGATACATGACACCACCGCCGGATTTGTGTGCTATCGTCGCGAGGTATTAGAGACCATGGAGCTCGACAAGATACAATTTAAAGGCTATGCCTTCCAGATAGAGATGAAGTTTACAGCCAAGATGTGTGGCTTCAATATACAAGAAGTACCCATTATCTTCATCAACCGCGTATTGGGAGAAAGCAAGATGAGCGGAGGTATCTTCAGCGAGGCCGTATTTGGCGTTATCAAGCTCAAGTGGGGTAGCCTCTTCCGCAAATATCCGCAGAAAAAACAGTAATAGTCATGCGCACAATTATCCAAAACGGCCTCATCATCAACGAAGGTCGAGAATATGTCGGTAGCATTATTATCGACAATAATACCATAACACACATTATCGAAGGCGACCTTGATGCCTGCATCGTGGCTATGGCCGACCGCATCATCGACGCCCATGGTTGCTGGGTAATACCCGGTGTAATCGACGATCAGGTACACTTCCGCGAGCCGGGACTGACACACAAGGCCGATATAGCGACAGAAAGTCGTGCAGCCGTAGCCGGAGGTGTTACGTCATACATGGACATGCCCAATACCAAGCCGGCTACCATAACCGCCGAGGCACTTGCTTGGAAACAACAACAAGCACAAGAAACCTCTGTAGCCAACTATTCGTTCTACATAGGTGCTACCAACGACAATGCCGAGTTGATAACCTCACTCGACTATACCCACGTGTGCGGTATCAAACTGTTTATGGGTTCATCGACAGGCAATATGCTTGTAGACGACAGCAAGACGCTCGAAAAAATCTTTGCCGAGGCTCCTGTATTGGTAGCAGCACACTGCGAAGAAGAAGAGGTCATACAAGCCAACAGCGCTCGCTATACAGCCATGTTTGGCGAGGATATGCCCATATACTTCCACCCCATGATACGCAATGCCGAGGCTTGCTATCGCTCGTCGGCCAAGGCTGTCGAGCTGGCATCACGCCACAACGCCCGCTTGCACTTGCTACACCTCTCTACAGCACGCGAACTCACCCTATTGCAAGACCGCCCATTGAGCGAGAAACGCATCACCGGTGAGGTATGTGTACACCATCTATGGTTTGATGATAATGACTATGCCACCTACGGCAACCGTATCAAGTGGAATCCCGCCATCAAGACTTGTGCCGACCGTCGCGCATTGCTCGAAGCTGTTGCCACCAATCGTCTCGACATTGTTGCAACCGACCACGCGCCACACTTGCTCAGCGAGAAAGAAGGCTCATGCCTGAAAGCCGCATCGGGTGGTCCATTGGTACAATTCTCATTGCAAACCATGCTCGAACTCGCCACAAAAGGTCATTTTACCCGCACACAAGTGGTAGAGAAGATGTGTCATGCCCCTGCGGCACTCTTCGGGGTATCGCGTCGCGGATACCTCCGCGAGGGATACTATGCCGACATTGCCATTATCGACCCATGTCAACCCTACACCGTAACCCCCAACAAGATTTTGTCGCGCTGCGGATGGTCGCCATTCGAGGGTCACACCTACCCTCACACCATTACACACACCCTTGTTAATGGTGTTGTGGCATACGAAAACGGCACTATCAACGACAATTGCCGAGGACAATTGCTCCTCTTCGAGCGATAAAAAAACATAAGATTGCAACCATTTGTCATAGCGATGCGTCTAATACACAAAAACGCATCGCTATGAAACATTTCTACATTACCCTATTATTGGCATTTGTTGCATACAACGCATATACTCAAAACTCAAATTTACACATTGAGGCATACACCACCTTTCTACAAGGTGAACACCCCTCGGCCAAGGATTATATACTCGGACTTTTCGCACAATACGATATTGTCATTCTATGCGAGCGCGACCACCGCGAAATGACTCAATATGAACTTATTCTCGATATATTGGCCGATAAACGATTTATCAAGGAGGTAGGCGTAGCATACTTTGAGATAGGCAATACCGAGTACAACGACAGCATCAATGCTTTCTTGCACAATGCAACGCTTACCCCCGATGAGGTAAAACAGAATGTGCTACACTTCCATCGCAACATCTATGGTGCAGGACTGTGGGAAAAGAGCAATTACAGTTACTTACTACAAGGTGTTCATGACATCAACAGCCGACTTGCCCCAAAAGATATGATTGAGATATACGGCCTTGAAAAGGGTGTAAACTGGGAAAAAGCCACCGAACATGACATAATACGTCGCAATATCTGTAGCGATGCCATACACCGCGACGCGATATTAGCCGAAAACTTCTGCAACTATCATCATTATAGCACTACGGGCAAAGCTCTCGTTATACTCAACTACCGTCATGCCTTTACACGCGATATTGCCAACCGTGACAATGCAGGACGGTATATCAAAGATAGATATGGCAATAGAGTTGCCAACGTCTTTCTCAACTCTTTTGCACTATCGCCACGCGGAGAGTTTACAGCCATAAAAAATGGTATGTGGGATGCAGCTTTTATTACAACACACAAAACAGATATTGGTTTTGACTTGAACAACACTCCTTTTGGAGAAGATAATTTCGATTTTATCCCCATAGCAACACCTTTGCGATACTGCGATTTTTTTACCGGTATGGTATATTATACCCCCTTTGCACAACTGCACATCACAACGGGACTCCCCAATTTCGTTGATGATAATTTTGCTCGCGAAGTGCAACGCAGATACACCTTAGAAGGCAATATAGCTCCCGATGTAGAAATATTGAAGGAGCAATACAACACCGTTACCGACCGCACATATAGTGAAGAATTTCCACAAATATGCGATAGTATAAACCGATGGGTAAATGAATAGAACTATCGTTGCTTGAAGTTGTAGGTAATTGTACCTACCTGTGTTACGTTCTTGTCCGATTGGTCAAACCGGGCTTTCTTGGCAGCATCTAATGCCGCTGCTCGCAGAGATTCATTAGGAGAACTTCCTACCTTGACCGATGCGGCTATCACAGAGCCACCCTTATCAACGGTTATTTCCACCACAACAGTACCCTCTACATTGCTATTGTAACGAGGCTTGGGCAAGTCGAGGCATTTGCGACCCTGCAGACTGAAACCACCCCATCCACCTATGCCCTGCGACACGCCCGACGATGCATTGCCAGATAGAGAACCTTGTACGCCCTCTCCTTGCTCGGCAGTACCACGATTACCTTCAGAAGCACCTCCGAAGGCGTTCTGCATGACATTGCTCACACGTTGCTCCTTTTCGCGTTGCTCGGCAAGGAGACGTTCCTCGGCCTCTCGCTTGAGTTGCTCCTCTCTACGACGCTCCTCCTCTTCTTCGCGCTTCTTTTTCTCTTCAATTGCTATAGTCTCTTCACTATCTTGTGTTATAAGGTTGTTGATATCTACATCGGGCAGCTGTTCGGGTTGCGAAGGTGTAACAACAGGCTCTACCGGCTCGGGCATATATGGCTCAAACGTACCACTCGCCTCATCAATGTAACCTACTTGTACAAACACTCCCCCAAACTCTTCCTTGACAGGCTCACTCTTGATTGTAATAGAGGCCAATATAAGCAACACAACGACATGCACCATGACAGTTGTCACGATGGCCACAAGATTGTTGCGTTGATTTATGTTCATAAAGCGTTACTATTATTTTTCGGGGACAGTAGCCAACACCATCTTCAGGTCGTATTTATTGGCAAGATCGAGAATTTTCACAACCTCGCCATACGGTACAGACTCATCGGCATAGATAGCCACAAACATCTCAGGCTCGCGTTCACGAGTCTTAAGCAAGAAGTCTATCAAGTGATCTATATCGGTAGGTTGCTCGCGCTCGTTGCCAAAGGCTACATAATAATTAAGATTGGCATCAATCGTCACCCTCGACAAAGGTTTGGTGGCAGCCTGCTGGTTGCTTTGAGGCAAATTTACTTTTATTGCATTGGGAAACACAACAGTTGATGTCACCATAAAGAATATGAGCAACAGAAATATCACGTCGGTCATCGACGCCATACTAAAGTTGGGATTGATGCGATGTCTTCTCTTGATAGCCATAAGTATATAAGCCTACTCGGCAGGTTCGTTTAACAAGTCCATAAATTCCATTGTCTTTGTTTCCAACTGATTCATCACACCATCAACACGCGCAACCAAGTAGTTGTAGGCAAAGAGAGCAATAACGCCCACTACAAGTCCGGCAATCGTAGTGACAAGAGCCTCATATATACCGCTCGACAACGTAGTAATATCGGCATTATTGCCGGCCGAAGCCATATTGTAGAATGCATTAACCATACCTGTAACCGTACCCAAAAAACCTATCATAGGGGCACCCGCAGCAGTGGTAGCCAACCAAGGGAAACCCTTCTCGAGCTGTGCTATCTCTATGTTTCCTGCATTTTCTATAGCCACCAGTACATCATTCATAGGACGGCCCAGTCTCGATATACCCTTGGCTATAAGTCGTGCAGCCGGTGTATCGGTCTTTTTACACAATTTTAAGGCTGCATCTATCTCTCCGTCATGGATATAATCTTTGATACGATCCATAAAGGTCTTATCCTCTTTTCCGGCCTTGCGCACTACCAGCAATCGCTCTACAAAGATGTATATCGATAGCACCGAAAGTAGCAACAACGGTATCATGAAAAATCCGCCCTTGAGCATGAGCGACCATATATTCAACTCCTCGGGTACTTGTGCGGTAACATCGGTACTTACTGCATTGACAGCATCAAGCGTATCAATCGGCAACTGCATCAGGAGTGTAAGCATATTATTTGTCATATCTGTCTTTTATTTAAGGCACTCTTTGTAACGTGCAATGGTTTTTTCCAATCCCAAGTAAAGTGCGTCGGCTATAAGTGCATGACCTATAGAAACCTCGCTAAGATAGGGAACATTCTCATGAAAATACTTCAAGTTCTCGAGACTCAAATCGTGACCGGCATTCACACCCAAGCCCAATTTATGTGCATGCTTGGCAGCCTCGGCAAAGGGGGCTACGGCTGCTGCCGGATCTTGCGGATATTGTGCAGCATACGGCTCGGTATATAACTCAACACGATCGGTTCCGGTCTTGGCAGCCAATGTTATCAAGTCAAGGTCTGTTCCCACAAAGATAGAAGTGCGGATACCTGCAGTCTTAAACATATCTATCACTTTCACCAAGAAGTCGAAATGCGTGCGAGTGTCCCATCCGGCATTAGACGTTATGGCATCGGGAGCATCAGGAACGAGCGTCACTTGTGCAGGCTTTGCCTTGAGTACCAAGTCAATAAACTGCTCGGTAGGATTACCTTCAATATTAAATTCGGTACGCAAAGCAGGTCGCAACTCATACACATCGGCATATCGTATGTGGCGTTCATCGGGGCGAGGATGCACAGTGATACCATCTGCACCGAATGTTTCGCAATCCAAAGCCACCTTCAAGACATTGGGTACATCACCTCCCCGTGCATTGCGCAATGTGGCTATTTTATTGACATTTACACTAAGTTTAGTCATATTTATCTTATTTATTTTTGTTGTTTATTCTCAAAGGGCAAAGATAGTGAAAGGTGAGCGAAGAAAAACTAAGTTTACTTAAGTTTTTATTCCGAACCGCATCCTATCTTATCCAAAGATAGTGAAAGGTGAGCGAAGAAAAACTAAGTTTAC
>JAFXAB010000012.1 GCA_017522135.1 Bacteroidaceae bacterium
ATCATCAATAATCTCAAATCCTATATATTCGGTCTCTGTTTCTTCGATGAGACTTTCTGCAATAAATAATTCATCGACAAATTCTGAAATAGAGTTGTAATCAAAGCTTCTGAATATTCTTGAGTTCTCAAAAATGTCAATAGTCTTGTCTCTTGCCACTGTTTGATAATGAGCTCCCAATTTATCTCTGACAAGCCTAAACTTGCAGTTGTATTTGTTTTTGACCTCATCCGATAATTTTCTATCAATTTCTCCTTTTGGAAGCGAGTGACTCCACATTTTTATAATGTCGTCGGCACGTATCATAATATAGATACTTAGCAAACGTCCACATACATCATCTACTCTATGAGAATCAAGTAGTTGTTTGCATGCTGATATTTCGTTTAGGCAAAGATGTATCTTGTCAATCGTTGTATTATCCATATCTATGAAACTTTTTATTTTATTGGTGGCAGATAAATGTTACAGCGTGTGTCTTATTGCAAAAATACTCTTTTCGGGAATATTATATTGAGATTTGAGTGGAAAAAACTCTTGGAATCTTATCTTAGCAACTCTTCCCTATAAAAGATAGGATATACTATAAAATTGTGCAGGATAAGGAGTATCTCCTATATTGAACTTTCGGCGCAATATAGGCTGCACATCGGCACAAAAAGAAAACGAATTTGTATTCTTCTTCACTCGCCTGTTCTAACACCTTACCTATGACTATACGGTTATAATGTATGGAAGAATATAACTTTGGCAAGTTTTGCTTATAGCTTTTGTAAAAATTACACTATATTTGCAAATAAATTAATTATAATATGTACATAAAATGCCTTGCTCTATGACAAAGAGAATACTGATTATTACCATTATATTGCTGTATGCAATAGCAAGTGCCCATGCTCAAACCGGCACATGGTCCGGCAAATTGGATATACAAGGAACGAAATTGTCGTTGGTCTTTAATCTTGATGGCGACCAACCTACTATGGACTCGCCAGACCAAGGTGTAAAGGGAATACCGGCACAGGTAGAGAGAGATATGGCCGGAAAGATTGTTATAAAAGTTCCTTCACTTGCTATAAATTATGAGGGGCTATGGCAAGATAATAAAATTGAAGGCACTTTCACACAGATGTATGTATCGCTACCTTTAACACTCGTTCCTGGTGAGGATAAGCCCAATCGTCCGCAGACCCCTGCAGCACCATTCCCTTATGCAACGGAAGAGGTTTCTTTTACCAATGGCGACTATATATTAAACGGTACACTCACTTTGCCAGCAGGATATTCGCAAAAGACTCCGGTTCTATTGATGGTTACCGGTAGCGGACAACAGAATCGTGATGAAGAACTTTTCGACCACAAGCCGTTTGCTGTCATTGCAGATGCTCTTGCTCGTGCAGGTGTTGCAACTTTGCGGTACGATGACCGAGGTTTCGGCGATTCTTCTGCCACACCAATGGAGTGGACCACCGAAGATTTTAAATCAGATGCTTTGGCCGGCCTCAAATTGTTAAGAGAAAGATTTGACAAAGTCGGAGTACTTGGTCATAGTGAAGGTGGAACTATCGCTATGATGATTGCCGCCGAAAACAAGGCCGATTTCATTGTCAGTCTTGCAGGAATGGCAATTAGCGGAGCCGAGACACTTTTGTGGCAGAACAGAATAGCTCTTAAAGGAATAGGATTTGCCGATGAGCAAGTAGATTCATATTGTAAGTTGCTTGAAACAGCTTTTGACGTGAGAGTAAACGGAGGCAAAATGCCTAATCCGGATGACTATGATATCCCTGAATCCTTGATGCAGAACTATTGGGCTGTGGTGGCTCAGATACAAACACCGTATATGATTCACTTCCTGTCTCTGGATGCCCGTTCTATTCTTGGTAATGTAACGTGCCCCGTGCTTGCCTTGAATGGCTCAAAAGACAATCAAGTATATCATGAAAGCAATCTTAACGCGATACGTAATGGCCTTCCTGTTAATTCAAAAAACTCTATTGAAACAATTGATGGTGTAAATCACCTGTTTCAACATTGTACAACAGGACAAGTTACTGAATATCGAACCATAGAAGAGACTTTTGCTCCTGACGCAATAGAAATAATCGTCAAGTGGATGTCTGAGTTCAAATAGCCCAATCGACCAAGAATACACTCTCAGCTATATTTATACAATCATACGAGTGGCGACTACCTCCTGTGTACAGTCGCCACTTGCTGTTTATATACTCAATTGTCTGAAGAAGTAGCACAGCGTATAGCTGAATCTATATACAGCTTGTTAAAACCATTAAAAAAACAAACATTTTCCAATGGAAAATTTGTTTGTTGGAAAATATATTTTATATTTGCAACAATTTCCAATGGAAATCAAATTTGAATAAAAAAACAATTTAAACAGACATCAAAAAATGAAGGCAAATTTACGTCATAAGTACCTTATTGTAGGAGGAGTAGCCGGAGGAGCAACTGCTGCGGCACGCATTAGAAGAAATACAGAACATGCAGAAATAATTTTATTTGAAAAAGGAGCACACATATCCTATGCCAATTGCGGTCTCCCCTACTACATCGGAGGTGTAATTGAAGAGCGCGAGAGACTGTTTGTACAAACACCCGAGTCTTTCGGGCAACGATTTGCCATTGATGTGCGCACCAATAGCGAAGTAATAGGTATTGATGTTGAAAAGAAAACCGTACAAGTGCGCACAAGAGAGGGACGCGAATATACCGAGTCTTACGACAAACTGTTGCTTTCTCCGGGAGCTTCTCCTGTTCGCCCACCCCTGCCGGGCATTGATAGCGAAGGAATATTCACATTGCGCAATGTGGCCGATACCGACCGTATCAAACAATATATGCAACAACATCCGGTGAAGCATGCCGTGATTGTAGGCGGGGGATTTATCGGATTGGAAATGGCCGAAAATCTACATCATGCCGGTGCCAAGGTAACCGTGGTTGAGATGGCCAACCAAGTTATGAGTCCCATTGATTATTCTATGGCATCGTTTGTTCACCAACATCTGCAAGAAAAAGGAGTTCAGCTCTATCTGGAACAGACGGTCGAATCATTCACCCGTCAACACAATCAACTTACGATTAAATTCAACTCGGGCATCCAATTGGAAGCCGATATAGTCTTGCTCTCAATCGGTGTACGAGCCGAAACAAGATTGGCTCAAGAAGCCGGCTTGAAATTGGGTGAGATGCGTGGTATCTATGTCAACAAATACCTACAGACCTCTGACGAATATGTATATGCCGTAGGCGATGCCATTGAGTTTGATCATCCCCTCACCGGCAAGCCATGGTTAAACTTCTTAGCCGGACCGGCCAATCGTCAGGCGCGTATTGTGGCCGACAATATGGTCTTTGGTAACACTCAGGCCTACGAAGGCTCTATAGGCACCTCTATAGCAAAAGTGTTTGACATTACCGTTGCCACTACAGGATTGCCGGCCAAGCGACTTAAGCAGATGAACATTCCTTACCTCTCGGCAACCATCCATTCAGGCTCACATGCCGGATACTATCCGGGAGCTTTACAGATGACCATCAAGATTACATTTTCACCTAAAGATGGTAAATTACTTGGAGCACAAATTGTAGGTTACGACGGAGTAGACAAGCGTATAGATCAATATGCCTTTGCCATAAAGAATGGTAACAATATATGGCATCTCACCCGGTTAGAGCATGCCTACGCCCCACCCTTCTCCTCTGCAAAAGACCCTGTTGCCATCAGCGGTTATGTAGCCGGCAATATCCTTAGCGGAAAAATGACCCCACTCTATTGGCGAGAATTGCAACAAGCCGACACAACCAAAGTATCTTTGATTGACGTGCGCACAGCAGATGAAGCATCATTAGGCAGCCTTCCCGGAGCTATTAACATCCCGTTAGACGAGCTGAGAAGCCGAATGGGTGATATCCCG
Source organism: Bacteroidaceae bacterium (assembly GCA_017522135.1). Taxonomy (GTDB): domain Bacteria; phylum Bacteroidota; class Bacteroidia; order Bacteroidales; family Barnesiellaceae_A; genus Barnesiella_A. The sequence goes on from JAFXAB010000012.1 coordinate 3,939, forward strand.
ACCGACCGCCCCGTGTACCTGTTCTGCGGAGTGGGACTGCGAGGATACCTTGCGTCGAACATTTTGAAAGAACACGGTTATACTGATGTGCGTAACCTCATTGGAGGATTAAAACTCTATGAATCTGTAACAAAACCCGTGTTACCCCCAAACAATGATTCTCCAAACGCTGCCTCTACCGGCTTATCTTCCACGACGTCAACCCAAGTAGTACAAGTAGATGCGTGCGGTATTCAATGCCCGGGGCCAATACTGAAACTGAAGAAAAGCATGGAAACACTTCAACCCGGCCAACGTTTGGAGGTACGAGCCACCGATGCCGGTTTTCCTCGCGATGCCGAATCTTGGTGCAAGACTACCGGTAATCTATTCATCGAGAAACATTCAAAGGGCGGTATGTATTACGTCATCATTGAAAAAGCACTTCCTTGTATACCTTCTCAAGCCAGCCATTCAACACCCGAAGAAAAAGGTAAGACATTAATCCTCTTCAGTGACGATCTTGACAAAACTTTAGCTACCTTTGTACTTGCAAACGGAGCAGCCGCCACCGGCAAGAAAGTTTCCATCTTCTTTACATTCTGGGGATTGAACGCTATCAAGAAAACCAATAAACCGCGCATAAAGAAAGATATATGGGGCAGAATGTTCGGTTGGATGCTCCCCTCCGATTCCACCCAACTTACACTATCACAGATGAATATGATGGGCATAGGAGCCAAAATGATGCGCTTCCTGATGAAGAAAAGAGGTGTAGATTCATTAGAGAACCTTCGCCAACAAGCCATCGATAACGGAGTGGAATTCATCGCATGCCAAATGTCAATGGATGTAATGGGTGTGAAACGCGAGGAATTGTTAGACGAAGTAACCATTGGTGGAGTTGCCACCTATATGGAGAGAGCCGATCAGGCCAATGTAAATCTGTTTATCTGAGAATATGGAAAAGATAACCTGTATATGTGTCATGAGAGAGCTTATGAAAGCTCTCTCAGACTTTGAGACTCAACTGATGGAAAGCCACGGCGTAACATTGAACGAAGCCATGGCCTTATGTGCTATAGCAGATGAATGTGTCACAGCATCGGTCATTTCCGAAAGAACTGGTCTGCGCCCTTCTCACACCTCCAAAGTAATCGGCTCTTTGGAAGCCAAGAATCACGTCATCCGTAAATTAGGCAAACAGGATAAGCGTCAGATGTACTTGTCGCTGAGTGTATCGGGGAAAGATTGTTTGGAACAAATCAAAAGTCACACCTTTGACATTCCTCCCATTTTGCAACCCATCCTGCAAGGGTATAATCATTAATACACCATTTGTAGAGACATTCTACCCTCAGTCATTCAGGCAAAACCGACTGTATCCAATAGATACGGACCAAACATTTAAAGAAGTGTTTTACAAATAGTTATGTACTCAATAAAATTGGGCGCAACACACACTACTTGCAACTTGTTGATAAATAATACAAATTAAGGAAACAGCCGATACAAATGATATAAAAAAGCAGTAGACTCTCAACACAAAAGTCTACTGCTATCGATAACATAATTTATATACGTCACTTAGCAGGCTCCCATTTGCAACGAACCGGCGATGTTATTGCACCTTCGTCTTTGAGTTGCTTCATAGCTTTATCTACATCTTTACGATCAAGTCCGCTGAGTTCAGCTATTTTGCCGGCATTGAGAGGTTCTCCTGCTGCTTTCATTGTTGCCAATACTTTTTCTTTTGTTTCCATATTTTTCTTTTCTATACGATTAATACTTTTTTCTATCATAAAGCAACACATGTTGTTTTATATCGATAGCAAATTTAGCACTATTATTTCAATTATCAAAGCAAAATAGAATGTTTTTTACCATTATTTGTTCAAAAAGCAACAATTCGAGCACAATATCTATCCAAATAAAATTGCCACATAATTATAAAAAATCTACCATAAGCATGTAGCTATACACCATCATTTACATAAAATTCCCGGTAAGATATCGATATCTATTAGCCATTATTGTTAAATTTGCAATATATATATCACATGGCAAATATAAGATGAAAAATAAGATAGAAATAACAATAGGAACAACAGCCGATATTGAGACTATAGCACAATTTCAGATAAATATGGCTATGGAATCGGAGGGCTATAAATTGAATCAGGAGCAGATTGTACGAGGTGTTTCGGCTGTAATGAGTGATGCCAACAAAGGAACATATCTTGTGGCAAGAGTTGATGGCATTGCTGTAGGCAGTCTCCTGCTTACACGAGAGTGGAGCGACTGGAACAACTGCTGGTACTGGTGGGTACAAAGTGTATATGTTATGCCCCAATATAGAGAGCAAGGTATATATCGAACAATGTATTCACATGTAAAAGGTATGGCACAATCGGAAAATGTATCGCAAGTGCGACTATACGTAGATAAAAGCAATTACAGTGCTCAAAGGGTATATCAGAAACTCGGTATGCAAGAGTGTCACTATCTGATGTATGAAGAGGTGATATAGGATAGTTTTGGGGGCGATATTATCTAATCGATTTGCTACAAGATGCTGCAACACGAGCAATGTATATATCTTTGAGGCTCACCACAAGGATAAAATGCACTCGCTGTAAAAAAATTGAAGTAAACATCTTGTTTCTCGCTCGTTTGTTTGTATCTTTTCAGAAGACAAGATGCGGTTCGGAAAAAACAAATTCAAATAAATTTGATTTGTATTTTCGCTCACCTTTCACTATCTTTGAACATCCTCGGAAGGAGACGCCGGAATTTTCTGCAGCCCTCGGTTAGGTAAATCGATTGTTATGAATTGGATAATATTAATTATGGCAGGGCTGTGCGAAACAGGCTTTGCATTCTGCCTTGGCAAAGGCAATCTTGCTACGGGTTACAAAGCCGCTTTATGGTACTTGGCATTTGCGTTGATTTGTACATTAAGTATGTTTCTATTAACAAAAGCTTCTAAAACAATACCTTTGGGAACAGCCTACCCTGTATGGACCGGTATTGGTGCTGTAGGAACTGTAATTATAGGTATATTGTTCTTTAAAGAGCCTGTATCATTCTGGAGATTGTTTTTTATCTTCACTCTTATTGCCTCTATCGTAGGATTGAAGAGTGTGCATTGATACCCCCACACAAGGCTCATATTGCCATGACTCGGAGAGGTGATAGGATGTTGAACAAAGAATAACCGTAAAGATAATATGAAGACAGAAATAGCTCCCCAAGAAACCACACGTGCTGAAGCCTATGAGCTTTGGATGACATCACCCATGCCCATGGTGACGTTAACCAAAACATTCAACGTCACCAGACTGCTCAAAGCAAGCAAACGTAACGGTGTAAAATTTAACGCCCTGCTATGCTGGTGTATAGGAAAGGCTGCAAGCGGTATAAAAGAGTTCTATATTCTACCCGAAAAAGACAAACTCTTCAAATACGATAGCATTGCAATAAATGTAATTGTAAACAACAACAAAGGAGGTATAAATTCATGCGACATCACATTCAGCAACGACCTCCAAGAGTTTGCCAATGAGTATAACAGATTGACCATTCAAGTTGCGAATGAGTGTAAAAGTTCATTTATAGACAACAGCATGATTATAGGTACATCTGCAATGATACAAACACAACTCGATAGTATTGTCAATCAATACACCGACAAGTTTTGCAATCCTATGGTAATGTGGGGAAAATATTGTCGCAATTGGATAAAGACAACACTACCCATTTCATTCCAATTTCACCATGTTCAGATGGACGGCGGGCATGGTGCTAATTTCTTAGAACAACTTCAACGAGTTATTAATGAATTATAGCACTTGCGAAAACAAAAAACAACGCTGAATTATGTTAGCATACACATATATCGATAAAGGCAAGTTCGCCTTGGTCGAAAAGCCAAGACCTGTGTTGATTGAACCTACCGACGCGATTATTCGGGTGACAATGAGTAGCATTTGCACCAGCGACCTGCACATCAAGCACGGCAGCGTACCTCGTGCAGTACCGGGCATTACCGTTGGGCACGAAATGGTGGGTGTAGTAGAAGAAATTGGAGCGGAAGTTACTAATGTAAAGCCGGGCGACCGTGTGACGGTGAATGTAGAGACCTTCTGCGGAGAGTGTTTCTTCTGCAAGAATGGTTATGTTAACAACTGCACCGATCCGAATGGTGGGTGGGCGTTGGGATGCCGAATTGACGGTGGACAGACCGAATATGTGCGTGTACCGCTTGCCAATCAAGGCCTCAACCGTATTCCCGACAGTGTGACCGACGAACAGGCTTTGTTTGTAGGCGATGTCTTGGCCACAGGATTTTGGGCGGCTCGCATATCAGAGATTACCGAAGAGGACACCGTACTGATAATAGGAGCAGGACCTACGGGCATCTGCACCCTATTATGTGTAATGTTGAAACAACCCAAACGTATCATTATATGTGAGAAGTCACAGGAAAGACGTCGCTTCGTGCAGACACACTACCCCGATGTATTGCTCACCACTCCCGAAGAATGTAAAGAATTTGTACTAAAAAACAGCGAACACGGTGGAGCCGACCGCGTACTCGAAGTGGCCGGTAGCGACGACACCTTCCGCCTCGCATGGGAGTGCGCCCGCCCCAATGCAATTGTAACGGTAGTAGCCCTTTACGACCAACCACAGATACTCCCCCTACCCGACATGTACGGCAAGAACCTAACATTCAAGACCGGAGGTGTAGATGGTTGCGATTGTGAAGAAGGACTTCGCCTTATTGAAGCCGGAAAGATTGACACTACCCCACTCATCACACATCGATACCCGTTGTGCGAGATAGAGGATGCCTACCATATTTTTGAGAACAAGTTGGATGGTGTAATAAAAGTTGCGATAGTATAAAAAAAAGGTCTTGAATAAATTCAAGACCTTTTTTTGAGGTGCCTGGCGGATTCGAACCGCCGTAAACGGTTTTGCAGACCGGCTCCTAGCCACTCGGACAAGGCACCCTTAGTGCTTTTGCGATGCAAAGGTAATGTTATTTGTCGGATTGTGCAACCTTTTTGTCGATTTTTTTACACTTGCCATTGATATTTTTTCTCGTTGTACAGTGAGCAAATGGGCAACCGTCACAATTACAAGACGATATCGACTTTCTACGTCGTACGATATGCCTTATAATCCATGCCACCGATGCTACAAGTATAAGGAATACTATAATTTCTTGTACAACTATTGTCATAATCTACATAAACAATGAACCAATCTGATAAACCAAGAATGCACACGACCAAGCAACAAACGTGTTATATAGCACCGAGAACGCACCCCATTTCCAGCTACCGGCCTCTTTTGCTACGGCTGTTATAGACGCTATACATGGTACATATAGCGATACAAAAACCAAGAATGTTGCTGCTATTAATGGCGTAAAGTCGGCCTCACCTGTGACAGGGTCGGGCTGAGTAAGTTTGGCCGATAACTTTTCTGGTTCGTCTTCACCACCGGCATATAATACTCCCAATGTACTAACAATAAGTTCCTTGGCAGCTGTTCCGGATATAAGTGCTACGGTTATTTTCCAATTAAAACCCAGAGGCTCAAGTACAGGCGATATTGCACGACCTATATGTCCCATGTAAGAATTGGCTTGCTGTTCGGCTTCTTGTTGAGGAGTCAATTCACCTTGTACATCAGCTTTGGGATAGTAACTCAAAGCCCACACTACAACCGACGCTACAAGAATAATACCTCCCATCTTGCGTAGGTACTGTTCGGCCTTGCTCCACATATGACGGCATGTGGCCTTAAATGTAGGTATACGATATGGAGGCAATTCCATTACAAAGGGGGTTTCGTCTTCCTTAAAGTAGAAACGACGCAACAATTTGGCCGTGATAAATGCCACTGCAATACCGGCCATATACAATATCATAAAAGCCCAACCTACATGCTTTACAAAGAATGTTCCTATAAATAATATATACACCGGAAGTCGGGCACTGCAAGATATAAATGGATTTATCAATATGGTGATGAGACGACTACTACGACTCTCTATAGAGCGTGTAGCCATTATAGCAGGCACATTGCATCCAAAACCCATAACCAATGGTATAAAAGACTTGCCATGCAACCCTATCTTGTGCATAGCCTTATCCATGATGAATGCGGCGCGAGCCATATACCCCGAGTCTTCCATGAGCGATATAAAAAGATAAAGGATGAGAATGTTGGGGAGAAATACAATCACCCCTCCTACTCCACCTATTATACCATCTATGAGCAAATCCTTGAGTGGTCCGGGCGACATCACGCCATGCAACCATGATGATAACAATGCCACACCTGTTTCAATCCATTCCATCGGATATGCTCCCAACACAAAGGTGGCTTCAAACATGAGAAACATGAGTATGATAAAAATAGGTATACCCACAACCTTGTTTGTAACAAGCGAGTCTATTACTCGTGTCACATTGCGCATATCTTCTTTTCCTTCCTCAAATGTCTCTTTCAGTGCACCCGATATAAAACCATATTTTTCGTTGGCTACGGCTTGTTCTATATCTTCTTGCAGTGTCTGCTCTACTTGGGTACGGAGTTTGGCACTGAGTGTGTTCAACTTATCGAAGTTTTTACTATCCGACAACATATTCATCACCTCTTTGTCATTTTCAAGCACCTTCAGTGCCAGATAACGAGGCGAATATTTCAAGGTCGTTTTGTTGTTACGCAATTCTTGTTTCAACTCATTTACGGCACTCTCTATTGCCGGACCATGATTGACATGAACATGGCGTACTGATTTGTTGCGATGTTCATATACATCTATTACGGTATCAAATAATTCGTCTATACCTTTACCCGTGCGTGAAATTGTAGGGACCATAGGTACTCCCACCATATCGCCCAATAGTTTATAGTCGAGCTTGGCACCACTCTTTTGCAACTCATCGTACATATTGAGGGCTACAACCATGCTATAGTCCATGTCGATAAGCTCGGTGGTGAGATATAGATTTCGTTCCAAATTTGATGCAACAACGACGTTGACTATCACGTCGGGCATCTCGGTATTGAGATAGCGTCGCACATACAGCTCCTCGGGTGTATATGTTGAGAGCGAATATGTACCGGGAAGGTCATATATATTGATACGATAATCTTTATAATCGAAATGGCCTGCCTTTGCATCAACAGTGACACCGCTATAATTGCCCACATGCTCATTGGCACCCGAAGCGATGTTGAAAAGCGAAGTCTTACCACAATTGGGATTTCCCACCAAGGCGACATTGATAGTTTTTCCTTTTACCTCGGCAGCACGTACATAACTAAACTCCTCGGTTGTGGTACCATGTGATGCAGGAGAAACAATAGACGAAGTTTCCTCTTCGGTAACAACTTCTATAAGAGCAGCCTCACTGCGTCGCAATGAGACTTCATAGTCCATAATTTTGAATTTTATAGGGTCGCGTAGAGGGGCATTAAGTTCGGCAACTACCTCTTGTCCACGCACAAATCCCATTTCTATTATACGCTTGCGAAAGGCACCGCGTCCGAGTACCTTTACGACAATAGCTTTCTTGCCTATTTGAAGTTCTGATAATCGCATTTTTTACACTTTTACAATCTACTCAACATCTTTTATATCAATAAGATTATTGAGTATAGCATACACTGTCAAGCCCGACACAGATTTAATGCCGGTCTTGCGTGTCAAATTTTTACGATGTGTTATAACTGTATGTATAGATAGGTGGTATTGCTCTGCAATACTTTTATTTGTCAATCCCTTGGCTACTGCAACAAGTATCTCTTTCTCTCTGTCAGACAACTCGCTCGACTCGGCTGGTTGATCATTTGTTTCAATCATCTGACGCAACTTTACAGCAATCTTTTCGCGACTGTCCGATATTTCTATCGTAGTCTTGAAGTAGCGTAACACTTCGGGATCGACATATTGATAGACCAATGCAGCCATAATCGCGTTGGGGACTCGTTGAGATATATCTTCCAACTCGCCCTTTTTCTTGATATCTATTAACGATGGGTTGATGATGATAATATCGGGATGCAATGGCACAATGCGTTCTATGTAGTGACCATCGGCAATGATAGCACTCACCTCATACCCTTTTATTTCGTCTATCATGAGTCTAAGACCTTGCGCTATCATGGCGTAAGGCTCTATAATGACAATGCGCTTATTGGTGCTCATATATTCGCTTTTCAAGATGTTGAACCAATGGTATCAATATCACATCTTCGATAAATGTATGCTTGTTCAAGTCCTCTTCGAGCGAGTATATCTGAAATAGCAATTCGGTTGTTTGGTCTGCTATGCCTATACCTCGCAGGTGTTTTACCAAGATATATTTCAAGTCACTCAATTTATCATCGATATTACTATGATTGTTCTTAAACGTATCTATATCATACTCGGCCTGCATCTTGTTGCATGCCATGAGCATACGAATGTAAGGAAATACCGTATCTTCTTCATACGTAAAATGGTGTATCACTTCTTGCTCATATTCCGAGAAAAAACGCTGCAACACGACATTATGTGTCGGCGAACAATGCCCCGTAATGGTCTTTAGTTGTTGTTCGATGGGTTTTATGCGAGACTCTATATAATACTTATGTGAGCGCGAGAGGTAACCCAACAACTGCTCGACATCGAGTTGTTCGAGTTCGGCCGGTGTAGGCATATAGTCGGCAAACGTGTATATGTTGCATATCATTACGAAGAGGTCGGGTGAGACACCTTGTCGCATACATTGCTCGGCAATGCTATTTTCTCCCACTCCCAATTCCAGTCCAAAGCGAGGAAAAAGCAACAGCAGATTATAGTTGGTCTCTATAAGCTCTGCCATGCGCATCTGTGCTGTATATCTTGATGTTGTTATACTTGTCATATCTATATGTTATATTTTTTTTTGCAAATATAAGTAAAAACAGATACTCTGTGACATACCTTATTGTTGGTATATTATCACTTTTTATAATAATAAATAGTGATAAAAAAAAGAAGGCAAACAGCTGTAGCCATTTACCTTCAGTCTTAGTTGCGGAGGCCGGATTCGAACCAACGACCTTTGGGTTATGAGCCCAACGAGCTACCACTGCTCCACTCCGCGATGTTTTACGAGTGCAAAGGTATGACTTTTGGCTATATCCCGCAAGTTTTTTTCTAACAAAAAATGTTAAATAATAAACACTTTATTTTATAACATTGATTTTCAACTACATAATTATAGACAACAAACTTTAGTCCAAAAAATACTTGCATTATGCAATTTATTTTGTAATTTTGCACGCATTTAAACAAAGTGTGCAAAACAGATAGTAATATGTCAGATACAACCTACCAACAAATAGTTGAAGAGGCACGGCAATTATTTGCAACAAAAGGCCTCACCAACACAACAATGAACGACATTGCCAAGGCATCAGGAAGAGGCCGACGCACTCTATATACATATTTCAATAACAAGCAAGACATATACTGGGCTGTAATTTCATCTGAGATGAATCGTTTGTATGAGCGACTTGAGGCTGTAGTAAAAAAAGACCTGCCACCCAATGAGAAGCTCGAAGAGTATATTGATGCACGTCTTGAAGGTATCCGCGAGATTGTACATCGCAACGGCTCGCTTCGTGCCGAGTTTTTTCGCGATATTGCCGAGGTGGAACACGCCCGTAAGAAGATCTTAAAAAGCGAAATAGACCTCTTGCGTAAGATTCTCGACGAAGGCGTAGCAAAAGGCAAATTCATTGTACACAACTCACACGCCACAGCATCTATCCTACACTGTGCATTCAAAGGTCTTGAAGTACCTTATATCATGAATGCGTTTGCCGAAGTTGGCGTTGAGCGCAACCGCATGCGTTGCCTCATTACCGACTTTATGCTGTATGGCATCATGAGATAAATGATGATTAAATAATAATGTATTAATGCTTATTATAAGCACAACAAGATGTAAAACTAACAAATATGAAACTACTTGAAGGAAAAGTTGCTGTCATTACAGGTGCAGCACGTGGCATTGGTAAAGCCATTGCCATGAAATTTGCATCGGAAGGTGCCGATGTCGCATTTACCGACCTCGTTATTGACGATAATGCCAAGGCTACCGAGGCCGAAATAGCCGCCTATGGTGTACGCGCCAAGGGTTATGCTTCTAATGCAGCCAATTATGACGACACACACAATGTTATCGCTAAGATTATGAAAGACTTCGGTCGAATAGATGTTCTCGTAAACAATGCCGGTATCACTCGCGATGGCTTGATGATGCGCATGGATGAGAAACAATGGGATATGGTTATTAACGTAAACCTCAAATCGGCGTTCAACTTTATTCACGCTGTTACTCCCATAATGATGCGTCAAAAAGGCGGTAGCATCATCAACATGGCATCGGTTGTAGGTGTGTCGGGTAATGCCGGCCAAGCCAACTACTCGGCCTCAAAAGCCGGTATGATAGGTCTTGCCAAGTCTATTGCCAAGGAGTTGGGTTCTCGCGGTATCCGCGCCAATGCTATCGCTCCGGGCTTTATCATCACCGATATGACTGCACAGCTTACCGAAGAGGTGCGTGATGCTTGGGCTAAACTCATCCCCTTGCGTCGTGGCGGTACACCCGAGGATGTGGCCAATGTTGCTACGTTCTTGGCTTCGGACCTCTCTTCTTATGTTACCGGTCAAGTTATCCACTGTTGCGGTGGTATGAATACATAATCTTATTTCATTAATAACCTCTATGGCGGTGTGTTTCATATACGTGAGCACACCGCTTTCTGTTTTTATTGCATGGCAGTTTGAGCAAAAAGCCGTACCTTTGCGCCATGAAAATGAATCGTGAAATTATACGTCTGGCTATACCCAATATCATATCGAACATTACCGTTCCGCTCATGGGTATTGTGAGCACAGCTATTGCCGGACACTACAATAGCGAACACTCGGCGGCCACTATCGGTGCGCTGGCAATAGGTGTTTCTATCTTCAACTTTATCTATTGGAACAGTGCCTTTGTGCGTATGGGTACAAGCGGACTCACGGCACAAGCCTATGGAGCAAACAACTTTGCCGAATGTACCCGTATGCTGTTGCGTGCACTTGTCATTGCATTGCTTCTGGGTGTCGCAGTATTGGCCCTACAATATCCTATTGGCCAATTATCACTATGGGCTATGAATGGCAACGAGTTGGTTGCCGACTATTTCTATACCCGCATTTGGGCTGTACCGGCAGGAATATTGCTTTTTGCTCTCAATGGTTGGTTTACAGGTATGCAAAATGCCATTATACCTATGATAGTGGCCGTTACGGTCAATATCATTCATATAATATGTAGTTTTGCCTTTGCTTTCGGTCTCGATATGGGCATTGTAGGTGTTGCACAGGCATCGGTCGTGGCGCAATGGTGCGGTGTGGTATTAGCCACAATATTGTTGCTCGTCAAGTTCCGTCACACATTTGTTCCAGTCAACCGCAAAGAGGTTTTCGACCGAAGTGCTTTTGCCCGATTCTTTGCCGTCAACGGCGATATTATGATACGTACATTCTGCATCGTTATCGTATATACATTCTTTACCGGCATCTCGGCTCGCATGAACGAGGAGATACTTGCCGTCAATACCCTGTTATTGCAACTCTTCACCTTGTTCTCTTATATGAGTGATGGATTTGCTTTTGCAGCCGAGGCTCTCACAGGCCGATTTACGGGAGCTCGCGACGCTGCATCATTGCGTCGTTGTGTGCGTCTATGTATAGGATGGAGTATAGGCATTGCTCTCGTATTTGTAAGTGCCTACTTGGGTTGGTGGCGCGAATTGTTGGGTATTTTTGTCGATTCCAATCAACCCAACGCCTCGTCGCTGATAGAATTGGCTGGCAGCTATATCGGATGGGTTATTGCCATACCTTTGGCTTGTTCAGTTCCTTTCTTGCTCGACGGTGTGATGATAGGTGCTACACAAACACGCGTTATGCGCGATGCCATGTTGCTCTCTACGGTAGCCTTCTTTGCGCTATTCTATGGCTTGCAACCCGTTATAGGCAATAATGCCCTATGGCTTGCATTCACCTCATACATGATGTTGCGCGGAGTATTCCAATACTTTATGACACAGCGACTTGAGAGTATCTATCGTGTGTGATATATAGATTATTCTGCATGAATGATTACTCTTTCCAGTCGCGCACCGAGCGAATGGTATTGACACCGCCACCACCGATAGAAGCATACTTGTAACCAAATTGCCAACTGTAGAAGCTGGCATCGTTGCCTGTACCTCCCACTTCAACGTCACCATTTGAGTACCATGTGCTCACCATTGTGTTTTGGCCGTTCCACCATGCGCTGCTACAATAGAGAGCCATGAGTGCGCCCTCGCGCACATTGGGTACACGGTAGCCATTCTGGTTGTCACAACCCGTTTCACGACCGGCTTCAAGATCCTCTTTCAGCGAGATGTAATTGCCACGGTTGTTCATGTCATTGATTTGCGTGCGGGTAACGGTAGGGCCTGTTTCAAAGCCATAATAGACACGACTTGTTTCAAAGTTTTCGTTACCTATCTCAAGCTCGCGCGAGGTGTAGTAACGCAACGATTTTTCGTTTACATTCTTGAGATTGAATATGTAACCACCATTGCCGTTGTCACTCACTTGCACCAAAGGAACAGGGTAGCCTACTCCAAGCTCACCTTCACGGTCGTAGGCCGGTGAGGTAATACCCAAGTTGCGCACAGTGCGTATCGACATGGGAGCATACTTGCCATAGCGATCAAAGTATCCACCTATCGACAATCCCTCTTCGCTCCACAATACTTGTGGTTGCGCATTGGCGGTGACACCTTCGCTCCATGTGCTGCACAATACGTGGTTGCGCCACTTATAAGCGCCGACATAAGGCCCTGATGTGAATGTTTCATTGGGTTGCATCGACATCTCTACGGTATATAGTGCCGCTTCGCTGTTAAGTCCCAACTGTCCTATATATAAGTCGTATAGCTGATTTAACGATGCAACATACCAGCGCAACTCATCGGCATCAATGACACCATTGCCATTGTTATCTCTATTGCGCATGAGAGTAGAATAACGCATATTTACGTAGTTGTCTTTAACAAAATGCGTTGTGATGCTATTCCCGTTGAGTGTGACGGTATAGTCGTTTTCACGCTCATAGTCAAGGAAGTTATCCCAACGAGTGCTTCCGAGGGTGATGCCCCAAATACGCACCGTATTGTATAGACCGTTTACTTCCGATGTTTGTCCTATGCGCCCAAGATTATATGAGCCATTATCGGTAGAAGTCATGCTCTCGGCAGTGCTGTAAAAATAGAGCTGACTTGTCAAAAATTCATCTTGCGACTCGCAGCCCCACGCTGTCGTAAGTTCGGGGTTGCTTATGTTGTAAGGTGTCTGTATAGAGCGTTGTCGCACAGTTACCACGCCATTGGTGATAGAGCTGTCACCATCTTTGCTAATCTTTTTGTCACACAAGATGTGTAGCAGACGGTTGGGCTTATTGACAAATTGTTTCCACAAGTCTTGCGTCTGCACATTTGCATTGAGGGGATGTGTTTCGTAGTAATACTCATCAACAAATACCGTTACATAAATGCAAAACACCCCCTCGGCATCGGCACGGAAAGCACTTGCAGTTGCTTTAGCACTATCGGAAGCCTCATCATACTTCTTTTTTTCTTGCTTGAGATATTCCACAAATTCTACCAAGTCCATCAGCTTATCGTTGCCATCGTAATTGACCGCACGATACTTATCGCCGGGATACCATTGATTTTTGGTCGAATAGCGTCCGTTTGCTTCTATGACATTGGGCATAAACCACACCCATTTATAGTCGAGGTTGGGTATCTGTGTGCCACTCTCAACACCGGGCATACCCTCGCTAAAAGGAGTCTTGACATACCACGTTACAGCATCGGCGAGTATCGACTCGGCATCTACACGATATACCCGCTGTCCGTAGTGGGCATCATAGGTATATACTTCTTCATTCGACTTATATACATCGCCTATGGCTCCGGGTTGGTTTTCTACGTCGCTTTCAACCTCTACTTCTATATTATGTACACCTTTGATAGTGATGGTGTAATTGTAGTGGGTATTACGCTCAACGGTAAAATCATTGTAGTTGCCCCCACCCTTGCTGTCGCCAAAGTTGCCCAGATGCACAAAATAGGTCACATCGGCTTCGAGGTATTGTCGAGCACCACTATCATCGGTATCTACCTCCATCTGCACTTTACCTTTTATCTCCAAGTAGGTTGCGTCATCCGATACATTCTTCCACATTCCCTTTGACAAGTCATAGCTGCCGTTGCTCTTTTTGTGGCGTTCTTCGCGTTGAGTATATGTAGTGAGTCCTTGGGTATTTTTCTTATTTTCGAGCATATAGAACGAAAATTCTTTCTCGGTGGCAGTTACCATTTCAAAGTTTTGTTCCTCACTGTCAAAGTAGCCCAACTCATGGGCATCCACATCACTTGCGAGCAATCGGGTTGCTTTGGGCAGTCGCATGACGCGCCACGATTCGGGCACGAAGTCTTTCATTTTCTGATTGGCGTGACCGGCTGTACCCACTACCACTTTTACACTCACTTTGGCATCCAATCGCACAAGGGGCACGTTTACCAATGCGTTGTTTTTTCTTATTTCGCCTTTGTCATTGATATTTACATTGCTCACACTGCCTGTCATCAGGAAGCAACCGGTACGCGATGTTATCTCTTGGTTGAGTGTTATGGTAAGCTCTTGAAGGTCACTTAAGTTTTCAACCAAATTGAGCTGGTCTGACGAAATATTGAGTTGGTCGGCATTGAGGTTGGCTATCATATAGATACTGCCTCCTGATAGTACCGTGGTCTTTATGAGCACCTCGCCGTGCGTATCGTTATTGTTTGATGATGTACGGTTGGATACAGTCCAATAGTTGCCCACTTTTGTGGGAAGTGTTTCCACGCGATTGCTATAATCGTAGTAGTGAGAATATACACGCTTGCCGGTATTGTCAAAGATATAGACAAAGAGGTTTTCTACACGCGACTCGGCTATTTCGCTCAATGTTGCGCGGGTCGATACCTCTATCTCTTCGTAATTCTTGTGACCAAATTCAAGTCTTGCGCACACCTCGCCTTCACCCAAAGAGCCTTCGGGTACAAAGTCTTCATCTATGCACGAAATGAAGAGCAACGATGCAATAAGTAATATATGATGTATAAATCTATTCATAGCATATATTTTTAGTCAAATTCAACACTTCCACCCTTCTGTGTCCAATCCTCGACATGAAAGTCGATCTTACCGGCAGTGGCATTGTAGCTCACGGTTACCAACACGTTGATAAAGTCATTGCGTTTTATGGCTCGTGTAGGCGACGATTGTTGTGTAACGGGGTCGATGGTGGTGAGTATGATGGGTGTATCGTAGGATATATAATTACTTCCGGTCGAAGTAATATCCTTATTTACCTTGTATAGCGTAAAGTAAACACCGGAGTTGCTATTGGATGAATATCCCGTTACTGCATACGAGGCATTGCTATTGCCCACATAGGCATAGCTGTTGTTATTGCCTCTTATCGTAATGTAGGTGCTCTTACCCGATGTCTTGGTGGCAAATGTAAAAGGCACAGGAGTTGCGCCTAAAGAGATGGCTGAGTTTGTGGGATTTTGCATATACAAGCCACTCTCCACGTTGAGTATATAGTATATGTTATTGCTGCCGGTGGGTACAAGTTGCCACACATGGTCGGTTGCCACGGTAGCGCTCGATGTGCTCAATGTGGCTGTTTCTACTTTGTCTGTTTCTGCACTGAGGTAACGTTTGCGATTGCTGTTGTATAGTAAGAAATAACTTTCATCGCCCACATTCATGTTATTGACATTATTGATAGCTGTCCAAACAGGCTCAAATGAGTATGTGGGTGTTGTTCCTTCGTAACTGAGGTTGAGTGTATATTTGTAGTAATCGTTTTCTTGCAACTTGCTTTCGAGCAGATAGCTGTCAAATACCACCGCCGATGTGAGGGCTTCGATGCTCTTTGCATCGTTGGTAAAAGGCTGAATGGCAAGCTGGGAGGTAGATAGTGGCGCGCCTGTTGTACCAAAATATTTACGGTCGCTGCCATCATCAAAGACATAGGCCTGTTTCTGGGTAAAATTATTGCTGAACGTGAGTGCATCTATATTCAGAGGCAATGTTCCACTATTGTTTTTAACCTCAATCCTGAGGCGTGCAAATGTGCGCACCAACTCGCCCGACAATACATTGTTTCCGGCATGTAGTTCTATGGTTTGCATCATCGACAAGGGTTGCATCACATTGTGCGGACTGAGATTGTGAGTAGAGTGGGCATTTATCGCATTATTCATCAGCGATTGATAGTCGGCCGATTGCCAAGCGCCATTCAATCCGGAGTTGTATGTAGTATTGTCAATAGTATGCGAAGTATGATTGGCTACAGCCATGATGGTGTAGATACCGCGTTTGAGGTTGTAGCTTTTGTCAAAAGTAACGATAACTTCGGTAGCCTCATTGCCGACAGGGATATTCTCTTGCGTGGCAACGATTTGCTTGTTATCATTCAATATATACACCGACAGAGCATAGATGTAGCGTCCGTCTGCAGCTCTTTCGGCTTGAGACCATTGCGATGGTGTAGTAGGATTTTCGCTCACACTGCTGCGAGTAGGCAATGAGGTTGTAGCAATTTTATATGTGAGCTCAACGCTATCGCCAAGCTCCTCATTACCATATTGTTCGCATCCCGTAAGCAATAGTAATAATAATCCTATTACAGCAATCGGTTTCATCTTTTTTTCTTCTTGGGTGTATGATTATAATGGTATATCTTGTGATGATTTCAGTTCATTCCATTCGGCTATCGAAAGTAATACCGTACTCTCTGTGCGGCCGAAACGTATATCATAGGTGTATCGTTTGCCGGCTTCAAAAGTATTTGCCGGTAGGGGTATGCGGTGTACCAAATTGCCTGTCGATTGCAGGCTGAAACATAGCATGGTAGAGCCATCGGTGGCTTGTGGTATTACCATAATATATCCGTCATTGTGGGCATACTTCTGCATGCCGTCGGCATCGGTGGTATAGGCCGATGCTATGGTGCGTTGTGTCGCAGTGGAGGCAAAAGGTATGCCATTGGCATCTTCCCATGGGTATATGCGTCGAGGTTGCAATGAGGTTGAAGGCTCGGGATAATCCTCGTAGTACCAATGGATATGCTCTCCATCCATTACTCCCTCATCGTCGTATGTACCGAAAGCGAGCATACCTGTTGTTGCAATACCGGCATCATAGGCGGTGTTTTCGAGCCAGAAGGCTGTGAGCGCATCGCTATCGTCGTAGGTTGTGCCATCGCTGTCGATAAATGAGAATTGAAATCTCAATGCCGAGAGGGTGTGCAACATATTGAGTGTCACAGGCACTCCCAACTTGAAGGTAGGCAGGTCGGTATCTATGTAGCTATAAGCCACCATCAAATCCTCTTGATATATCTCGGTGTTATGTTCCAATACAAAGGTAGAAAGGTCGGATGTGACAATCTCCGAAACCACATTCATCGGAAAGTAGGCATTGAAGGTGTATGCAGCGCCCAATTCCCAGAGGGCTGCATTCTCTCCATAGGTCCATCCTGCATAGTTGTCCCATGAAGTTTGCGCCTGATATATCAACGCAACATCGCCATTGTCGTTGCCCAATATATTTTGGGTCACAACGCCATCTATTTCATGGGCCGACCACACTCCTATTGCTCGGCCTCCTTCCGAACAAGCAAGTTGCAACTGATTGTCATTTTCTATCATGGCTCGCGACACATACTTGGGCATCTCCACAGAGGGCGACACCACATTCCATGTAATGGCAAGCTCGCTATCATAGGGCACTTCGTCGAAGTCTATGTTGTTGTTACACGACACCGACAGGCACAATGTTGCCGCTATAAGTATGTATAGAAAATGTTTCATTTTGAGCGTGTGTTGTTTCAAAAGTTCTATTCATCGACCACGTTGTGCGGTCGATGAATAGAATAAAGATGTAAGATTATAGGTTTACAATGATTACATCTACATCTTGCCAATCGTCGGTCGAGGGTGAGAAGTAGATTTTATCGCGGTTGGCAGTTGCCGAGCTATAATACAAACGATAGGTATATCGCTTACCAATTTCCCAACTGCTGATAGTACCGGTAACAACATCGGTATTTTCCACATTTTTATAAGATTGAAGACCTTTTAATTTGATAGTCTTGCTATTGGGAGTGCCGTTTACTTTATAATTAACGGTTACGGTTGCATCGTCGGTGAGCTCTTGAGGCATGAGAAGCAGCTGGTTGCATACATTGGTACCGTCACCGACTTGAGCAACAAGTTGCGATACATAACGAGGCTCTTCCAAGAATTGAATCTCGCCGGTAAATGCCACATAAGGTGCAGTTACAAGGTCATTTTCAACTGTCCACTCGGGAGTTACATTGCCTTGTAGTTCACGGTCGTAGATTGTAGGATCGGTGCTATCTTCTACGATGTTTTCTTTGAAATTACCTTTGTACTTAACACCCGATACGGTAATGCCTGTCAAGTGTACCGACTCTTCTGATGAGTTGGCAATAGAGAAACGGATAGAAGAGAGTGCATGTTGAAATTTCACAGTAAGACCGCTATAATATTGAGCGTTGTGGTTCATGTTGGCTGCTGTTGTATTGCAAGCACGAGTACTGAACAACAAGTCATATTGTTTAGAGGCATCGCCCGAAATGTGGAAGTCATCAATGCTCAATCCTTCGCCATCATAGGTGCGCTTGTCGGCACCTGCCCAATGTGCTTGCTCCAAGTCGGCGGGTGAACTTGCTGCATAGCTCATCATACGTCCCTCTTCCCAGAAATAGTATTTTCCTTCAGTAGTTTTGGGAGCCCATCCATCTACATTGACATCATAGGCAATAGCCGTATTATTGAAAATTGCAGGAGTAGCATCTTCCCAACCGGTAAAATTTTCTGTGTGGGTAACAGCATAGATTATAAACTGTTCGGCTGAAGGATAAGTATAAGTGCTACCGTTCTCTGTGTGAGAGCCAATTTCTCCATACACATTGGCACGTGTCATCTCATTGCCATACATTACGGGCGAGTCGAATGTAATCGCACGATTGCTTTGTGTTGCTGGCTCGTCATTTAAGCAGCTTGTTAATGCTAAACAGGCTGCTGCACCAAATAAAAGCTTTTTCATAAAATTGAATTTAAGTTATACATGTAAGTTAATTATATTATATTCATTTGTTATAGTTGTATATCGGCCCATTCATCGCCCCACACTTCCACGCCGGGGCTAAGACCTCCTCCTTGATTTTCTCCGGGTTCTATTTCTATCTCTTTTTCTATCAATATCCATTGATTTTCTATAACGACGGGGTCGTCAAACATCGACGTGATATCAATCTTCTCTACTTGCATGGTGCCGTCGGAACGAGTAAACTCAAAACTCATTGTATAGATATTGTTCTCGTCGGGCAGCTTGCCGAATGTGTTGAATGTTGCATACAAGACTGCACTTTTGGTAGAGGCATCGCGCACACGGGTCACCTCGGTATAGTCCATGTCAAAAAAGACGTTTACCGCATCCGAGGTGTCAAGCTCACGGTTGCTCAATGATAATGTACCGGCCATACCGCTCAACAATGATACCGCTGTTGTAACGTGTTCAAATCCTTTTATTTTCACTTGCAGATAGTAACTCTTTACTGCCGATTGAGCGGTGAAGTAGTCGCCTTGCGCATTGAAGAGCGTATCGACATGCAGCTTGTTCTCTATCTTGACAGACTCGCAAGTGGTAAGGAAAAGGTGGTCGGGGCAATAGCGTATTGCTTTTTTATCTATCTCACCTTGTAAGGATGAGATATAGGGATAAAATGCCGACGATATGGGTGATGTGTAGGCTTTTATATTGTTATAGTCATTCTCGTTGCGTATCTTGGTGCGCTCTGTACCGAAGTTGTATATCATCATGTCATACTCGCCTTCCCCGGCAACGACATATCCATCTACATAGTATCCTCTTTCGTCCTCTCCATTGGTCTGTAGATAACGCTCACTCACAATGCGGTGTGTAATGTGGTCGGCCAACACAACACGCAACACGCGAGGGCGATAGTACTCGGGGCGTTTGAGGCTGTCGTTATAAAAGCCACAAGTAACATTCTTGATTTCTTCATCTATGTACACACGCACATAATGGGCATTATAGGGGTCTTCGAGCGGCCTATGCTCACAAGCTGTCAATATGCAAGCCACGAGCAAGCAAGCCAATATATTGGCAAACAGCTTCATCGTGAGCCTCCTTTCTTGAAATTGACAACAATGGGTACAACCAACGTAACTTGCAACTTGGTGATGCCCCAATAGTGCCAACGCCCCATCCTATCGTAGTCGCGCCATAGGATAGAATAGTCGGGTGATGGCGTGTAGCCTCGGTAGGGAATTGAGGCATATCCGCCCGATATAGAAAATTCGAGGTTGAGATGCTTTGTAATGGGCATTGCAAAGCCATAGCTCAAGCCCGCACTCCAATACTCGCCTTGGTAGCATATATCGCGTTTGTGTTCAAAGTCCCACATACCCGACTCGCCATATACTCCCACATAGTGACCTACCAGACAATCTCTCACTATACGATTGGGAGTTGCCGGCCTGGGCTTGGGAAGAAACCAATAGCGAGATTCAACACCCAGACCCAAGAAGCGAATACAATATTCATTGTTGCTCTGTCCCCATCGCCACCATGGGAGTTGATGGTAGAAAAGAGCCGAAAATCTATCGCCGGCAAATGGCACTTCTATCGAATAGTTGAGCCATGTGAGGGCATCGTAGAGCAAGTTGCTCTTTAACGCCAATATAGTCTTGGAGTAATATTCGGTCTGTGGTAATTGGGGCGATACAACTTGTAACGGCAACTCAAGAGCATCGGTACTCAAGGGTGCGATGTCACTGCTCATCATCTTCTCTACCGGAACCCACACCGATATCCATGTGGCATAACGCAAGCGGGGCATGATATGCTTGATGATATATTGCCAAGAACGGCCATAATCGAGTCGCTTCAACTGCACCTTGCGCTCGGCATCAGTAATGTTATTGTCGTCGATAATGGCAAGTACTTTATCTTTATCGGGCAAGGTGTACAGATTGACAATCTCTTCACGCAGACCCACCCAATTCTCGGCTGTGGGCATGATGCGTATGAGCGAATCGGGAAAATTGCGATGAGCCGGTATGTTGTTTAGGATGAATATTTTTGCCGTTTTACCACGCTCGGCGGCCAACCATTTGTTAAATTCATAGCTACCTTCGGGCGAAGCGTAGGAGTAAATGGTAATGCTATCGATGCACGGTGAGGAGTAGAGATGACGTTTTATATTCTCCAACTCGTCGGGATTGGACATATAATTCTCATAAATATCAATCTTATTTACAGGGTAGTATATCCTTGATACAGTGGTTGTTATAGAGTCATCAGCGGGGAGGTAAGTAGTTGGCAATGAGCCATAGCTTGGCATGGCTACAGATAGAAGAGAAGATAGTAACAAAAATATGTATATGAGTCTTATATACATCTCAATCAATCGTTCGTTTTCAGATATAACTGCTACTTAAAAATAAACATGCCAAAGGCACATTGCACAATTACTAAAATTTTACAAAGATATATATTCTTTTATAAATATACAAGGTATTTTTGCGATTTTTGCACCGAATATCAAGTGTGGAGAAAGAGCGAATAAAATAAAGAATGGCACATGTATTGTTTCAATATCTATGATGAATAATATTGTCATATAGTCATGGTGCCACTATCATAAATGAATGAAAAAAGCCCTGCACAAAACAGAGATTGTGCAAGGCTATGAGGTAATAGAGGGATGAGCCTCTATCGTAACAAACATCAGAAGCGGTTGGTGCCGTAACGTGCTATTGCACCCAACTCTTCTTCGATGCGAAGTAGCTGGTTGTACTTGGCCATGCGGTCGCTTCGCGACAATGAACCGGTCTTTATCTGTCCACTGTTGGTGGCTACTGCAAGGTCGGCAATGGTAGTATCTTCGGTCTCGCCCGAGCGATGCGATATTACTGCCGTATAACCATGACGTTGTGCCAGTTCAATAGCATCGAGTGTCTCGCTGAGTGTTCCTATCTGGTTTACTTTTACCAATATAGAGTTGCCACACTTGCGACTGATACCCTCGTTTAAGTAGTGAACATTGGTAACAAAGAGGTCATCACCTACGAGTTGACAACGATGGCCTATACGAGCCGTGAGTCGCTCCCAGCCTTCCCAATCGTTTTCGCTCATGCCATCTTCAATAGAATCTATGGGATAGCGATTTATGAGGCATTCAAGATAATCTACTTGCTCGGCCGAAGTGCGTTTTACACCCTTCTTGCCTTCAAATCGGGTATAATCATACACACCATCATGGTAAAACTCCGATGCTGCACAGTCGAGTGCAATAGTTACGTCTTCATAGGGTTCGTATCCGGCTCTACGTATAGCCAGCATAATGGCATCAAGTGCAGCCTCGGTACTCTCCAATGCCGGTGCAAAGCCTCCTTCATCACCCACGGCTGTACTCAACCCTTGCTCCTTGAGCACCGCTTTCAAGGCATGAAACACCTCGGCACCTATGCGCAAACCTTCGCGAAACGAGTCGGCTCCGATGGGACGTATCATAAACTCCTGGAATGCTATAGGTGCATCGCTGTGTGAGCCTCCATTGATTATATTCATCATGGGTACGGGCAATATATGCGCATTGACACCACCTATATAGCGATACAATGGCATATTGAGCGACTTAGCCGCCGCTCGTGCTACCGCAAGCGAAACGCCAAGTATGGCATTGGCACCCAACTTGCTCTTGTTGGCTGTACCATCAAGTGTAAGCATCAAGTTATCAATCTCTCGCTGTCGAAAGACCGATTGGCCTGCAAGAGCTGGGGCTATTACATTATTTACATTTGCAACCGCTTGTAGCGTACCCTTACCGCTATAGCGGCCCTTATCGCCATCGCGCAACTCTATTGCCTCGTTCTCTCCCGTCGAAGCACCCGAAGGCACGGCAGCACGTCCTATTACACCATTTTCAAGCACAACATCTACCTCTATGGTAGGATTACCTCTCGAGTCTAATATTTCTCGAGCTATTATTTTGTCTATCTTCATATTATTTTGTTTTATGGTTACAACGCTGCATCGCAGCATCTGTTCATTATATTATCAATCCTTATTATTAAATGACAAATATTATGCCAAACAATATAAATATTACACACATGACAATATTTACAACAAATACATGACATATAGTCACCACCGAATACTATTTAAGGCAGTATGTAAAAAGAGAACGCGGGTTGTGTCTCTCTCCGACACAACCCGCGCGCTCGTTTCAATAATACCAATTACGATTATCTTACCATTACTTTCCTTACTTCTCTTCCCACTACTACTATATACACACCTTGTTGCAAGGGTATCTCGTTGTGGCCGGCTTGCAGGTGCTCGCTCAGAACGAGTCCGTTGGGCATGATTATTCGTGCTTCTTGTGCAACGGGGCTCTCTACCATTACCCTGTTGCCGGTGGCGTAGATGCGGATGGTACTCTCTACGTCGGCAAGGTCCGATATGTCGCTTTCGCCTGCCGTATTGCCGTCTTGAAGGGTGCAGGATATCATGAGGTCGGCTATCGTCTGCATTGTGTAGTCGCGGGTTATCACCACTGCGTGGCTTATCGATACATGCTCGGTGGTGCTGTATTGCTCGTTGGGCTTGAGCTTTATTGTGAACAATGGGCCTTCGCTTCCCGATATGGGGGTCGGTGGTTGAGGATAGGACAATGCCTTTTCTTGACCGTGTGACGTTGCGCCTCGTGAGGTGGCCGACTGCTCGCTATTGCCCGACTTGATTATGTACAAATCTTCGCCATAGATGACTATCGATGTGGGGGGTTGGGGGTATATCAGCACACGCAAACGGCCGTCTTGCAACGATATGGTCTCCATTCGGTAGCCCTCGGCTCGCGTCGACAATGATACTGCGTAGCGGTC
>JAFXAB010000013.1 GCA_017522135.1 Bacteroidaceae bacterium
GTCCTTTTGTCCTTATGTCTTTAAAACCACACGCAAAAGAAAAAACCTGTCCTTATGTTCTTATGTCTTTAAAACAACACACAAAAGAAAAAACCTGTCCTTATGTTCTTATGTCTCTAAAAAACCACACACGCAAAAGAAAAAACTTGTCCTTATGTCCTTATGTCTTTAAAGCCTCACACGCAAAAGAAAAAACCTGTCCTTATGTCCTTATGTCTTTAAACCTCACACGCAAAAGAAAAAACCTGTCCTTATGTTCTTATGTCTTTAAACCTCACACACAAAAGAAAAAACCTGCCCTTTTGTCCTTTTGTCTCTAAAAAACCACACGTTTAGGCTGATATTATTCTTCGGGGGTGTTGTTTTCTTGCTGCAGTCGGAATAGCATCTTTTGGCGTTCTATCTCATTCGACAACTCTTCTTTTGTGGGCAGGTATGTGAGATATTTGGCTTGGAACAGGCGGTCGTTGTCTTTGAGCATCGAGTATCGTGCCATATCTTCACTTGTGCGCGAACAGAGTATAAGTCCTATCGTCGGGTTGTCGCCTTCGGTTCGCTTGAGTTCATCGTACATCCTTACATACATATCCATCTGCCCTACGTCTTGGTGGCTTATTTGCTCTGTTTTCAAGTCGACAAGCATAAAGCACTTGAGGATGTAATTATAAAAAACAAGATCGATATAAAAATCGCCCATATCGGTACGGATGTGCTGCTGACGGGCAACAAATGCGTAGCCTCGGCCCAACTCGATAATGAACTGTTGTAGATGGGTGATAATGGCACTCTCTAATTCGGTTTCGGAAAATTTGGCATTCTTAGCCAATCCCAAAAATTCGGCAACAACAGGATTCTTGATAAACTCCAATTTGTCGCCTTGCATAGGTGCTGTTATTTGCTTCATCTCATCTATCACCTCACTCTTGGCTTGCGACTGCAACAGACGATGATAGTATTGTGATGATATGTTGCGATGCAGTGTTCTTACGCTCCACATCTCGCGAGCGGCTTCGTGCATATACCAATGGCGGGCTACCGGGTCACTCACCGTAAGCAATTCGCGATAATGTGTCCATGTAAGATTTGGCACTCGCGAGTGCCAAATCTCTATATCCTTGAAATAGAGATAGAACTGACGATACCACACCCCGAGGATTTATTCTTTTAGACATAAGGACATAAGTTACATAAGACACGCCTCGGGAAACCGGACACAGGGTAACCTTTTCTCCCCTTGTGTTTTCTGCAAGAAAATATAGGGGGAGTGGCTGTAAGCCGAGGGGGTTGATTGTTTGTTTACGTATGATTTTAACCCCTCCGTTGCAGGGCAACACCTCCCCTATATCGCACCGCGATACAGAGGAGGAAAAAGAGACCACACGCCGGAGGATCTATTTTATAGACAGAAGGACAGAAGATACATAAGACACGCCTCGGAAAACCGGACGCAATATAATTGCGTCCCTACGCGTTATTGAAAAACCATCCGCAAAACGCACACAAAACACACACACATGGGGGAAACCGGACGCAATACAATTGCGTCCCTACGCGTTATGGAAAAACCATCCGCAAAACGCACACAAAAAACACACACATGGGAGAAACCGGACGCAATACAATTGCGTCCCTACGTGTTATGGAAAAACCGGACGCAAAACACACGCCTTGGAAAAACCGTCCGCAATATGCACGCCTCGGGGAAAAATCGGGTGTTTACATCACAGCAGCGAGTGCGCTGGCGAGCATACCTCCGCAAGCCAGCAATTTGACACCTATGCTCACAAAGAACGACAAGAAAGAGCCCAATGCCGCCTTCATTGCGTGCGAGGCAGACCGGTGCGACACAACAATTTCGCCTATCAAAGCACCCACAAAGGGGCCGGCCATAGGCCCCCACGGCCAAGGCAGGAACATGCCGAGAAGCAACCCTACGATTGCACCCCATTCGCCACCTTTACCACCGCCAAATCGACGTGTCATCCAAGGCGTAAGAAATATTTCGAGTATGGTAAGCAAGAGGGTTACCACTCCCCACACCACGAGAGTAGTAATGCTCACCGGAACATATCCGCTCCAGTAGGCAAGCAACAAGGCAAGATAGCAGAACGGTTGTCCGGCAAGTGCCGGTAGTACACATCCCGCTATACCTATTATATATAGAATAATGGCAATAATTATAAGTGCAATATCCATTTGAAGTATGTAGCAAATTGTGCCGGTAAAGATAATGCAAAAAAGTTGTTTTGTCTTTCATTATCGGGCATATTAATGTTTTTATAACAATTTTTTTCCTATGTGTGTGTGGATGTGAATGATGCGCTAAAATTGCAAATTTTTGTTAAACAAAGAGGGTCTATACACATTGGGTTGCAAAAAGGATTATCTTTGTAGGATGTAGCTTGCTACAATGATGTGTAATGATAAATAAGAGAGATAGCAAATGCGCCTCAGGATATATATAATCGTACTATCGGCTCTCCTTGCCACGGTGTTGTGCGGCAAGGCTCGGGCTCAGAGCGAAGAGGATGCCACAATGGTATTGCCCGACATGGAGCAGATAAGGGCCGAGGTAAACAACCCTCAATCGCGCTACTACTATCCTACTCTTATGGCCAAATACTACTCGCCCGACACGACCATGACGCTTGAGGAGTATCGCTATTACTATCTTGGCTACACGTTTCAGGAGGATTATAACCCCTACCGCAAGTCGGAGTTTGCCCACCAGATAGACCACCTCTACAAGCAGGGTCGCAAATTGAGCATAGCCGAATATGAAAACCTGATAAAGTTTGCCCAGCAGACACTCAACGACGACCCATTCGACCTGCGACAGATAAACATCCTCATCTATGCACTGAAGGGTGTAAACCGCTATAAAGAGGCATCGGTGTGGCAATACCGACTGGACCACCTCATAGATGCCATAGTGAGCACAGGCGATGGACTGACACCCGAGACAGCCTGGTATGTGATATATCCGACACATGAGTATATCGTACTGAACTGTCTGGGGATGAAAGGTGTAGACTATGTCTTTGTAGCACCGGGCTACGATTACATAGAGATAGAAGAGAATAACCGTCGCATCGAGGGCTTCTACTTCAATGTAGAACGCATACTGGATGTATACGACACCAAATATTGCCACGAAGATGGCCCGGAAACCGAGTATTAACAATTATAAAAGAGAATAAAAGCATGAAGATTGAAAACGGAAAATGGGTAGAACTTGAATATGAGTTGTATGCCTATACCGACGGAGAAGAAGAAGAGTTGATGTTCAGCACCGAGCCGGAAGCTCCCGAGTGCTTTGTATACGGTGTAGACGAGGCTGTAGTACCCAAGTTTATGGAACGTATAGCCGGACTTGAGGAGGGCGAAGCCTTTGACTTTACACTCAACGTAGAGGAAGCCTTTGGTCCCCGCTCGCAAGAGCACATGATGAAACTCGATCGCGCAGTGTTTGAAAACGAAGAAGGCGAGATAGATAAGCGCGTATTTCCCGGAGCACAAATTCCCATGCGCACCACCGAGGGCGCAATTGTATATGGTATCGTGCTCATGATAGAGAAGGATGGCGTGACAGTAGACTTCAACCACCCGCTTGCCGGCGAAAACCTACACTACAAAGGTGTGGTAAAGGTTGTACGCGATGCTACCGAAGAAGAACTGAACCCCAAACACGGATGCTGCGGATGTGGCGACGGCGGATGCAGCGACAGCTGTTGCGATGGATGCAACGGCGGATGTAACTAAAGACCTCTTTATATACGACAATATATATAACTAAAGATGCTGTGTCACAATGTATCTTGGCACAGCATCTTTGCCGTTTACACACATGAGCCACGAAGCCCGCAAAGGTGCACTATATAACTACCTCAACCTGCTACTGATAACAGTGACAGGGGTGTTTCTCACGCCCTTTATCGTGCGCAACCTTGGAGCGTCGCAATACGGACTATACACACTGGTGGGGGCATTGATACCCTACTGCATGCTGTTGGACATGGGCATGGGCAAGACTATCACACGCTATGTAGCACACTATCGCGCACACAACGACAGGGATGGCGAAGCACGATTTATGACAACATGCATAGGTGTATATGGTGTCATAATCGTCGTGCTGCTTGTGTGCGGTGGATGCCTATACAGCTACAGCGACAGGATATGGAGCAACCAACTCACACCGAGCGAGCTGCATAACGTGCGCAAGATGATAGCAATGGTAGTGGCGGCACATGTAATCATCATTCCGGGCAACGCCTTTACGGCTATATGCAACGGGAGTGGGCTGTTTGCCTTTCCACGAGCAGTGCAACCCATCAAATACCTTATCAGAGTAGTGTGTGTCATAGCTCTGCTGTTGCTCGGATATAAGGCATTCTCGCTCATAGCCCTGGAAATGATATTGAATATAGGGATAGTAGCATCGACGCTAATATATGTGCACCGGCATATAGGCAGGCAACATATCTTTGCCCCTACCCGAGCGGCCTACCGTCCGATACTGAAATACAGCAGCTGGATAGCCCTCTATGCCACCACTTATGCCCTGCAATGGAATGCCGGCATGATAATAGCAGGCTTGCAGATGGATGCCGCCACAATAGGAGTCGTGGGTATAGGTATCATGATAGGAAATATGTATGGCTACTTTGCCGAGACAATCAACCGCATGACACTGCCACACGCCACACAACTCATAAAAGGTAATCCATCGGGCGAAGAGATTACCCAAAACATGGTAAATATAGGTCGTATCATAGCCATAGTACAAATGGGAATAATGAGTGCATTTGCGATTTTTGGAGAGAGTTTTATACAACTATGGGCAGGAGAAACCTACCGAGAGGCCTATATAGTGGCACTAATGATGATGGCATCGTGGATTGTAGAATTATCTCAAGATTATGGCAATACATTGATTGAGGCAAAAGGTCGTGTAAAAACTATGGCAATTATCAATTTTATTACTATCTTTGCCGGCGCAATAACGTCGTACTATACAAGTTCGCGCTATGGAGTTACAGGATTGATAGGTGCGCTATCATGTGGAACAATATTGGCAACTATAGCAAACAACATATACTATAAACATCTGTTACAGTTGAATATAAAAGAGTATATGACACGAGTGTACGGCCGACTGACAGTGGTGACCGCAACATGCGTAATAATGTTTCTCGTGATACGACACTTTATAGCCGATGTGGCAACGTGGACATGGCTTATAGGAGGAATTGCCACATACATAGGACTATATGCAATATGTATATACAGATGCGTGCTGAGTAAGGAGGAAAAAGAAACGATACAGAAACATGTACAATCGAGAAGAGGAAAATAGCAGTATACCCACCGTAACAGTAGTAATGGGTGTATATAATAGTACTGCGAGCTTGCACAAAGCCGTAGTGTCTATCATAACACAAACCTATAGCGACTGGGAGATGATAATATGCGACGATGCCTCGACCGACAACAGCTACGAGATAGCCTGCCAAATTGCACAAAAAGACAAGCGAATAAAGGTGTTGCGTAACGAAGAAAACATGGGTTGTAACATTGTACTCAATCGCTGTATCGAAATGGCACGAGGCAAATATATAGCCATCATGGATAGCGACGATGTGTCGCTGCCTACCCGCCTTGAAAAAGAGGTGGATATATTGGATAAAAACCCACAATATGCCATCGTAGGAACATCGTCGATACACTTCAACAAAAATGGCGACTTCATGACCATGCACTACAAAGAACGCCCACAACCCACCGACTTTGTTCATGGCATCACCCACGCCCACCCCACCTGCATGATACGCCGTGACGCCATAATGGGCATAGGGCTATACAACCAAGACAAGCACATGCACCGCGTAGAAGACTACTACATGATGGCATGCCTGTATGCTCAAGGTTATAGAGGCTACAATCTGCAAGAGACACTCTTCCGATATCGCGATGACGAAGCCTCATTTGCCAATCGCAAATGGAAAAATCGCTGCAACGAGATATACACATTCTGGCACGCATTCAGGAAATTGCGTTTACCATTTTGGCACTACATCATGCTGTTGCGCCCGCTAATGGTGGGAATGTTGCCCAAACCTTTGTACAGCTTCTTACACCGTCGTCCCTGGAAGTAACAACATATTGCACAAAAACGGTTGTGCCCCCAATATGCATAGATACACATATAGCGACACAACCACCATCTCACACAACAAACAATCAACTACATATAAGAGCCGGCACGACGCACAATGCCTTGCGCCATGAATATATCGTGCCTGACCATAGCAATGGCTGCATCGTATAGTTGCTGCTGCCTTGCCGCCATGTCGGGCAACCGCACCTCGTACCACTGCGACAACACATAGGCAACAATGGCTCGCAACAATTCGTGCAAAATAAGCGAATCGATAGCAACATTACGACACGAAGGCAGGCTGAGCACAAAGGTATAAGGCTCGTCATGAAATTGAACATCGTGGGCAATATATGCCGCCAGTCTTGTAGCAATATGGGCACAAGCCTCGGGCACATGAGCGACAATAAAAGACTTGTCGTCTTCGGTGATAATATAAGAGGCAACCGAAGGCTTCTCCAAGGCAACATCATACAAGGCACGAGCCACATAGGCACTATCGGCCAAGAGAGCCTCCTCGACAGTATTATATGAGAAGGCAAAAGAGACCTTCTCGCAAACGGGGTTATTGTTGTTTTTCATTATTCAAGCTGTTAAAAAATTTTTGACGTTTGTTTCTTTGAGAGCGTCGGCGCAAGGCGCACAACATATTATAAGCACTTTTCTCACTGATATAGAAACGCGGAGCCTGATACTCAGAGAGTACGGCCATCAATGCACCATTGAAGTCGTCGGCATAGCGTTTGTGTCGACGCTGATAGTCGATGGTAAGGCGGGCGATATCGGCATACATCTGCATCTTGAGTTTGTTGTGACAATCGGTATGCAAACCCCTCAACAACGCACTCACATTGCGACGAGCCATCTCATAAGTTATGTAAAATTTAGGAGCAGGAGAATTGACAGCCTTGGCAACCAAATCTTTGGGCGACATAAACATAGCTTCTCTGCCACAATCTTTTACGACCTGCTCATAGACCTTGAGGAAGTCTCGCTCAAAATCGTTGCGAAAATACATTTTCATTCTTACTATGCACTATTACATTACACAATATATATACTAAATATTGTAGACCTACGGAACAAAGATAATACATAAATGGTAGTTTTACCAAATATTTTTATGGTATTTTTACCATTAATTTTATTTTTGTTTGTTGGCCGTTAAAATAGAGTAGTTTAACACTTCGGTTTCACAAAAAATAATTACATTTGAAGATGCAAAAACAAGCAGCAATGAAATGGAGCACCCCCATAACGATTGAGGAGAAAAAAGGCTACCTACAACACGGCAGCCCAATGCTACTGATGGGTTCATGCTTTGCCGATAATGTAGGCGAATATCTACGAAAGGCAAAATTTGAGATAGAAATAAACCCCTTCGGGACACTCTATAATCCGGAGTCCATAGCCAATGCGCTTGACAGACTGATAAGCGGAAGAGAATACCGCCCGGAAGATTTGCAAAGAAGTGGTAAAATATGGTATTCATACCATCATCATGGTAAATTTTCGAGTACATCGGCCGAGCAGACCCTCCGCAACATCAACAACAGCCTTGAGCGAGCATCGGCCATGCTGAAACGATGTGAGCGGCTCATACTGACATTCGGCACAGCATACGTCTACCGCTTGGCAAGCACAGGCGAGACTGTAGCCAACTGTCATAAACAACCGGCATATCTCTTTGAACGCACACTCCTATCGGTAGATGAAATAGTAACCCGATGGGAGAAGCTGTTGCAACGACTCGCCATCCATGCACCTCAATGCAAAATAGTCTTTACGATAAGCCCCATACGCCACATGAGCGACGGTGCACACAACAACCAGCTGAGCAAATCGACATTGCTGCTGGCAGCAGACAGATTGTGCAAGAGCCATAGCGAATTGTGCGACTACTTTCCGGCTTATGAAATAGTGCTCGATGAGCTACGCGACTATCGCTTCTATGCAGACGATATGGCACACCCATCACCACAAGCCGTAGCATACATTTACGAAAAACTGTGCGACACCTATTTTACCGACCATACCCGCGACATTGCAGAGCTATGCTTGAAGATAGACCGAGGCTTGCACCACCGCCCCCTCGCCGGTACAGACAACGAAGGCTACCAACAATTTGCACAAAAGCTCATTACACAAATGCGACAAACCGAGCAAAAAGAGAAAAACATCGACTATAATAAGGAGATTGAAGAATTGAAACAATTAATATCACAATAAGATGAACTACACGACTTCGCAAATAGCGACAATCATCAAGGCAACATGCAGCATAAACACCGATTACTTGCTATCGGTACTACTCACCGACAGTCGCTCGCTGACATTTCCCGAAGAGAGTATCTTCTTTGCCCTCGTAACAGAACGTAACGACGGACACCGATATATCAAAGAATTATATGACAAAGGAGTACGCAATTTTGTCATCAACTACAGGCCGGCAGAAGCCGATGATATGCCCGAAGCCAACTTTCTGCAAGTAGCCAATACACTTGCTGCCATGCAGATATTGGCAGCACACCACCGTCGCCAATTCGATATTCCGGTCATAGGTATTACGGGCAGCAACGGAAAGACTTCGGTAAAGGAGTGGTTACATCAACTATTGCTGGATGACTACAACATCGTGCGCTCGCCACGCAGCTACAACTCGCAAACAGGTGTACCCCTCTCGGTGTGGCAAATGAACGAAAAGACCGAGCTGGCTCTCTTTGAAGCCGGCATATCGCGCCCCGACGAAATGCACCGTCTGGAGGAAATTATACATCCCACTATAGGTCTGATAACCAACATAGGCGATGCACACCAAGAGGGATTTGCATCGGTACAACAAAAGTGTATGGAAAAGCTCACACTGCTACAAGGATGTGAGTGTATCATATATGATGGCGACAATGAAATAATACGCGATTGCATAGAAAAACGTTGCTTGGGCGCATACGAGATAGCTTGGTCGCGCAAAGACCGTGACAAACCACTCTACATATCGTCGATTGTAAAGGGCGAGAACAGCACGCTCATACAATATACCTACTTACAGTATTTGCTTGAGGTTACTATTCCCTACACCGACGATGCCTCTATACAAAATGCCATTCATTGCTTGGCCATCATGCTCTACCTCAACCGATCGCCCGAGGTAATAAGCAAAAGAATGAAGAAGTTGGAGCCTCTGGCTATGCGTATGGAGGTAAAAGAGGGCAACAACAATTGTCTGATAATCAACGATAGCTACAACAGCGACATGGACTCGCTCACCATTGCGCTCGACTTTCAGGCTCGTCGCGCAGCGACAGGCAACATGAAGCGCACACTTATCTTGTCGGACATATTCCAAACAGGTCTTCCACCTGCAGCCCTATATCGCAAGGTATCGGACTTACTCAAGCGCAAAGGCATTGAACGCCTCATAGGTATAGGCCCTATCATATCGGACAATGCCTACCTCTTTGACATCGAGAAAGAGTTCTACGGCAGCACTCGCGAGTTTAATGAAGTGCTCACCCCCAATATGTTTCACAATGAACTGATACTCATAAAAGGAGCACGAGACTTCCACTTTGAACTCATATCGGAGGCATTGGAGCTGAAACAACACGAAACCATACTCGAAGTAAATCTCGATGCACTTGTACACAACCTCAACAGCTATCGTAGCCAGCTGCAACCCGACACCAAAGTAGTGTGTATGGTAAAGGCCTTTGGCTATGGTGCCGGCTCGTATGAGATAGCCAAGACTCTACAAGAACATGGAGTTGACTACTTGGCAGTAGCCGTAGCAGACGAAGGTGCAGAACTACGCAAAGCCGGTATCACGATGCCTATCATTGTCATGAACCCCGAGATAAGCAGTTTCAGGACACTCTTCAGCTACCGTCTCGAACCGGAAATATACAGTTTCAATCTATTAAACGCACTCCTCGCCGAGGGCGAGAAGCTGGGTGTATCGGGTTATCCCATACACATAAAGATTGACTCGGGCATGCACCGACTGGGATTTACCGAAAATCAGATTGACGAATTGGCCAACATCTTACAATCACAGATCGTACTCATGGCACGCTCGGTGTTTACCCATCTGGCCGGAAGCGACGAAAAGGTACACGATAGCTATACACAACAACAGATAGCAACCTTTACCCGCTGTGCCGATGTCATACAAAACGCATCGAAGCACAAAGTGTTGCGCCATGCACTCAACACAGCCGGCATTACCCGATTTCCCGAGCATCAAATGGATATGGTGCGCCTGGGCATAGGTTTGTATGGCATATCCCCCATGACAACATCACAAGTACTCCGACCCGTCAGCACACTGAAAACCACCATTTTGCAAATACACGAATACGAGACAGGAACGACCATAGGATACGGGCGCAACGGCATACTGGCTCGTCCATCGCGCATAGCAGCCATACCCATCGGATATGCCGACGGATTTGACAGACGCTTGGGCAACGGCAGAGGAGAAGTACTGGTAAACGGCTACCGTGCCCCCATCGTAGGCAATGTGTGCATGGATATTTGCATGATAGATGTTACAGACATTCCTTGCAATGAAGGCGATCGTGTGGAGATATTTGGAGAGAATTTGCCCGTGCAAGAGATAGCTCTACGACTCGACACCATTGCATACGAAGTATTAACCTCGATATCGAGCCGAGTAAAACGCATATACTACCGCGAATAAAGAATTACATAATAAAATGTAAAAAGGTGTGATAAATTTCATATTCTCACACCTTTATTATATTTTTGCAACCGAATAAAAACAAAAGCAATCAGATATGGAATCAATACCTTTTATACAATGGTGTATAGAAAACCTTAACGAGTGGACTATTATCTTGTTGATGACAATAGAAAGTTCGTTTATCCCCTTTCCATCGGAAATAGTAGTGCCTCCTGCAGCCTATTTTGGCGAAGTGAGTTTGATTATGGTTATCGTATGTGCCACGATTGGTGCCGATTTTGGTGCAATTATAAACTATTTTTTGGCACAATGGATAGGTCGTCCCATTGTATACAAATTTGCCGATAGTCGCATAGGCCACATGTGTCTGCTCAGTTCGGAAAAAATAGCTCATGCCGAAACATTCTTCAACAAACATGGCGTGATATCGACATTGATAGGTCGCCTTGTGCCCGGTGTGCGTCAACTTATATCCATACCGGCCGGTTTGGCTCGCATGAACTTTGGCAAGTTTATCTTATATACCACCATTGGAGCCGGTACATGGAACACAGTACTTGCCCTCATAGGCTATGGATTGCGCTCGGTGGTAACACCCGAACAACTCAATGAGACTGTAAACGAGTTTAGCCACTACATTAAGATTGGTATATGGACTGTATTGGCTTTGATTGCGGTATTCTTTATCATTCGTTTCTTCTCTCATAAGAAAAAAGAAAACTAATATCGATCTCTTATACTCAAGAGGCCTTGCCAAAAAAAACGATTTGGCAGGGCCTCTTTGGTATTTTATCAAGTGGGTTTTACGGTCACGACTATCGTATAAAAAACAAGCGACTGCGCTCTATGGGGCACAATCGCTTGTATATGAATTGTAAAAAATCGCTATTACTTAACGCGCTCGATATAGTCGCCTGAGCGAGTGTCGATGCGTACTTTATCGCCTGTGTTGATAAAGAGAGGAACGCGTACCTCGGCACCAGTCTCGACTGTGGCGGGCTTCAATGTATTGGTAGCAGTATCACCCTTAATACCGGGCTCGGTGTATGTAACCTCAAGCACCACATTGAGGGGCATTTCGCAAGTAAGGATAGTATCGGTAGCAGCGTGTACCATAGCCTCACAAATATCACCTTCCTTCAAGAATTTAACACCATCGATGCTCTCACCGGGGATAGATACTTGCTCGTAGGTCTCGGTGTGCATGAAGTTGTAACCCATATCATCCTTGTAGAGATATTGGTAGGGACGACGTTCTATGCGCACTTCCTCTACTTTCACACCCGAGTTCCATGTTTTATCGAGGATGCGACCTGTCACTACGTTGCGGAGTTTTGTGCGAACGAAAGCAGGACCTTTACCGGGTTTAACATGGAGGAATTCAACAATAAAGTAGTAGGTACCATCAATATCGAGGCACATACCATTTTTAAAATCAGCTGTAGTTGCCATAATAATATTTTTTGATTTAAAATTTTTCTCCAAACAAACGGCCTTACTTTGGCCGTGCAAAGTTAGTTATTTTTGCTATACATTGCAATACACACTCACACAAAGTAAGCAAAAAAACTTAAGGCTGTTTCACTATAATTATAAAATGTGCTCTGCACTGAAAAATTAGTTTCGGTCACTTCAATGATGGGAAAGTAGCAAATCGATAAGCATCATCAAGGCTCGTTGGGTAGCTCGTTCAATGATATATGTGCGCGAGCCGGCAAAATGGGCGCACTCCGAAATGATTTTGTTGCCAATTCCTACAGCAATCCACACCGTTCCCACCGGTTTTTCTGACGTACCTCCATCGGGACCGGCAATGCCCGATGTTGCAATGGCGCAAGTCGTACCGGCCAACTGCATCACACCCGCAACCATAGCCTCTACCACCGGCCGGCTCACAGCTCCATATTGAGCAAGCATCTCTTCGGGCACACCCAATACTCTCTGTTTTACATTATTACTATAGGCTATAACCGAGCCGTTAAAATAAGCCGAACTTCCTGCTATGGCCGTTATCTCATGCGCTATATTTCCTCCCGTACAACTCTCGGCGGTAGCAACAGTAAGGCCTTTCTGCTTCAGGATATTGCCCAATGCTCCTGCCAATGTTGTATCTTCATCGCAAAATATATCTTCACGCAAGATAGTGTGAAGTTTTTCGACCATTTCATCGAGAATTTTCAGCAACAAGGCCTCGTCATCGCCTCTTGCCGTAAGGCGCAATCGCACCACACCCGGTATGGGAAGGTAGGCCAATTTGACACAAGACGGCAGCTCTTGCTCAAAATCGGCCAATCGCTCCGACAAGCCCGACTCGGTATTACGAAATACCATCAAAGTACGATGTAAAATCGCATCATGATCGCCATAGTGACGACGAAGCCGATGCAACACATCGCCTTTCATGGCCACGCGCATCTCATGAGGAACACCGGGCATAGCAACGAGGACTTTTGTACCCTGCTCAAACCACATAATGGGTGCCGTACCTACGGGATTGGGTATCACGGTACACACATCGGGTACCTCGGCCTGACGGCGGGTAGACTCGTTCATCTGCAACCCTCTACCGGCAAAATAACGCATATTCTGTTCATATACCGACTGGTCAAAAATCATCTTACCGCCAAAGTAATTACACAACACAGGCTTGG
The DNA here is from genome assembly GCA_017522135.1 of Bacteroidaceae bacterium. Lineage (GTDB taxonomy): Bacteria > Bacteroidota > Bacteroidia > Bacteroidales > Barnesiellaceae_A > Barnesiella_A. The sequence goes on from JAFXAB010000013.1 coordinate 13,514, forward strand.
TAACATCGTCAGATGTAGGACCAAGACCACCTGTCATCAGCACAACATCGACACGCGAAAATGCCGATGAAATCGCCTCTTTTATATCATCGCCCCCATCGCTGATGGTAGTGATGCGGGTCACTTCCCAGCCTTGCTTGTTGAGTTCCGATGCCATCCACTTGGAGTTGGTGTCAATAACTTGCCCTATGAGCAACTCATCGCCAATAACAATAATTTCGCTTTTCATTATATATTACAATTCTACGCGAGCAAAGGGAGCCTTGCTCATATCACAAAAGTCTTTATCTTGATACTTATAATAGCCCGTTATAGCAACCATTGCGGCATTGTCGGTCGTAAACGAGAGTCGAGGCAAATGTATACGCCATCCATACTTGTGAGCGTACTGCTCAAATGCCGCACGTACTGCCGAATTGGCCGACACACCGCCTGCCACAGCAACCTCCTTGATACCGGTTTGCAACACAGCTTTATTAAGTTTATCCATAAGTATAGCAACAATGGTCGACTGCAAGGAGGCACACAGGTCGGATTTGTTTTTTTCGATGAAATCGGCATCTTCCTTCAACCTGTCGCGGAGAAGGTAGAGGAAAGAAGTCTTCAATCCGCTGAAACTATAATCCAACCCCGGTATGTGAGGCTTGCTGAAAGTAAAGGCCTTAGGATTACCATCTTGAGCCAAACGGTCAATAACCGGTCCACCCGGATAAGGCAATCCCATCACCTTGGCACACTTGTCAAACGCTTCACCGGCTGCATCGTCAATAGTCTGGCCTATCACCTCCATCTTATTGTATGATGATACTTTGATAATTTGCGAATTGCCCCCCGACACCAACAGGCATAAGAAAGGGAAACGAGGAGGGTTAAACTCAACATCCGGTTGTTCGATGAAATGGGCTAAAACATGCGCCTGCAAGTGATTAACATCGACCATAGGTATACCAAGAGCCGAAGCCAAGCCTTTAGCAAAAGAGGTACCCACCAACAATGACCCCATCAATCCGGGTCCGCGGGTAAATGCTATTGCATCAATTTCACTTTTGTCAACACCGGCACGTTTGATAGCTTCGGCAACGACCGGTACAATATTTTGCTGATGAGCGCGCGATGCCAGCTCCGGCACAACGCCACCATAAGCTTCATGCACAGCCTGTCCGGCAATCACATTAGACAATAAAACACCATCTCTTATCACGGCCGACGATGTATCGTCGCATGATGATTCTATACCCAGTATTGTAATACTCATATCTTCATTAGCTTTTTGCAGTGACTACAAACACGTATCACTGAGAGATGCAAAATTATATATTTTATGCGAAAGAAAGAAAGTTTTAGCAACATCAATCATGGTGATATATTAAAATTTAGCTAACTTTGTACGCTTATGCATCAAGAATGAGAAAGTATTTCAGGATAATAAAGCGTATATTTCAAGTGTCGGTGTTGACACTTGCGGCAATGTATGTAATATTATATTTGGTTATCTCTTTACCCAATGTTCAAGATGCACTACGCTCAAAGGCACAAGATGAGTTGAGCAAACTACTTGAAGTACCCCTTACAGTAAGTCGCATAGAGTTTTCGCCATTCAATCGCATAGAACTATTTAATGTTACCATCCCCGACCAAGAGGGCGACACGCTGTTGTATGCCAAAAAGATAGGAGCTGGCATATCGTTTGAAGAACTCATTCTCAACAATCGCATTTGTCTTAATAACATCCAGCTCTTTGGCATGGAAGCCAATATCACCCGCACCACACCCACCGGCGAGACCAATCTACAATTTATCATTAATGCACTTCAGCCACAAGAGCCACAAGAGCCCAAGGCTGTCAATCTGCGCATCAACTCGGCAATGATACGTCGTAGCAAAGTATCGTACAATGTATTGTCCGAGCCACACTTGCCCGACGGTTGCTTTGACATCAACCACATATCTATCAACGACTTGAGCACGACCATCAATATACGAGCGTTGAGCAAAGATACACTCAACGTACACATCAAGCGTTTTTCGTGCCAAGAACAATCGGGTATAAGTATCAAACGCCTTACACTGCAAGCACAAGCCAACACACAGCATGCCTCCATATCCGATTGTGTAATACAACTACCCAACACATACATCGAGCCCCGGGTAGAGGCCGACATATCAAAGGTGGAAAATTACAAAAACCTACTCGACAGCACCTATTTTTATGTAAATATTGACAAGACCCAAGTGACACTATCGGATATAGCCTCGTTAGTGCCCGAATTTTACAGATTCGACACACCTATCACCATTTCGTGCAACGCTGAAGGCTTATTAAAAGACTTTACAGCACACAACATAAGCATAGGTATGGCCAACAAATCGATAGCCTTGGATATAGAAGCCGCCATACAGAACATACAGAATTATAAAGAACTCAATATCTCGAAGAGTCATATAAAGTTGCGTACAAAGAGACGTGGTGCACAACTGATAAAACAGAATATCACTATAACAGACAGTATCTTACAGAATATACTGTCAAACATCGAAGAGATAGACTTCAATAGCAAGGTATCGGGCTCGCTCTCCAACATGAAGGCTCAAATATCATTGTTGAGTGGAATTGGAGACTTCTATACCAACCTCACATTGACAGGCGATAGCAGTCTGTCTTACATGGCTTGCAACGGATACATCAAGAGCAACGGAATAGATTTTGTTAAGATTTTAGGCAATACCGGCACTATTGGCACAGTAGCATTCGATGCCGACATCAATGCAACAACACGCAACCGTAATGTTACACAAGCCGGATTTAACGGAATTATAAGCCGTCTTGACTTTAACCAATATAGTTACAAAGATATTGTTGTAGACGCACAACTAAACAAGAACAGATATAGTGGCAAGTTGGAATTGCTCGACCCAAATGGAAAAATCGACCTTGAAGGGTATGTACAACTATCCCCGACCGACACTCATGCCAATGTTGTAGCCACGTGCCAAAACATAGATCTGACAGCCTTAAATTTGGTACCACAAGCCAAAGGAAACAAACTCTCATTCAACCTCAATGCCAACCTTGCCGGCTCGCAACTCGACAAGGCCAATGGATATGTACATATCGACAATATTTTCTATGGCAACAAGGAGGACAATTTTAAATGGAAAAAACTAAACATCGACTCCGATAACACAACAGAGCAACAACAAATTTCTATTACATCGGACTATATAAATGGTATAATAGAGGGCAAATACACCTTTAAAGAGTTGATATACTCTTTAAAAAACATCGGGTCGCAATTTGTCCCCTCAATCATACCGCCTATAACAGAGACAAGCGAAGCCACCCAACACAACAACAATTTCAATTGGCGACTTACAGTCAATCCACATATCAAAGCTGCCCAACTACTAAACCTACCGGTAATACTCACCGACACAGCACTTATTGAGGGATTTGTGGGCGACAGCCTACAAGCCGTGCAAGTCAATGTATCGGTTCCATATATGTTGGCCGGACTTACTCATATAGAAGGGTTCAATGTCAATCTTGGCAACGAAAATAAAAATCTGCAATTGACCGCACAAGCCAACATACTCAATGCCGAGAATAAGGCGACACTGTTGAGTCTCAACGCAAGTGCCGAGAACGACAGTATTCAACTATCATTAGATTGGGATGCACACTCACAGCCTGTATATAATGGCAGTATTCAACTTGGTTCGAAACTATCGAAGCAGGACAATGACAGTCTAAATGTTGCTATAGACATACACCCTACACACTTTACCATAAACGATACAATATGGGATATAAAACCAGCCTCTATATCAATCAAAGAAAAACATATAGAAGTAAACGATATTGATATTTCACGACCCTCACAACACCTATATATCAGTGGTAAAATCTCTTCCAACGAGCAAGACACATTACACATAGACTTGCAAGAGATAAACCTCGACTATATCTTTAAGACACTCAATATCGACTTTGTAACCTTTGGTGGTTATGCCACCGGTCGTGTAGATATTGCCAACATATATGGCAACTCGCCCTATATATGCACTCGTAAGCTTGACATCGAAAACTTCTCATACAACAATGCAGTCTTTGGCAATCTATCGGCATTCAGCCAGCTGGAGACAGAAGATATGGGTATTCTCATCAAGGGAATCATAAGCAACCAAAACAAAGAGGAGAGCTATGTCGATGGATATATTTACCCCACACAAGACTCTATATCCATAGCATTTGATGTTGAAGAAGTACCCTTAAAGTTTATCCGACCGTTCCTCAACACAATCCTTATAGATGCTGACGGCACGGCCTCGGGACACGTCGTACTTGAAGGCAACTTTGAGCGCATATACATCTACGGAGATGCTTATGCACAAGATTTTTCATTCGGCATACCCTTTATCAACACCCGTTATCACCTATCGGACAGTATCCACTTTACCAAAGACCAGATATTCTTTGACAATGTTACGTTGTACGATGCCAACAATCACACTGCCAAAGGTCGTGGTTCAATAAAGCATAAATATTTTACCCAGACCGAATACGACATAGACATCTACGATGCCGACAGAATGCTGGTCTTTGACGTACAACGCACAGTAGGAGTTCCTTATTATGGCACAATATTCGGGTCGGGCAATGTCAAAGTATCGGGCAACGACTACAATACCAATGTTACGGTAAATATGACCCCCTATCGTAACTCTAATTTTACGTTTGTATTAACCAATACAACCAATGCCGCCGACTATCCCTTCCTCACATTCTCCAACAAGCGAGAGACGCAACCAAAGAAGGATATATACATAAGCGAAATAGATAGCTTCATCATGCACAGCAACACGCTGTTAAAGAAAAAGAGCATCAACTCTATTCAAAATATCCTCAACGTGAGCATAACAGCCAACATCACACCCGAGTCTGAGATAAACATCATCATGAACGAGATAACAGGCGATAAGATGCAAGCATACGGCGAAGGCACAATGCGACTCGAATTTAATACTGCCGACGGAGGAGATATATTGATGTATGGCAATATGAATATCGATAAAGGAACATATGACTTCAGCTTTGAGGATATTATCACACGCAACTTCAAGATACAACAAGGCAGCAGCGTTTCGTTCCAAGGCAATCCTCTTGAAGCCACACTCGATATAAGTGCCATATATTCATTACAGGCCAACCTTGCCGACTTAGATGCATCGTTTACCAACGACAGCGAAATAACCCGCACAAATACACCTGTAAACACGATTCTACTCATCAATGGTCCGCTATTGCAACCCGAGATTGACTTTGACATCGAGTTGCCAACGCTCAGCTCGGATGTAGAAGATCGCATGAACAGCATCATCAACACCGATGAAATGATGGCCGAACAAATTATCTACTTGTTGACCATGAACAGGTTCAGCACCCCAGAATTTAGCTCCAATCAAGTAACCTATAACGAATGGGGTGCAATGGCAGCATCGACGCTATCATCTTCTATTGGTGCATTAATGGGACAAATCAGCAAGGATTGGAACATTGCACCTAAGGTACGAAGCGAAAGAGGTGACTTTACCGACCTTGAAGTTGACCTCTTCCTATCGAGTCAACTACTCAATAACCGTCTCATATTCAACGGCAGTTTTGGCTACCGCGACAGCCGATACAATACCACCAATTTCATAGGTGATTTTGATATAGAATATCTATTGACCGAAAATGGCAATCTACGCTTGAAGGGATACAATCACTTCAACGACCGCAACCACACCATGCGCACCGCCATTACTACTCAAGGCATAGGACTTATCTACAAACACGACTTCAATTCATGGAAGAATTTCTTTGAATTTTCCAACATAAAACTCTTTACCGAAGAAGAGTATGATGAATACGAAGAATATGAAGAGTACGAAGAGGAAGATATTGAAGAATACGACACTACACTACCTATCGACAGTGTTATTACGATTACGCCCGATATTCTGGAATAGACTCTCTATACAGCCTTCTTACTCACTGTGCGTTTAATTACCGTTTTTTACACCCCATAATACACGCCCACACACCACCAATCAGACAGTCGCATCACCCTTACCATAACTACCATACAGCAACAGCGCAACCCCATTAAGGATTGCGCTGTTGCTGTATCGAATACTTTGGAATCCAATCTTAAATCGGACTCATAATCGTGTCGTTTGACAAGATTATTTCTTGTACATTTCGTCCGATACTGTGAGTACTTTGCGACCTTTAGCGCGACGGCTTGCGAGAACACGACGACCGTTAGCGGTAGACATTCTCAAGCGGAAACCGTGCTTGTTTACTCTCTTTCTGTTTGAGGGTTGGAATGTTCTTTTCATTGCCTGATATTTTTTGTGTTATTATTTTCCCAATTATCGGAGTGCAAAATTAGTTACTTTTTTTGAATATACCAACTTTTACACGACACTTTTTTTCAAATACACACAATTTACTGACTACAAATGCTTTGCAATACCGTCAGGAGTGATTATATAGTGCATTACCTTGTCGTGAGCCTCGGCAGGGATAGAGGGTAAAAGCTGACATTTGTAGCACACACCTATGCAAGTGGCATGAGTGCGCGACAATAAGCGGTCGTAATACCCTTTTCCACGCCCCAATCTATTGCCGGCACTATCAAACGCTACACCTGGCACTATAATGAGTTGCAACACATCGGTGTCGGTGTCTGCTCCGGTAGGCTCCATGATGTTAAACTCGCCTTGTTGCATGGCTTCTCTGCTATAACGGCGCACTACAAGGTCATCGCCTATCACTACAGGCAGATATATAGTTTTACCCAATTCTACCCAACGGTCTATCACTTGATGGGTACTCAACTCATCGGGTAAGGAATGATATAGCAATATGTGCTGAGCTTCGGCAAATACCGGAGTTGCCTCTACATACTGCCATACTGCACTACTCTCGGCGTTCTTCTGCTCGGCGGTGAGTGCAGCCTTGCTTTGTCGCATTTGGCGACGTAAAGATGCTTTGTCTATAGTCATGATCGTTGTGTTGTTTCTTTTATAATTCTTCTTCTCCCTCCTCTGTTTACTCTGGCAATTCCGGGAAGGCTCTCTCTTCTTTGATTATGCGACAAGCCTCTTCTATCACATCATCGTCGCTCATAAAAATAGGATAGAAACCCTCATCTCCTATCACGTCACGAGCTATATAGGCCTGCAAAAGACGTATAAGCACAGAGCGCGAAATATTAATATCGGGATAACGGGCAGGCACGCCATTGCGCTCGGCATAGACAATAAAATCGTTTAGCAACTTATTGCCATTGAGCATATTCAAGAGTTCCTTGTAATTCTCGGCTTGAGCAAGATAGTCGCGATGAGCATCGACATACTCAAAGGCATACTTATATAACAGACTCTTGTTTATCACATCGCTATAATATGGCGTTACATGTGTAGTGTCGCTGGGGATAAAGATGTCGGGCATGATACCGCCTCCTCCATACACTGTACGACCGCCTGCTGTGGTATACATCTCGTCGGTGTGCTGATGAATACTATCGGCATTGAAAAATTCGCCCCTATTATAGCGGTTGATGATATCCATGTTGTACGACTCATCGTCACCCATGCTATATTCCTTTTGGATACAACGTCCTGACGGAGTGTGATAACGGGCTACCGTAAGACGAACAGCCGAGCCATCAGACAACGGCAATTGACTCTGCACCAATCCCTTACCAAATGTGCGACGACCCACTATCATACCACGATCGTTGTCCTGTATTGCACCGGCAAATATCTCACTTGCCGAGGCCGACCACTCATCGGTAAGTACCACGATGGGATTTTCCTTGAATGAACCCATACCATTGGCCACAGCATCCTCGCGAGGGAAAGCGCGACCTTCGGTGTATACAATAAGCTCGCCTGCCAACATAAACTCATTGACCATATTGATGGCTGCATCCATATAACCACCACCGTTGCCACGCAGGTCTATAATATAGCTTTCGGCTCCCTCGTTGCGCAATCGCGCCAACGCTACAAGAAACTCCTCAAAGGTTGTACGCCCAAACTTGCTCACAAGTATATATCCTATACCGGGCTCTATCATGTAAGCAGCATCTACGCTGTGCAGAGGTATGTCGCCACGTTCAACCTCAAAGGTAAGCAACTCGCTCTCACCTTTACGTTGTACGCCCAACTTCACAACTGTACCTTTGGCACCTCGCAAATTCTTCATTACCTTCTCGTTGGTAACAATCTTGCCTACATACAGCGAGTCATCTATCATAATGATGCGATCACCGGGAAGCAACCCACAACGCTCTGACGGACCGCCCGATATTACATCTACTACATTGATGGTATCGTTGAGCAAATTAAACTGTATACCAATACCCGAGAACGAGCCTTCGAGTTCTTCATTCACACTTTCCAAGTCTTCGGCAGGAATATAAGCCGAGTGCGGGTCGAGTTCTTTGAGTATCGATGCCATTGCATTATCGGTAAGTTCCTTGCTATTGACACTGTCGACATACTGTTGCTCGATAATATGCAACAACATATTGAAGTTGTTGCGACGAGCATACTCGTAGTCATAGGTATCATACAACTGGTACTCCGACGAGTTATTGTTCCAGTTACCTATAAACATACCTATAACCAACGTTACCGATGCCCAGAAGGGCAACCACGCATAATTAAATTGAGGTTCTTTCATGATTATTACTCTTTTACAAGGTCGGCAATGTACTCAACTTCTACACCGCTGCGTTGCAAGAGATCTACACCATCGGTGTTATGATACAACTCGGAGAACACAACCCGACGTATACCGGCTTGTATTATCAACTTCGAGCACTCTATACAGGGCGAACACGTTACATACAAGGTGGCTCCCTCACTACTGTTGTTACTACGAGCCACCTTGGTTATAGCATTGGCCTCGGCATGCAACACATAAGGCTTGGTGCGACCACTCTCATCCTCGCATATATTTTCAAACCCGGATGGTGTACCATTAAAGCCATCCGAGATTATCATCTTTTCCTTAACAATGAGCGCACCCACTTGGCGACGCTTACAATAGGAGTTTTCGCCCCATATGCGAGCCATGCGTATATACCGCTCGTCGAGCAAGCGCTGTTTGTTCTTATCTTCCATTATTTTTGCAATTACTGCCTATCAAGGCATATTCGCACAAAAATACGACATTTTTATTACAACCACACCATATACAACATTTTTTATACAATTTGCCCCGATAGAGAGGGTTGCACCTGCCTATCGGGACATATATTTCAAGTTATAAAACTCTTTTACTTAATCATACCACCCAATATGTGGGGAATGGCTGTATTTTCCATCCAACCTTGATTTTCAAAACGTTCTGCACCGGCACCTATAGCAAAGAAAGGAACGGGATTTCCACTGTGACTGTAGGTAGTCCACCCCAATCCACACTTGTGCGAATAGAGTATATAAATAAGATTGGTAAGATAGTCGAAGTTGGCATACAGCGTCTTTACATCCTTACCACGACTGTCCACAACATCCTGCAGAGCTATCATAAGCGCACCCTCCTCACCGGGGGTAATAGTTATGGTCGAGCCAAGCCCGAGAGTATTTTCGATAAATTGGCGCACAACACTCCACTCGACCTTCGAACCTTGACTCTTGAGAAGGTCACGCAAGGCATTGCTAAATTGTGCCTTAGATACGTGCGCACACTGCAAGTTGTTCAATGCCGGCCCTTTGCTACCCTCAACACCGAGAGAGAGACCACCTGTTTCGTGATCGGCAGTGATAATGATAAGCGTCTCGCGGGGATGGCGTTTATAGAACTCATAAGCCTCACGCACAGCAGCATCAAATTCGCACATCTCACCCATAAGCCCCGATGGATCGTTGGAGTGCCCCATGTGGTCTATTGCTCCACCCTCGGCCATCATAAAGAAACCTCGCGGATAGCGTTTATACAGGTACTCTATACCTGCACGCACCATACAAGGTAGTGACATATCGCCATTATCTCCATCTACAACATAACCTATAGTATTTTCTGTTGTTGAATCATTGTCGAGCCACAACACTCGCGAGGCATCTTGAGGCAATGTATAGCCATCACGCCCCCTTACAACGGTATAGCCTGAGGCTTGATACTCGGCAAATACGTTACCTTGTGTATGTGCTCGTACTCCGTAAGGATCTCGGAAATAAGCACCGGCCAAAAGGTCAAATCCCGAGGCTGCTCCTTGAGAGGCTATTGAGTGGTATTGATGACGCGACGGGACTGTAGCGTAAAAGGATGCAGGAGTAGCATCATCGATACATACACTACTCATGATAGCCACACCACGTCCTGAGGCTTTCATCTTCTTGGCTATCGATGTAAGAGCAACGGTATCGGCATCCATGCCTATCATTCCATTGCGGGTTTTGCTACCGCAGGCAAGGGCTGTTCCTGCAGCCGCCGAATCGGTGATATCGCTGTCGGCCGAATATGTCGATACAATACCCGCTACCGGGAAGTCGTAGAAGTGCATCGTGGGAGCAAGCGTGTCGCCGGTTGCTTTGAAATAGGTGCGGAGAGCTTGCACTTGTCCCAATCCCATACCATCACCTATAAAGTAAAATATATACTTGGGAGTAGCAGCCCATGCTACAGCACACAAGAGTATAAAGGTTGCTACAAAGGAGTATCTGATTGTTTTCATACTTATAAAATTAACATCATTGAACTTTTATATTATTCTCGCGCTCTACGCATATAGTGTCGCAAGACAGTGGCATTTACTTCATTGGGGGTTGTTATTGCCAAAATGGCCGGTTGTTCACTTTCGGCAAAAAACTGAGGCAGAACATCCTTCAAGGTATCTTCGCTATCGGCATGAAAATACCTAAATCCATGCAGATGAGCATATCCCTCAATAGGTTGTCGATGTTTCACTTCAAAACACTCCTCCAATTCGGGCAAGTCGGATGGCCCCTTGATAAAGCGGAATATACCACCACCTCCGTTATCTATAACAACAATCTTGAAACGAGGTGTTGCAAGGCCGGTAGCTAATGCTCCGGTATCGTATCCAAAACTCATATCGCCCGTGATAAGCAAATGCATAGCGTCATCGACCATCGAAGCACCAAGGGCTGTAGAGGTAGAGCCATCAATACCACTCACTCCTCTATTGCAGTATGAAGCTGCCACTTGTGGGGTGTCGAAAAGTTGTGCATAGCGTATAGAAGTGCCATTGGATAGATGCAAAACAGTATCGGACGGAATAGCTGCCGACAGAGAAGCAAAAGCCCGTAAATCGCACCAAGGTGCTGTATCGACTACACGATTATGAAGTGCAGTTGCCACAATTTCCCTATCGGCCCACTGCATAGCATAGTGTGATGAGAGCGGGGTGCAAAGGGGGGCTACTTGAGAAAGTACCGAAGCTGCATCGAGTTGCAAGCGACAAGTTAATGACTGCATTGTGTCAATAACATGAGGTTCATTTCCTATACGCCAATGTTCGGCAGGGCTATACCTACGCAAAAACTCCTTGACCATGCGCGACACAGGCGACCCTCCCATCGTAATAAGCAATTGCGGAGCAAAATCACTCTTTTCACTATTGTCTATAACTGTAAGTACGCGGTCGATTGTGGGGATAAAAGCATCATCGTGCATATTGGCAATACTCTCGGTAAGCACTACCACCTGAGGCAACTTTGCCAATAGGCTCAACGCCTCTTGCAATACCGGCGAAGGAGCAGCCATAGTAGCAAGTATCATCACCTTGCGAGTGCCGGATATAGTCAATGCCAACCGAGCGGCATCGGCCGGTGAGAGTTGCTGTACGGGGCGCATATCTTCGATACACACAGGTTTTTCGGGAGCTACATCGGTAACCTCACACAGAGAACCTCCAAGCGGAACATTAATGTGCACAGGAGCACTACAAGGGGTTTGTGCCTGCAACAGGGCATCGTTTATAAGTCGGCGTGCATACCACAACGAGGTATCGTCGGCGTGAGCGGGCAGATGATATGATTGCTTGACAAAAGCTCCCAATACACCCTGTTGACGGATGGTTTGGCTGTCATCTTGATCTATCCACTCATCGGGTCGGTCGGCCGAAATAACAATAAGCGGTACATGGCGATAATAAGCCTCAGCCACAGCCGGAGCATAATTGAGCAACGCAGTGCCCGAAGTACACACAAGTGCCACAGGCTCGCCACTGCGCGTAGCCATGCCTAAGGCAATAAAACCAGCTACTCGCTCGTCTACAACCACGAGATGTTCAATAGCCTTTTCTCGGGCAAAGGCAACCAACAAAGGTGCATTGCGCGAACCGGGAGACAACACCACGCGACGCACTCCATGCGACAAACATAAGGCAACCAACTGCCTGCAAATGGTATATGAGGTATTCTCCATAGCTATCCTTATGATTAAAAAGCCGAGAGCAATGTTTGCGACTTGGCACAAGTTTCGTTCCATTCATCTTGTGCTACCGATTGGGCAGTCAATCCGCCTCCCACATAGAGTCGTACCGCATCGGAAGTAAACTCCATACTGCGCAGATTGACATACAACTTACAACTACCATCCGACCATGCTTCGCCCAGGTAACCTCCGTAATATCTTCGGGACAACGTCTCCACCGAATCTATCACACTCATCACGTAGGGCATTGGCACACCCGCCACCGCAGGTGTCGGATGCAAACTCGACAACAAACGGTCGCGTAGGAAGGCTTCGTGTTGTACTTTTATATCGAAATGGGTACAAAGATGTTCCACTTGTGCCGCCTGCTTGGTGCAGGTGTGCATGGTCACATCATTAAGTCCGCATTGTTGCAATTTTTCGGCTATATATTGTGTAACATATTGCTGTTCTTCAATCTCCTTACTTCCCCACTCCTCGGTGCTACCGGCTTTTCTTGTACCGGCCAATGCCATTGTAGCATAGCCTTGGGGTTGCGACACCAACAATACCTCGGGCGTAGCTCCTATCCAGCCACACACACCGGGATAATGCACAATAAATACATACGCCGACCTATAGAGATTGCACAGACGTGCATAATATTGAGGCAAGAAAGTTTTGGTATCGCAAGGGCGAGTGATGGTACGCGAATAGACCAATTTTGAAAAATCCTTTCCGGTCTCCATCATATCTACGAGCCAATTCACACAGCCTATATAGCTATCATAGTCTATATCCTCACCCACCAATGCACGCTCCTCGACATTTCGTGCCGGCAATGCCTGCAGGCGTTCTTTATCGGCAGGGAATGTATCGGGATAAATAGAGAAGGGCATATCGGAACTTCTCATATCAAACGGCATAACACGAAAACCGTTATCCAAGCGATGAACCGGATAAGTGCGTACCTGTGCACCGAAACGACATTGCTCCTCCTCGGGATAACGACACACATAGAACGGTACATTCTTCGCCAAGCAGCAAGCAATGAGTTCGCTTGCTTCATCGACAGAGCAATATGGCGAAAAATCGTTCATTTTATCAACAAGGGCGGGCTATAAGGTCAAATGGCATTGCTTCGACTATCTCAACATCACAGAAAGTACCGGGCTCTAACGGGCGAATTTTTTCGATAAGCACTTCATTATCGACCTCGGGCGAATCATATTGTGTGCGACCCACATAGTAGTCGGGCTCTTCACGATCTATAAGGACACGCTGTATAGAGCCTTGCTTTGCAGCATTTATTTCGGCGGCTATATCCTCTTGTAAAGCCATTAGCTTATCGAGTCGTTGCTGCTTGGTCTCTTCATCTACATCATCGGTATAGTGGCGGGCGGCATAAGTACCCTCTTCCTCACAGTAGGCAAAAGCCCCCATTCGCTCAAAGCGAGCATCACGCACAAACTGCAACAACTCATCAAAGTCTTGCTCAGTCTCACCGGGATGCCCCACCATAAGAGTCGTGCGCAAATGTATGCCGGGCACTTCGCGACGGATGCGTTCGATAAGGTCGTATGTCTCTTGCTTGGTGACGTGGCGCAACATCTTATCAAGCATATTGTCACTGATGTGTTGCAACGCTATATCGAGATACTTACACACATTATCATGACGGGCCATTACCGGCAATAGTTCATAAGGGAAACCTGCCGGATAGGCATAGTGCAGACGTATCCACTCGACACCCTCGATTTGCGCCATAAGGTCTATAAGTTGTGCCAAGCGATTCTCTCCATACAAGTCCTCACCATAATACGAGAGGTCTTGTGCTATAATCTGAAATTCCTTTACACCCTCAGCTACCAATGCACGCACCTCGTCGAGTATCTGCTCCATAGGGTACGACTGAAAACGACCGGTAATAAGCGGTATGGCACAATATGAACAGAATCGATTGCAACCCTCGGCTATCTTGATGTAGGCATAGTGCGAGGGAGTTGTGAGAATGCGAGCCGTCGAACAATTTACCTCACTATGCCCCAAATCGGCCAAAAGGCTCTCCCAATCAAACTTACCATAAAAACGGTCAACCTCAGGAATTTCCTCGGTGAGTTCTTGACGATAACGCTCCGAGAGGCAACCCATAACAAAGAGTTTTCCTATACGACGTCGTTTTTTGGCCTCGGCAAGTTGCAATATCATTTCGATACTCTCCTCCTTGGCATCGCCTATAAAGCCACAAGTATTCACCACGACAATCTCGCCCGATACGCGATCGGCATCGTGAAATACCTCATAACCTGCATCGGCAAAACGTCGCATAAGTCGCTCCGAATCCACAAGATTCTTTGAGCATCCCAATGAAACAATATCGACTCTGTTGCGTTTCATATCAATCACCAAAGAGTGTATCGACAAAGGCTGCACGGCGGAACACTTGAAGGTCTTCCATACCCTCACCCAATCCTATATATTTTACCGGAATCTTAAATTGGTCCGATATACCTATCACCACGCCACCCTTGGCTGTACCGTCAAGTTTGGTGATAGCCAACTCGTTAACCTCGGTAGCTGCCGTAAATTGCTTGGCTTGTTCAAAGGCATTTTGGCCGGTCGAGCCATCGAGTACCAAAAGCACCTCATGGGGAGCATCGGGCAACACCTTCGACATTACATTCTTTATCTTGGTAAGCTCATTCATCAAGCCTATCTTGTTGTGCAAGCGACCTGCGGTGTCTATAATTACCACATCGGCATTATTGGCCTTGGCCGAGCTGAGTGTATCGTAAGCCACCGAAGCAGGATCTGAGCCCATTTTTTGCTTAACAACAGGCACACCCACGCGATCGCCCCAAGCCACCAATTGCTCAACAGCCGCGGCACGGAATGTATCGGCAGCTCCCAAATAGACCGAGTAGCCTTTTTTCTTATATTGATATGCCAACTTACCAATGGTCGTAGTTTTACCCACACCATTCACACCTACCACCATAATAACATAGGGGCGTTTGTTGGCAGGAATGGCAAAGTCCTCTTCGTCATCATCACCGGTCTCGGTGAGCAATGCTGTAATCTCCTCACGCAAGATACGATTAAGTTCCTTAGTACCCAGATACTTATCGCGCGACACGCGCTCTTCGATGCGTTCTATAATACGCAAGGTAGTATCGACACCCACATCCGAGGTGATAAGCACCTCTTCGAGATTGTCGAGTACTTCATCGTCTACGCGGTCTTTACCGGCAACAGCACGAGCCAACTTCGAGAAGACACCCTCTTTGGTTTTAGACAAGCCCTTGTCGAGCGTCTCTTTTTTCTCTTTACTGAAGAAATTAAACCAGGCCATATATCAATATTATTTTAGTTATTCAATCCATAAAGTGCGCAGTGCGCCAAATATCATGCAAATTTACGAAAAACAGTATATAAAAAAAACTTCCTCGCACATTTTTTGTGCAAGGAAGTTCTATAACTTGTATTACAATCGTCTTATAAAGATTATGCTTTCAAAGCAGCATCAACGTTCTCTTTGAGGATCATTTCCTCTTGGAACATATAGGCACCGGTCTTGGGCGATTTCACCACTTTGATTACTTTCGCATAAGCACGGCTATCGCCTTTTTGCAGTGTTGCAACGGTTTTCTTTGCCATGAGTCAGACCTCCTTATTATTTAATTTCTTTGTGAACTGTTACTTTTCTAAGAATGGGGTTGTATTTCTTCAACTCCAAACGCTCGGTGGTATTTTTACGATTTTTGGTTGTAATATAACGCGAAGTGCCGGGCATACCACTTGCCTTGTGCTCGGTGCATTCGAGTATTACTTGCACTCTATTACCTTTAGCTTTCTTTGCCATATTAGTTCATCATTTTTATTTCGGTTAAATACCCTTTCTCGACTGCATACTTGATGGCAGCGTCCAAGCCCATCTTGTTGATGAGACGAAGACCGGCGGCCGAAATATTGAGGCTGATCCAGCAGTCTTGCTCTACCCAATAGAATTTCTTGCTAAAGAGGTTAACATTGAAACGGCGTTTCGTGCGACGTTTCGAGTGCGAAACGTTATTGCCAACCATAGCTTTCTTACCAGTAATTTGACAAATCTTTGACATCGCTATCTTTTCTTTTTTAGTTTACTTTTCCAACTTTCACAAAACAGTGTGCAAATTTACAGCATTTTGCATTACCGTCCAAATTTTAGACCGATAAAATATTATTTTTTCTTCTTTCGGCCTATTATAGAGCATCACGACGGACTTATCAATTCGCGTAAATCTACCTTACTCCTTTGTTTTTCAGGGCGTTGCATATACACCCTGCCTTTCGGTGGTGCAAAGATAAACATTTTATTGCAATCAACCATATTTTACAGCATCATATTACAATATTTTTTTTTACACAATCCCCAAAAACCGACCGGACATATCCGACAAATGAATGGATGAATTATAATTCTATCGCAAAAGAAAGGTGATGCAACACACTACTTTCGCACAAAATAAATTATTTATCCGATGAAAAACAGTCGCATCACTTTTATAGGTACATCAAACAATGTTGCCACTCGCGAATCGAAGCCCGGCGAGTGTTCGATCATGAGCAATCTTGAACGACACAACTCTACCCTTCGACCAATATCCTCTTACAACTTTGCCGGTAGTGTATCGGACAACAAGCGCAAGATATGCTATATACACTCCTGCACCGGCGAACAGCATCTGATATCGGTCGACGAAAACACCATATACCACGAGGCCGACATCGTAGACGGAGCACTGGTGAGCGTAAACAAAATAATCACCATACTCATTGATACCCCCCGCGAGATGAATGCTTTTGGCAACACTCTCATTATCAACACCGACCAAAACATCGTATACATAGCCTATCGCAGTGATGGTTATAAGGTGTTGGACAACAAGCCTCCTATGCCTATCATCCGATTTAGAGAGGTATGCATAGAGAACCAAGGATACATAACACCCGAAGTGACTTATGAGGGCTGTCTCGAAAAGCCATCGGATGAGGACTATGATTTTTTCTTCAACCACATCATGGCTCCCATCTATAAGGTGCGAGACGAAATACACGAAAAGCATGCTTTTTTTGAGCCTTTCTTGATTCGCTATGCTTTGCGCCTATTCGATGGCAGTCATATCCTGCCATCGCCTCCTATCTTGATAAATCTGCACAATTACAAGAAAATGCTTGACGACCAATATCTCACTTTCTTGCATTACAAAAACAACGATCATACCATATTACAATCAAACACTGTTACATGGGGTGCGATGGGTATAGAGTATATTATCGATAGCATCAATATGAACGAATGGAGCGATATCGTAACAGGTATTGACATCTTCGTGTCGAAAGAAATTTCGTTGATAGAGGATCGCCCTATCGACGAGCACTCTTACTATGATACAGACGGGGAGAAAATAAAATTTGCCTACAAATACAAAATTCCCATACAAAAACACTCTTTCATCGAGCAGAGTATCTTGAACGAAACCCTGTTTTATCACCTCACAACTATCAATATCAGCGACATAACGACACAGACACCCACACTTGTCACACACAGCATCAAGCCCGACGAAATTATGTATAGGCCCTTGATGAAGGTCGACACATCGAGTCTTTCTACCATTGGAGCGAGGCACACCTTTATCTACAACCACAGGCTACACATGGCCGATATCACGCAGCGTTTTTATCCGGGATACCCTCCTACACTCTTTTGCAATATGGGCGATAACACTCACAACAACGCCATAATATATATGCGCACACAGATAACTCAAGTAAACGGAGGTGTTAAAGAGACAACTGCCATGACAATCCTATCCGACTTCGACTTACACCTATCACCACTTATTTCATACCCCGACTGCAATGCTTTTTCTATGGAAATTGGCATCAGATACAATGGCTATGAGTATAGGAAGCGTATAGCATTACAGGCTGTCGATAACGAAAACAGAGCCTCGTACATCGAGCCGAAAGCTCTATCCATCAATATTGATGAGTGGTACAAGGTTGCCATTACTTCTGACAATATCGATGATTTTCCTTCTTCTACGTCCTCTTTTGCGATAAAACAACATAATAGAATGATTGTATCGGAAATAAACAATCCTTTTTATTTCCCCGACGAACTATCTTATTACATATCCAATGGCACCATCAACGGCATGGCAGTTGCCACAACAGCTTTATCACAAGGACAGTTTGGAGAATTTCCACTATACATTTTCACCACCGAAGGTATATGGAGTATGCAGGTAGGCTCGGGCGATATATGTTATACACGATGCACGTCACTCAACAACGAGCGTACCAACAAACAAGGGTTTATATTACCTATCGAGCACGCGGTTGTATATCTCTCCGGCAACAACCTTTCGGTTATCAGTGGTTCAACAAGCAGGGTCATCTTGCCTCTGAGCGAAATACAACCTTCCAATTTCAATGCTATGCTTCCACGATTGCTCCCCGAGTTGACGGCTGCCGGCATCGACGACACTCCTATCTATAAATATATAAGCGACAACACTGCCGCTATATACAACCACAAGAAGCATGAACTTATTATATATAACAGCAACTATTCATACTGTTGGATATTGCATATTCCATCGGGACATCTTTATCGCTGGGAGGAACCTATTCGCAACATTGTATGCAATGGCGAAAACCTATTCATACAGAGCAATAATGGCATCATTTACAATAGCAACAACGAAATTCAATCTTTCAGAAAAATCAATCTTATCACCAAGCCACTACAATTTTCTCACGATATGTACTCACGACTACGACAAGTCGTATGGCGCATGCAGGCTTCACATGGAATTTTATCATTGAGCGTATTGGCTTCGCATGAACCCGATGGCACATACAAGGCCATTTATCGCTCTACATTCGATGGTGCTATCGACGGACACTTGCCTATGCGCATATTTTCTGCACCGTACAAATATTACCGCCTTGCACTATCGGGCACTTTAGCTCCCGACGCAACTATCGACGGGGTCGATATGGCATTTGATATTGTAGAAAACAACAAACTACGATAATGGCAGAAACGATTACTCTCGCAATCGTTTCACCTTGCCCGATGAGGTCTCCTCAAACTTCTCGACAAATCGTATCTCTCGAGGCATCTCATATCGGGCGAGGTGCTGCTTCATATCCTCACGAAGTTGTTGCACCGCATCTTCATCATAGGGCTGACTCTCAATTACCAACACGACATGTTGCCCCAGACGCTCATCGGGCGCAGCCACAATGTAATAGCGATAGGGTATAAGATGTGCTATCTTCTCTTCGAGTTGCTCGGCACAGAACTTCAACCCTCCACTCATTATTACATTATCATATCTACCCAGCCACTTGAAACGACGAGCGTCGATAAGTTCTACCACGTCATTGGTAACAAACCGTCGTCCGCTCAACTGTGGCGCATCTATCACAAGACAAGCTCGGGCATCGGTGGTAAAAGTAACATCGCCTATGGCTGTATATGACAACTCTCCGACACGTCGCAGAGCTATGTGCGAAACGGTCTCGGTCATACCATAGGTTACATAAGTATTTGTTGGCAAAGAAATGAGTCGCTCTTCCAATTTCTCATCAACGGGAGCACCACCTACAAGCAGTTGCTTTATGTGCGACAACTGTTTTTCACCATCGGGTTGTCGCAACGTCTCGGCCACCTGCATTGGCACCATAGCGGCCATGGTAACAGGTGTGTTTATTTCACATAGCGGTGTTGAAGCAGGAGCTACAACAAGAAGTTGTGCACGCGCCTCTATGGCGCGTACTATCATCATTTTACCTGCTATATACGACGGCGACAGACAGAGAAGCAACGTAGAATTGCCATCAATACCCAGAAAGCTATTGGTGAGTCGTGCCGAAGCCCGCATATCGCTCTTGAGCAATGATATAGGTTTAGGGACACCGGTAGAGCCCGAGGTATGTCCCATTATAGTCGGTTGCTCGTCATACCACTCGGCAAGAAAGTCTGCTACATCCTTCGGCACCCGATTGCACATTTCGGCCGGTGACGTATATAATACACCATTTATATTTATTTCCATGTCATACTGGGGTATTGCCACTCACCTTGCGGGTTATAGGTGAGAACCTCTCCCTCCTGCACCAAAGGTGATGGTATATTATTGGTATAAAGCGCACCTGTACCCAATCCTTGCGGGCTGTGGGTACACAGCGATGCAGTATAACGTGCAATGGCGGCAAGTCCCACATTCGACTCCAAAGCCGATGTAATCCACCACCCCACCCCTCGCTCGGTAGCGGCTTTTATCCACTCGTTGCTTCCCGTAAAAGCTCCTGTCAGCGACGGCTTGAGTATGATATATTGAGGCTTGATAGCATCCAACAACTGCGCTGTCAGTTGCGGTGTCACTTGACGACATGCAACCAACTCTTCGTCGAGAGCAATAGGTATAGGAGTATGGGCACACAATCGCGCCATTTCCTCCCACTGCCCTGCCTTAATGGGCTGCTCGATAGAGTGCAAGTCATAACGCGACAAAGCCTCCAACTTGCCAAGTGCCTCGGCCGGTGAAAATGCACCGTTGGCATCGACACGGAGTTCTATCTCGTTGCGCGAAAAACGACTGCGCACCATGCGCAACAGGTCGAGCTCGGCATCAAAGTCTATAGCACCTATCTTGAGCTTCACACAACGAAATCCGGCCTCGAGTTTTTCTTCTATTCTACGCAACATGGTAGCTTTATCGCCCATCCACACAAGGCCATTGATGGTAATAGGATGCTCGCCATCTTCAAAACGAGACGGATAGTCACGCCACCCGTTCAACTCCTGCCATGCTGTTTCAAAGCCAAATCGTATAGAAGTCCATCCGGCAAGTTGTTGCAAAACCTCTTCAAAGGGTTTCACACTCACTTGTCGACATGCATCTACCAAGACCGCTTCATACTCGGGTAGGTCGTCAGACCCCAAACCTCTAAACAGAGCACACTCACCCCACCCCACATGCTCGGGAAGGGCATCATCATATAATTGCAACATATAGCACTCCTTATAGGTCATCACCCCGCGAGAAGTGCCACTTGGCTCTTTAAACAGCAACCTATACGGAGCATACCGTGCCCGCAACATACATCAAGGGAATTTGGGAAATTGTTGAAAATCGGGATCGCGTTTTTCCAAGAAAGCACGCTTACCCTCCTGCGCCTCTTCCATAAGATAGAACATCAACGTAGCATCGCCGGCAAACTCCATCAAGCCACGTTGTCCGTCAAGCTCGGCATTGAGAGCGCGTTTTATCATTCGCACAGCCATAGGACTACGCTTCAAGATGGTTTCGCACCACTCGACAGTCTCATCTTCAAGTTGCTCAAAAGGTACAACTTTATTTACCATACCCATCTCCTCGGCCTCCTTGGCTGTATATTGACGGCACAGGAACCATATTTCGCGAGCCTTCTTTTGACCAACTATGCGAGCCAAATATGACGAACCGAAACCGCCATCAAAACTACCCACTTTCGGGCCGGTTTGACCAAAACGAGCATTCTCCGATGCTATTGTCAAGTCGCACACCAAGTGCAACACGTGTCCGCCACCAATGGCATAACCATTCACCATGGCAATAACAGGCTTAGGCAACGAGCGTATAGCCTTATGCAAATCGAGTACGTTGAGGCGGGGTACACCATTATCGTCGATGTAGCCACCCACACCTTTCACATTTTGGTCGCCCCCCGAGCAGAACGCCTTATCACCGATGCCGGTAAATATAACCACACCTATATCGGTGCGCTCTCGACATATTGCCATTGCATCGAGCATATCGAAGTTGGTCTGCGGACGAAAGGCATTATATACCTCAGGACGATTGATGGTTATCTTGGCTATACCGCCATATTGTTGAAAAAGGATATCACTATACTCCTTTATCGTTTTCCATTCTCTTGTTGCCATATTCTGTTTGTATAAGTTTATCGGTTAATAATACGACTCCAAAGTTAATAAATTCCCATCTAAACAACAAATTCAAAAATTTAATTTCTATCTTTGTATTCATTCACAACACATAGTATAACATGAAAAAAGGTGTTCTACAAGTTCTTAAGTTGATACTTGCATTGGCCGGAGGTGGAGCTATAGGACTTATCATTGCATTGCTTTTTACAGGTACTTCAGTAAACGAATTTCTGTCGAAACTTACCCACATTGATTGGGTAGAGACGGGTGGTGCAGGATTATTCTCTATTCTATGCGCTTTTGTCGCAATGGGTATCCACACGATAATTCATGAGGCCGGTCATCTCATAGCCGGATTGATGTCGGGATATAAGTTTTTACTATTTCGCATAGGCAGCCTTACCCTTATACACAGTGACGGAAAATACCAACTCAAAAGATTTCCCCTTGAAGGAACAGGCGGTCAGTGCCTGATGATTCCGCCCCAACTTCCCATTGAGAGTATTCCCACCAAGCTCTATAATCTGGGTGGCGTCCTTATCAACATACTCTGCTCGGCATTAGCCATTATCATTGCCTTGACAAGTAATAATGTATGGGTTACAATCGCATTTTTATTGTTTGCTCTTATAGGATTCATTTTTGCCGCACTTAACGGTATCCCCATGAAGATAGGTGGCATAAGCAACGACGGAAAGAATGTACAACTTCTCGACAAAGATACCCTCAGCAAAAAGGCTTTTATCAACCAACTCATGATACATGCCATAACACAGCAAGGTACACGCCCACGCGATATACCCGATGAATATCTTACATTTTCTACCAACATCGACTTCAAAGACGCACTGCAAGTCAATTGGTTGCTTATGTCGGCAGTAACACTGATGGATAGAAGAGAGTATGAGGCCTCGTATCAGATATTAGACACCATTATACAACATGAGAGCGAAGTTCTCGGGCTGTTTGCCAAAGAAACAAAGTGCGAACTTGTATTCGCATCATTGATAACCGGGCGCATCGACCAAGCCAACAAACTATACAGCGACGAGATAGCCTCATACGCCCAACAATATCACAAAACCATGAGCAACAAGTTGCGATTGCTCTGTGCCACTGCATTTTACATAGAGAGCAACACCGAGAAGGCGCATCTTCTGCAAGAACAAATCATAACCAATCGCAACAAATACCTGATGCAAGGCGAGGTACTTATGGACATTGACTTGATAGAAGAAATTTTATCCGATAAAAAACCATAATAAATATGCTATTTGTTAGGCATTTTTTGTAAGTTTGCACCATAAATATAATTAATCATAATACTCCTAAAACATGCTTACAATTGATCGTATTCGTCACGCTGCCGAAGTGCTGAGTAGTGTTGTCAGACGTACCGACATGATACGTGCACCCCGCATCAACTGCGACAGTGAAATTTACCTCAAGACCGAGAACCTACAGGTAACAGGTTCTTTCAAAGTAAGAGGTGCTTATTACAAAATATCACAACTCACCGAGGAGGAGAAAAAACGCGGTGTGATTGCATGCTCGGCCGGCAATCATGCTCAAGGTGTTGCCCTTGGTGCTACCAAAAACGGCATCAAATCTCTCATTTGCCTCCCTGCCGGTGCACCCATCTCTAAGATTGAGGCTACCAAGCGTCTCGGTGCTGAAGTATGCCTCGTAAATGGTGTATACGATGACGCTTATGCCAAGGCATTGGAACTCAGAGACCAACACGGTTACACTTTTGTACACCCCTTCGACGACGAGTTGGTTATCGCCGGTCAAGGTACTATCGGTCTTGAAATTCTCGAACAACTTCCCGATGTTGAGGCTGTTATTGTTCCCATCGGCGGTGGTGGTCTTATCTCAGGTGTAGCACTTGCACTCAAGACTCTCAAACCCGACGTTAAAATATATGGTGTACAAGCCGCAGGCGCTCCCAGCATGGAGGTTTCGGTTAAAGAGAACAAAATCATCCGTCTCCCCTCGGTATCAACTATTGCCGATGGTATAGCCGTAAAAGAGCCTGGTGTAAACACCTTTAAATACTGCTGTGAGTATGTTGACGAAATAGCCTCTATCACAGACGAGGAGGTTGCAACTGCCATTCTTACTCTTATCGAACAACATAAGATTATTGCCGAAGGTGCAGGTGCTATTGCCGTTGCAGCTGCTATGCTCAACAAGTTCCCCATCAAGGGCAAAAAGACTGTGTGCCTCGTATCGGGTGGTAACGTCGATGTACCCATCCTTTCGCGTGTCGTTAAGACAGGTTTGTCTCACGTAGGTCGCTCTGTAGCATTGAAAGTTGAATTGCCCAACAAGCCCGGCAAACTACGTGAAATTCTTGCTATTATTGCCGAACATGGTTCTAACATTCAACGCATCAAACTCAAAGACAGCTCTACATACGGTGGTTATGCCGAGATACGCCTCGAAACCCGCAATCACGAGCACATCTCTGAGATTAAAGCTGCCTTGAACGAGCAAGGATACAAAATCTTATAATTGAGTAAAACTCTTATACTGTATAAAGAGGCTGTACCAAAATTTTGGTACAGCCTCTTAAGGTTTGCAACAATTGTAAAAAAAAGCACAAGGTGTTGATATTTAGGGCAAAGGAGTGTACGCAGGTAGATGAACGAGCCCTGATATTGAAAACAACACAGCAGTGTGTCAATTATGACACTCCACCCTTTTTCATACTCTCTCGCTCTTTCTCAACAAGCCCAAGTATTCAAACAATATACGATACGATGCAGCCTTTTTATCGATACTCATAGGATAGGCTCTTGATGACGAAGGCATACGAAAGAGACGCACCTGACGCCCGGCACACACACCTTCGACACATGCGCCCACTGCCGGTCGCTCCACTTGCAATAACGCACACAACGTGTCGGTAGCCTTCTCTCCGGTCGTGACAATAGTACTGCACTGCGGCAATTTTCGCAACAACTCGGGCACATTGGTAGGTGTTACCACCTCCAAAAACTTATCTGAGGCATTATCCTTAAGCCTGCGCACCTCTGTAGCTGTATCATAGAGGGCTATACCCTTTTCATTACAGAAGGCAATAATAGCATCACGGTCAAACCGCCTTTCACCGACATACTCAAAATGATGCTTATCGTCATAAAAGAGCAACCCCATTATTCGCCACATATCGTTTATCCAATTGGGATAGAAAAACTCCATCGACCAACGCTCACGCTTGGGTGGAAAGCTACCTAACATGAGCAGACGGGCATTGCATGGCAAGAATGGCTGTAGAGGATGCTTCTCGGTCATATTTATTTCTTTCTTGTTACTACTGCAAAGATAAAAAAAAGAGTCGCTACAACGATGCAGCGACTCCCATATCTAATGTGCGATTAGATTAATAGTTGTCCTTACCTGTGTTAAGGAACTCCAAGAAGTGTTCTACGTTCTTGTCGAAGGCATAAGAACCTGAGAGAGGATTACCCTCGTTGTCGAGAATTACGTAGAAAGGTTGAGCATTTGCACCGAATTTGTAACGTTGCAAGAAGCTCCACTTGTCACCTACGGTCTTCAATGTACGTTTTTGACCATTCTCTACTACTTCCATGGGAACAGCAAGAGGTGTCTTGTCGTCAACATAGAGCGATACGAGGATAAAGTCTTCGCGCATGATGTCGCGTACTTTGTCGTCGGTCCATACAGAAGCCTCCATCTCACGGCAGTTTACACAACCGTAACCTGTGAAGTCAACCAATACGGGCTTACCGGCTTGCATAGCAGCTTGCATACCTTGCTCGTAGTCGTGGTACTCGGCCTCAACCTCGTCAACATAGAGGCTGAAGTCTTGTGTATACATGGGAGGAGCAAATGCGCTGACAGCCTTACAGGGAGCACCCCACAAACCGGGAACCATGTAGATGGCAAATGCGAATGAAATCATAGCCAAGAAGTAGCGGGGAACCGATACATAAGGAAGCTCGTCGTCGTGGGGGAATTTGAGTTTACCTACCAAGTAGAAGCCCATTGAAGCGAAGATTACAATCCACAAAGCGAGGAATGTAGGACGGTTGAGCAAGCCCCAACCATAAGCGAGGTCGGCTACCGAGAGGAACTTCAATGACAATGCGAGCTCGATGAAACCAAGCACAACCTTGATGCTGTTCATCCAACCACCCGAGCGAGGAGCAGACTTAAGCATTGAGGGGAAGAGTGCAAAGAGTGTGAAAGGCAATGCCAATGCAACAGCAAAACCAAACATACCCATGGTAGGAGCAATGATTGAACCTGTAGTTGAAATCTCTACCAACAAGAAACCGATGATAGGACCTGTACAAGAGAACGATACGAGAGCCAAAGTAAAGGCCATGAAGAAGATACTCAACAAACCGGTAGTCTTCTCGGCCTTGCTATCGATGGCGTTGCTCCAAGAAGCGGGAAGTGTAATCTCGAATGCACCAAAGAACGAAGCTGCAAAGATAACCAACATCAAGAAGAAGATGATGTTAAATACAGCATTGGTCGAGAGCGCATTCAAGGCACTTGCACCAAAGATAAGTGTAACAAGGAGACCCAATGTTACGTAAATAACGATGATGAAGATACCGTAAGTGATAGCATCACGTATACCTTGCGAACGGTCTTTAGAGCGTTTCAAGAAGAAGCTCACTGTCATAGGGATGATAGGCCATACACAGGGAGTAAACAAGGCTACCAAACCGCCCACGAAACCGGCAATGAAAATAGCAAACAAAGATTGGCTTGCAGCAGCATCTTCTGTTGCTTGATCACCGGCTTGGCTCAATTGCTCAATAACAGGAGTCCACAAAGGATTGGCTACAGCAATATCCTCTACGGGAGTCTCTTCCGATACAGCAACAGCACCCTTTGAATAGTTGAAGGGCGACTCTACGGGCATACATGCACCGTCGGTACATGCTTGACCTTCCAAGAGACCTTCAAAGCGATAGTTTTCGGGGTCGGCAATTTTGAGGCGTTGTACGAAAGAACCCACGTTTGAAAAATAATTTACATTCATCTCAAACATTGCATCGTACTCGGTGTGTACTTCACCTACACTTTGCAATTCACCGTCAAGTTCTACACCTTCCATTACATCTACACGCAATGCAGCAGGCATAGGACCATCCTCGGGTACATCGGTAGTGTACAAGTGCCAGCCATCTTCAATAGCAGCATTGAACACCAATTCGGCCTCGGTATCCGAAACCATTTTCAACTCCTGAGTCCATTTTACAGGCTCAAGCATTTGCGCAAAAGCAACGTTGCAGCAAGCCAACAACGCAGCCAAGCATAGCATAGTTTTTCTGATTTGAGTTTTCATATTTCTATTTAGTTATGTGTCTCTTTTAACGCATGCAGAGACGCACTTACTGAATGTGCGTCTCTACATACTATAGGAGTATGTCTGTCCTTTGACCTTATTTTACAATACAACCTTGTGTGTTGTTGCCACTCCATTGCAAACAACATTCACCAAGTAAACGCCACGACCTGCAACACGGCAGTCTACAACCGACTTACCTGTTACATAACGAGGTGAGGCAGCGTATACCAAACGGCCATCGGTGGCATAAACATTTACCTCAACATCGGCATCGGCATTAATCTCTACACGTATACCGCCGTTGGTTGCGTAGGCACGGGTAGCAGCATCTCTCTCAATGGCATCTACCGATGTAGGATCACTGATAGTGCTACACTTGGCCGCATTCAATACCATACCGGTCTCAAAGTCAAGAAGAAGTACGATAAATTCGCAGTTCTCTATATTAAATATATTGGCAGGTATTGTACTTACTTCGGCGTAGTGCTTGTATGTCACGTCCATATCTATTGCAGTAGGGACACTACCGGCAATACCCTCACCGATGTTGTCGGTAATGATGTAGCGCACTACATCGTCATAGAACATATCGGCGGCAGGAACGGGGTTAGCTTTATTCTCATAGTCAGCCATCTGACCATATTGACCACCGGCATAGTAGTTTGTTTGGTCATAGTTGTTGTTACCGGGTTGGTTTACATCATCCTCTACGATAACATACTCAAGACGAGTATCCAAGTTGCGAGCATTGAGTGCAAAAGTTGTGTTGGTAGTAAGCAAAATACCACTCTTTGTATCGTCAATCCACTCGGCAGAGATAGCTATATCGGCCAATGCGGGAGTATTGATATAGTCATTGTACAAAGTGGGGAAGTCAGAGGGGTCGCATTGGGCTGTAGCTTGATCGCGTTGTACACGACCCAAGGGAGCGCCTGCACCACCACCTGTTGATGTAGAGAAGTAGTTGCTATAGTCATAATATTGCATAATGTCGTTGATGTGCGATGCAATACCAATGTAAGTATCGGGATACATTTCGTCCATCTTCTCCATGAACACATGACCACGAACACACCAGCCACACCAAGTACCTGTTTGCTCCTCACACACTACGCGCTTGGTAGGTTGGTAAGCTTGTGTGATGATTTCGCCTTGAGCTGTTACAGTCTCAGTACCATTAACGAGTACCGACACCTCAAAGAATTGACCCTCACCGGCTGTAGGCGCGGGAAGTGTCTCATCAAATTGGAATACATAAGCAGCACCGGCTTCGATAGTCAAGTTCTCCTCAGCATGACGTGTAGTGAAATCGCCACAAGTAAGTGTTGCATCGATAGATGTTACAGCGTCGCCATAACCGGCAGTAAGCTCAACAGCGATGCGTTGTCCTGTAGCAGCATTCTCTTGCAAACGTGTATATTGGGCCTTTACAGTAGCAATAGGCAACACACCTACAAAGAGATTATCAACAACGAGCATATCTTTACCACGGCTCTTGTTAATGATGGCAATGTACACTGTTTGACCGGCATAAGCCGACAAGTCAACACCAAAATTACCCTCGGTAATAAGCTCATCGGCAAGCAATACAGTTGTAAAGTCTTCGATTGCCACACCGGTAGTTGAGAGTTTCACATCAACTGTAGCAACACGTTGTGTATTGCTATAAGCCACAGTATAAGCATCGAACGACAATGTATTACCCTCGCCCAATGTGATAGCGGGAGTGACAAGCCAATCTTCGGCAGTAGCAGTAGCTTTCTTGTGCGAAGAGTTGCTCATTGCCACATATTCCTTTTCGATAGTACCGAAAATCCATGAAGCACCATCGGCCGAGAAACCATACTTTTGTGCTGTTACTGAAGGTACAGCACCGTCTTGGTCGTAGCAAGTAAATCCTTCACCACCGTTGGTAAAATCCCATGACCAGGGCGCATCAACCGCAAGGGTTGCACACACTGCACAAAGAGACAATACCGATGTCAAAAATAATTTCTTCATATAAGTACGTTATTAGCGAACTACAATCTTTTGTGATTTCACGTTGCGGCCACCTTCAACCAAGGTATATACATAAACACCTTTGGGAAGACGATCGAGTGCAACCTCACCATTGTTACCATCGAGAGCAACAGTAGCTACACGAGCACCTACAATGTTGGTAACAACGAGGCTACGCTCGGCAACAGCGTCAAATGCATAGTTGCATACGAGGTTATCACCACGTTGGAATACTTTAATGTTATTGGCCATGCTAGCACCGTGAAGTGCGGCAACACGTGAGTAGTCGAATACTACAGTTACATAAGTAAGGTCATCTTCATTGGCAGTGTTAACCATCACGAAGTCCGCCTTAACAAATGCATCTTTGTAACCCATCATAGCATCTGACATGATACCGAAAGCGATGTGAACCTCGCAATCAGGCTCACCGGCAGCATTTACTATGAAGGGAGGAGCTGTTACACTTGCACCTGCAACACATTGTGTAGTACAGATAGTCATTTGGTCACCAAAGCCCATACCTTCCAAGTTTTCGTATTTGTTCTCGTAGCTATCATATGAGATTTGTACTTCTACATCCTTACCGGTATTGTTCTTAAAACCAACATGCCAAGGCATCTCACCCATAGTGGGATCATATTCAAGAACATCAACAACAGCACCATCTTCAAGCACCTCACCGTTATATACAAATTGTACAGAGGGTTGTGCTTGTGCGCATATTGCAGCAACAGCAGCAACAGCAAAAAGTAAAATTTTCTTCATACTATATCCTTTCTTTAAT
Source organism: Bacteroidaceae bacterium (assembly GCA_017522135.1). Classification (GTDB taxonomy): domain Bacteria; phylum Bacteroidota; class Bacteroidia; order Bacteroidales; family Barnesiellaceae_A; genus Barnesiella_A. The sequence goes on from JAFXAB010000013.1 coordinate 44,064, forward strand.
AATTTATATTCTTCCTATAATTATTGTGCTACAACAGCAGCTTGGTTGCATTGCAACACACGCTTGCTTGAGTTTTCATACACAAACACTACAACCGCGCAGTTCTCAGGAACCCATTCTTTGCTGAAATTGGCAGTGCATGTATATGTTTTCTTTTCACCTGCAGGAAGCGACTCGATGCTCTCGCCCCATGTACCATTGGCTGCGGCACGGAACACATGGTAGTGCTCATACTCCTCGTCAATAACATCGCCGGGCTTCAACTGCATACCGATAACGTTCTCAACGATTTGCACTTGCAAGTTGAGGTCGGCGGGCATGTTTTCATAAGCTTCTATTTCGGTAGTTACCGAAAGTTCACGAGTCTCGTCATTGGCTTTATATGTTAATGTTACAGTAGGTATCACCTCGCATATAGGCTCTTTACCGAGCTCCGATATAGCGTAAGTCATCCATTTCTCTTTGGTGCGCACAGCCCAGTCTTCGCCCGAAAACTGCTCGCGATTGAGCAATGCTGCAGGATTACCTTGTACACCAAAGGTGTTATAATAAGTATTACCGTCGGCAGTAATGAACTTTTGCTTGGCAAACTCACCGGTGGGCATAGCCAACATACCTGCATGAATACCTACAACCATCACACGACCGGGATAGTACTCTTGTATTTCATGAACGATGGCGGCACCATCGGGACAGTTGACACATTTATGACCGGTAAATTCCTCGATAAGCAAACGTTGTACACGCTCACCGGCTTGATCCTCTACCTCAATGTAACGATCGTTCTCGGGGATAACATCACACGACACGAAGGCTACCAATGCAAAAACAGATGCTATAATATTTAATAATGTGCGTTTCATACTTTATCAGAAGTTATAAGAGTAAGCAATTTGTACACCACGGGTAGCGGGAATGTAACGGCATACACCACCGGCGCAGTTGTAACCGGCGCGTGTGCGCACATAACCGGCTTGCAAACGGTGTGAACCGATAGTACCTGTTACGAGTGCTTGATAATAGTGTATGTTGGTTTCACCAACGTTCCACATATCGGCTACGGTAAACATCAAGTGAGGCAATACCGAAACCTCTACAAGACCATACAACCAGTCGCCTTGGTCTTGCTTGGTATTAAGGTATTGCAACTCCATACGAGCTGTCACCTTCTTGCTTATTTGGTATTTACCGTCAAGCACAATGATGTGTGAGTCGATCATACCACCCTCACCTTCGATAACCGATTTGTTGTACTTTTGGAACATATACATGGCTGTCAACTTGAAGTCTTTTGTAAACTTCTTGCTAAGTTCGATACCGGCCTCGGCATAGAACAAATCGCCCATACCGAAGAAATCGGATGTGTAACCATTCGAGCCCATTACACCATATTTACCCATGGGAGCATTCAACGAACCACCATCGACAAAGTTGCGCTCGATATCATAGATAAGCGAACCACGCAACACGAGGTCGGTACCATACTTACCACCGAGGGGTGTCTTGCGGGGGAACTTATAACGGAACTCGCCTTGGAACGCCCACTCGCCCATCAATTGTGTTGCATAGGGGTAGAGGGCTGCCAACGCATAGGTGTGTTGGTATGAGAATGCGGGCAAGTAGTTGATGTAACATGATGACGAAACGGGGTCGGCACTACGCTCGGTGCGGAATGCAAAGTTGTCGCTGCGCTTGGCTTGAACAAAGAAACTCAAACCTCTTTGCGAATAAGAGGCCGACAACATGGCCACCTGACCGGGCTTGTAGATATAGCCGTTGCTGGCTGTGGGGTCATTGGCTTTGTAGGCATACTCGGCCAAAAGGTCGAAACCTCCTGCACCAAATTTAAGGCGAGCATCAAACGCACCTACATTGGCGGGAAGATTGAGACGATATTGAGGTGTTGCATAGATTACCTCATCGCCCTCATGACGCGACACATAAGATGCACCCAACATCAATCGGATATTATTCTCAGCGAGAGGCTTAAACCACTCATCAAAGCCCATCTCAACATCGGCTCCCCAAATAGCGGCATCGGTCCACTCCCAATAGTGGCGTTGAATACCACCGAGAGCTTTCAAGCGCACACCGGGTATGATAGATGTCTTAATACGACCACCCAAGATGGCATTATCGACACCCAACGAACGCTCCTCATAACCATAGAGGACAAAACCACTACCGAATTGCTCATAGAAAGTACCGGCAGTAATTTCGGTGTTTGCCACATTACCGGTCACAAAGAAATGAGGAATACCCCAACCCTTGAAATCGTTCTCAAAACCGGGGAGGGGGAACTCCAAGAACTCACCACGCAATCCGGCCGAGATGTACTGGCTGTGAACATTCAATGTAAGATAGGTATTGGTATTGAAATCACCGGTATACTCTGTACCGATAGCCTCATCTTGTTGAGGCACGAGCATATCGCTCTGTATACTACCGGTAACAGTAGCCGTGCCCAAGTCAACGGCATACATGCCGAGACTTGCGCACGCCATTAATGCGAGTGCTATGTGTTTTTTCATAGACTATATATCTACTTCGTCGTTTTAAAGATTATTTTTTAAGCAAAGCTCTTACAGCTTCAATGAGGTGTTCCTCCGAACCATCGGTGTATTGAGTACGAGTCTCCACAATGTTGTTTTTACCATCAATGATAAATACAGTGGGAACCATGTTTACACCCATAGCACGCTTAAAGTCGCCATTGGGGTCAAGCAACACTTGATACTCATAACCTTTGCTGTTTACAAGGGGTTTCACCTTCGACTCATCTTGAGCCTTGTCGATAGACACTGCGATAAGTTTTACGCCGGTCTCCTCTTGCCAGTCGGCATATACCTCGTTTACGGCATCAAGCTCACGCAAACAGGGCTTGCACCAAGTAGCAAAGAAACTGATGATATAAGGCTTACCATCATTGTTCAACTTGGCAGTATCGACGCGCTTGCCATCGATATCTTTCAATTGTACTGAAGGAAGCTCAGCAAAAGCTGATACACTCAAAAACAATGCCACTACGGCTAACAAAAACTTTTTCATAATAGTGTGTTTATTTTTCATTAATATTCTTACACAATTGTTTTCTTTAAGACTTTAAAAAACCAGATAGGTTTAATATCCTCCACTTTTTTTTCAATCCATAAGCCCAAGAGGCTCTCCATCCATACGCAAAAACTATTAAGAGCCACTTTTACAGTGCAAAGATAATGTTTTTTGCAACAACTCTGCAAATATATAACAATTTTATTATTTGTTAAGCTAAAAAACATACCACACAAGTCTATCGACGTGCCTGTACATCTCTGTAAGTCTTGGCCAGTCCACCCTCAGAAGTCTCCTTATAGAGGTTGGGCAAATCGTGTCCCGTATCGCGCATGGCTCTCACAACATTATCAAAAGGCACACGATGACGACCATCGGAGAACATCGCAAAAGCACCGGCATCATAGGCACGAGTAGCAGCAAAGGCATTACGCTCTATACAAGGTATCTGCACCAGTCCGCACACCGGGTCGCAGGTCAACCCCAAATGATGTTCCAACCCCATCTCGGCGGCATATTCGATTTGCGAAATAGAGCCACCCGACAACTGACACGATGCGGCGGCAGCCATGGCACATGCAACACCTATCTCGCCCTGGCAACCAACTTGCGCACCCGATATAGAGGCATTGTGCTTAACTACATTACCAAACAGTCCGGCCGTAGCCAAGGCTCGCAGGATACGCGAGTCGGGCAAGTGGAACTGCTCTTTCATATAATATAATACAGCAGGCAGCACACCACAAGAACCACAGGTAGGCGCGGTAACAATTGTACCACCGGCAGCGTTCTCCTCTATCACAGCAAGTGCAAACGAATACATCAACCCTCGATTGTAAAGTTGCTTTACAGAGTTGTGAGCATGTATATAGTAATCGCCCGCCTTGCGACGAACACCCAATCCTCCGGGCAATACACCTTCGGCATCGAGACCGCGCTTGATAGCATCTTGCATGACCTGCCACACATCGGCAAGATAACTCCATATATCGCTTCCCTCACAGTGCTCGACATACTCCCAGAAGCTATAACCTTCGCTCTGACACCACTCCAAGATATCGCGTATAGTAGTTTTGTCATAGAGAGCAACACCCTCATTGACATCATCACTGAGCGCACCACCACCTACACTGAAGGTTGTCCACGAGCGCATCACCGCGCCATCCTCATCCAATGCCTCAAACATCATACCATTGGGATGCCTTGACAACACCTCTTGCGGTCGCCACTCTATCGTGACAGGAGCCGACTTGGCAAGAACATCCGTTATAGCCGCATCGGTCAAGTGACCTCGACCGGTTGCCGCCAAACTACCATACAGCGTAACCCTATAGGCCAAGGCCTCGGGCGTAAGTTTCAAAAACTCTTGTGCCGCACGTCGTGGAGCCATTGTATGGCTGCTCGACGGCCCGCATCCAATGCGATAAATATACTTTATAGAATCCATACTCAATTTGTTTGTGCAAAAATAGTGAAAGTGAGCAAAGAAACAGCAAGTTTACCCCAAGTTTTTATTCCGAACCACATTACTATTTTATCTCCAAAAGCAAAAGGCGAGAGAAGAAAGCAATGCTTGCATTAGCATTCTGCCGAGCCACAGTCCATTTTATCTAAAAAAGAGAAAAGTAACAATAATAACAGTGTTTCAATATATAGTTAAACACAAATACACAACACACACATTGCAGATGTAGCACAAGGCGACAGATACAGCACCACTGCGTAGTACACAATTTCACCCTCGCGCGCATCATATCATACCACGCCATATCATATAGTGGCAATTAAAAAATATGCAAAAAGTCCTATAAAAGGTTGTTTTATTAGAATACAATGCTTATTTTTGTGCCGTCAAAGCTATTTTAAAACACAAGCATTATGAAAAAATCTATATTTTTCGCAGGCGTTGTAGCGTTATTGTTTACCACTTCTTGCCAACTATCCAAGAAAGTACCCTACATGCAACAAATAGACGAAGTACCTGCCGAAGTATTTACCGAAGCTCCTATTGTACCCGAACAGATTATCCGTCCCGGAGACCTTCTTGATATAACCGTTATGGCAACCGACCGTACTGCAGTACAACCCTTCAACCGCCGTGTGGTAGACGTGATGACAGTGCGTTCTTCATCGTCACACGGACAAGAAGAATTGAACTATTATCTTGTAGACAACAGCGGTTGTATCGATATGCCTGTATTGGGACGCATCAAGGTGCAGGGTATGACCAAGAGTGAACTTGAGGACCACATACGCTACCAGATATATCCCAAATATATCCACGAAGTACCCTCGGTAACTGTACGATTTGAGAATTTCCGTATATCGGTTATCGGTGATGTGGTAAAACCCGGCTCATACACCATCCCCAACGAGCGCGTCAATCTTCTTGAAGCATTGGCCTTGGCAGGCGACCTCAATATCACCGGACGTCGCGACAACGTGCTACTTGTGCGCATCAACGCCGACGGCTCACGCACAACAGCTCGTCTCGACCTCAATGACAAAGAGCTCATTATGTCGCCCTACTTCTATCTGCAACAAAACGACGTTATATACGTTGAGCCCAACCACTCTAAGGCAGCCAACGCATACTCTGTACCTCCTACAGCGTCTATAGCCATCAGTGCTACCAGCGTTGCTATATCGGCCGCAACACTTATCATGACAATTTTGAACTATTCAAGATAACGAATAATGGAAAACAATTATCAAAACAACCCAATCGAACAAAGCGAAGAGCAAGGATTCGACATCACATTATTTCTCCTTGAGTGTCTTTCCAAGTGGAAATGGTTTGTATTAAGTCTTTTCATTGTAATAGGATTAGCCGGATTTTACATCCTCTGCCAAGTACCTTCATACAAAGTTGACTCGCTAATTCTCATTATTGACAAGTGGTCGAAGACCGAGGGTGACGTGTTGACTCAAAGCTTGGGTATTACGTCGGGAGCCGACAACATCATTACCGAAATACAGGTAATGCGCTCACGCACAATCACAAAGAAGATTGTCAACGACCTTGAGTTGCATACAAAATATGAATACAAAGGCAACCTGCGCAACACTCCGTTGTACAACAATACACCTATAGTCGTGAAACCCGACTCTACGACAGACCTCGGCTTGTTGCAGACCGGCATAAACCTGTCAATAACACGTCCCGGCGATAAAAACACATACGACATCAAGGGAAAATACACCATGAGAACAAGTGCGTATGTGGAGGGTGAAGAGAAAGAAATAGACCTCACCGATGTGCAACTCCCCTACACACTCTATCTGCCTACAGTTGGAACATTTGTTATAGAACAGGTGGCAGGATATGAACCTTTAAACAAGACGCTGTTGGTGAATGTAACCAATCCCAACGAAGTAGCCATCAAGCTCTCAAAGGAGATAGCATTGGCTCAATTTGAGAAAACTGCACCGCTCATCTCGGCATCATATACCACTCCCATACCTAAAATGGGTGTCGACATCATCAACCGCATGGTACACTACTATAACGAAGAGGGTGTTGCCGAGAAGAATCTTGCATCGACCAATACCGAGGCTTTTATTACCAACCGTCTTGTCTCTATACAGAAAGAACTGTCGGATGTAGAAGAAGATGTTGAGCAATATCGCACACAACGTGGTCTTACCGACCTCTCTTCCGAGGCCGAAATATACCTCAAGCAAACCAGCGAGTCGGACAAGGAACAAAGTCGTCTTGACGTACAATTGAACCTTATCGAATATGTAGAAAACTTCTTGGCCAACCCCGAGAACACATACTCTCCCATTCCTATCCTGGGTATCGATGAGGGTGGTATGAGCAACCTCATCACCGAGTATAACAAGGCTATTGCCGAGCGCGAAAGACTCTTGAACTCATCGAGCGAAAGCAACCCCGTCATCAAAGAGATATCGCAAAACATCATGGCTCTTAAGAGCACAGTATTGCAAGGTATTGCCGCTACTCGCAAGAGCATTGAGTTGAGCAAGAAAGATATAGCTCGCCAAGATGCCGAGAACGAGCGCAAGATACGCAACGTACCGCAATATGAGCGTGAACTTACCGACATCATGCGTCAACAACGCATCAAAGAGAACTTGTATGTGTTCCTCTTGGAAAAACGCGAAGAGAACGCCTTGACACAAACCCTTGCAGTGGGTGATGCCCGTATCATCGACGAACCTACTACACTGCCCTATCCCGTAGCTCCCAAGAAGGCTCAAATTGCTCTCATTGCATTGGTATTGGGTATGATTATTCCTGCCGGTGTCATATATATCAAGAGCTTGATATTCCCCTCGTTCCACGACAAGGTCGAATTGGAGAAACTTACACAAATACCGGTATTGTCGGAGATACCAAGTTGCAACAAAGACGAGTTCTTCGTTGTAAAGGAGAAGAGCAACAATACAGCCTCGGAGCTATTCCGTCTGCTGCGTAACAACTTGCAATTCACCCTCACATCGCCCGACAAGAAAGTTATCATGGTGACATCGTCGGTATCGGGCGAAGGTAAGACCTTTATATCTTCAAACCTTGCAATGGCATTTGCTCATGCAGGCAAGAAAGTATTGTTGGTAGGTCTTGACATACGTCGTCCCATGGCTGCATTGCACTTCGGATTTGACAACAAGAAGGGTATAACCAACTATCTGTCGGGACAAGAGACCGATATGGAAAGCATTATAATGCACACCAGCACCAAAGGTCTTGACATCATACCCGGTGGTCCTGTACCTCCCAACCCAAATGAGTTGCTTCTCACCGAAAAACTCGATACTTTGATGATCGAAATGCGCAAACGCTACGACATCATTATTATCGACTCGGCTCCTGTGGGTATGGTATCAGACTCTTTCTTGATAGACCGCATTATCGACACAACATTGTTCGTTACACGCTCTAAGTACACTTCAAGAAGCCATGTAAAGAACATCAATGCCTACTCGGCCAACGGTCGCTTGAGATCGCTATACCTCTGTATCAATGCTGTTGATATGACCACTCGTACCTATTCATACCGTCGCTACGGTTATGGCTACGGTTATGGTTACGGCAGCTACGGATATGGTGACGACAACAACAAGAGCAAGAAGAAATCAAAGAAAAGCAAATTTCCCTTCATGAAGGAGAAATAATAATTGCATCACAATATCCCCCTCGGCGCATACAAATATGCGTCGAGGGGATTATTTTTATCGGCAAATAACAATTCGACAGATATTAACACAAAACAATGATTACAGTAAACAACTTAGGTATACAATTTGGTAAGAGGGTATTGTTTCAGGATGTCAACCTCACGTTCAATGCGGGTAACTGCTATGGTATTATCGGTGCCAATGGTGCCGGCAAGTCGACCCTTATGCGCATCCTCAGCGGCCAACTCGATCCTACTCACGGCACAGTGAGTATGGCTCCGGGCGAGCGTCTTTCGGTACTGAGTCAAGACCACTTTGAGTTTGACGACTGCACTGTTATAGAGACCGTTTTGCGCGGTCACACCGTGCTATGGGATATAATGCAAGAGAAAGACGCGCTCTATGCCAAAGAAGACTTCAGCGATGCCGACGGCATACGTGCTGCCGAGCTTGAGGAGCGATTTGCCGAACTCGAGGGTTGGAATGCCGAGAGCGACGCCGCCGAATTGCTGAGCGGACTGGGCATTAAAGAGGATAAGCACTATATGTATATGCGCGACCTCAGTGGTAAAGAGAAGGTGCGCGTATTGCTCGCAAAGGCTCTCTTTGGCAACCCCGACAACCTCCTGCTCGACGAGCCTACCAACGACCTCGACCTCGAGACTGTGATGTGGCTCGAGAACTATCTGTCGAACTGCGAGAACACCGTTCTCGTAGTATCGCACGACCGTCACTTCCTCGACTCGGTGTGTACACACACTGTCGATATAGACTTCAGTCGCGTACAACTCTTTGCAGGCAACTACAGTTTCTGGTACGAGTCGAGCCAACTTGCTCTACGCCAACAACAACAACAAAACAAGAAGGCCGAAGAGAAACGCAAAGAGTTGCAAGAGTTTATTCGTCGTTTTAGTGCCAACGTAGCCAAGAGTAAACAGACTACAAGCCGCAAGAAGATGCTCGAAAAACTCAACATTGAGGAGATTCAACCCTCACAACGTCGCTATCCGGGTATAATCTTCACCCCGCAACGCGAGGTGGGTAATAAAATTCTTGAGGTGAAAGGACTTGAAAAAAGCATAGAGGGTACTACCCTGTTCCGTGATGTAAACTTCACCATCGAGAAAGACGATAAGGTTGTATTCCTCTCGCGCGACCCCCGCGCCATGACAGCCCTATTTGAGATTATCAACGGCAACATGAAACCCGATGCCGGCTCATTCGACTGGGGACAGACTATTACAACAGCCTACCTTCCTCTCGATAACTCGGCCTACTTCAACACCGACATGAACCTCGTCGACTGGCTGTCGCAATTCAGCGATGATTCAAGCGAGATATACCTCAAAGGATTCTTGGGCAAGATGCTCTTCTCGGGCGAGGAGGTACTCAAAAAGGCATCGGTATTGTCGGGTGGTGAGAAGATGCGTTGCATGATAGCACGCATGATGATGCGCAACGCCAATACCATTATCCTCGACACTCCCACCAACCACCTCGACCTCGAGTCGATACAGGCCTTCAACAATATGCTCACAGCCTATAAGGGTGTGGTACTCTTTGCATCGCACGACCATGAGTTTATACAGACTGTTGCCAACCGCGTCATCGAACTTACCCCCAACGGCATTATCGACAAGATAATGGAGTATGACGATTATATCACCGACGAGCGCGTAAAAGCCGCCCGCGAACGCATGTATAATGTTTAATCCTTAATAATTATAACGCATTATGGTAAAGCATATAGTACTATTCAAGCTCAATGCAGAGGAACCCGAGCGTACACAAGTTATCAACGACTTTTGCAATGCAGTAATGGCATTGCCCGAGCACATAGATGTAATACGCCACATTGAGGTTTCGCGCAACATCAATCCCGCCGAGCAATACGACATAGCCCTTAACTCGATATTCGACACCCTCGAAGATGTTGCAACCTACGCCACACACCCCGTACACGTTGCAGCAGCCGCATTGCTCAAAGGCAAGGTTGCATCACGCGCCTGCGTCGATTACGAGATATAATACAACATCTATTTCATCCTATCACAACACCTTCATCGGCCCCGATAGAAGGTGTTTTTTTTGCATAATCATACTATTTTTGTCACTCATTGCAACCAACCGTCGTAATGCTCACGTCTAATGCATAGAAACCAACAAGCATCGATGCCGTTTTAAGAAAAATATAAACCTATTAAAACCCCAATAAAATGAAACGTACAATCATAATGATGTGTAGTGCAATAATAGCACTCCTTTTTGCAACAAACATTTTTGCAGCCATCCATCCCTCAGCACCCGACCGCAGTGAGCAGTTTATCTTGGACAGCATGCGCATGGATGTAGAAAAAGCCGCTATAGAGGTTCAATATGATATGTATAACGACTCTCTTCAACACCAATTAGACGCAAAAAGCATTAGCAGCGACACTGTAGAGGATATTGCAGAGTTATCAATACCCTTCACATTTTTTGCATTCATCATACTTATAGTTTGGATAACAACATGGATATCATATCGCAAGCAACGCGACCGCTACCATATCATCGAAAAGGCCATCGACAACGGACAAGCCATACCCGAAGGATTGTTTGACGAGCCTAAAAAAGCCCAAAAACGATGGACCAATACCCTGCGTCAAGCTATTATATTCATAGCCATAGGTATAGGACTCGCAATATTTGGCGATACAATCGATGAAAATGCGATTACAGCCATAGCCGTTATACCCGGCATCATTGGTGCGGGATACCTGCTGATAGCCTTTATCGAACGCCACGAAGAGCGCAAAGAGGATGCTAAAGAGCACAACGAAGATTCAACAGCTCTGGCGGCATCACAAAATACCGAAACAGAGGCATAACATCGACATATCGCCACTCATAACAAAGCCTTATGCGCCATACAAACGATACATTGTTAATTTCTCGGGTCATGCTGTTCGACGATCGACGTGCTTTTGCCACGCTCGTCGAGCAGCATCAGCCCACCATTCGGCGCTTTTTCCTACACCAAACCATGGGCGATGAGATGCTTAGTGACGACTTGGCACAAGAGACGTTTATCAAGCTCTACTACTCCATCAAGCAATTTAAGGGCTTGGCAAACCTCTCGACATACCTCTACCGCATAGCCTATAATGTTTTGCAAGACCATTTGCGTCGCAACAGGTTTACCCACACGACCGATATCATACCCGAATGTGTTATATCAACCCACAACGACACACACATAGACATTACCCGCGCACTGCAACAACTCACACCCACCGAGCGTGCCGCCATTACACTCTATTACATTGACGATCGCAAGGTAGAAGATGTTGCCTCGATACTGCAATTGCCTGCAGGAACAGTCAAATCGCACCTATCACGCGCTCGCAACAAAATAGCCGATTTTCTTAAAAACAATGGATATGAATAACAACGCCTTACACCACGACGAAGAAAAGTTGGTAAAAGAATTTCTCAAGGCTCACACCCACGAGCCTCGCCCCAATGTGTGGTTTACCAAGCGTACGATAAACAAGCTACCCGAGCACCGGTCAAGCACTTGCAAGATAATCATGTGCATCACCACGCTCCTATCGGTAGTAGCGTGTGGCGTATTGCTATACCTGTTACCCAACGATATTATAACGCTCGACGAGAACAATATCACGCGCTCTTTGTTATCTATATACACAGCAATGGCCGGTATGATTATACTCGTAGCCTTGCAAGTAATACGATTGATAAAGACATACTTCTGATTTGATTCTCTCTCAAGCGTTTAAAATCTAACTAAGCGAAGAGTGCCGGCGATTGTGAAACCGTCGGCATTTTTATTTTACTTGACATATCCCAAGCTCACCAAGAGCCCTTCGCAGGCATCCTCCAGCAGATTGAGTACCAATTGGAAGCCCTCAGCTCCTTCGTAATATGGGTCGGGGACATGTGTTGCAGTGTAATGACGGCAATAGTCGGCCATACGCACTATCTTCTTTTCATCATCGAGCGAAGGTGCCATCGACTGCAAGTCGTAGTAGTTGCTATCGTCCATGGCTACAATGAGGTCAAATTGAGCAAACATCGACTCCTTGAAACGTTGCGCTCGATGTTCGAGCAGATAGCCACGTGCAGCGGCGGCACTACGCATGCGACGGTCGGGCAATTCTCCGGCATGACCACCGTACGTACCTGCCGAGTCGAGATGAAAACAATGTTCGAGATTGTACTTGCGCACGATGTGGCGCATAATGCCTTCGGCAGCCGGTGAGCGACATATATTGCCCAGACAGACAAAGAGTATTTTATAAGTTCCATTATCTTCCATAATGCGAAGTTATCACTTTTTACCGCACATTGCACCATATTACATAAAATATTTTCTACATTTGCTTTATGAAAACGACTCAACATATCATAGCTCTACAGCAAGGATGGGTATTGATACCCTCGGGAGGCGAATCAAACGGATTGGCAGCCACCATCCAGTATGAACTGATGCAGGCCGGTTATATGCTCGACAGCCACGCCTACCACGCTATTGAATATGCCCCCCGTGAAGAGGCAGTGCAATTTCACCTTGAAGTAATTGAGTATCTGCGCACGATGTTGGGCGACACAGGCAACTTCAAGCCCTTCTACGAAGGGTTTCCACAAGAAGTAATGGAACTGAGTCATGCCGAACTGTTTATCAATCAACTCGTTTACTATTGGAGCAATGGGGCTTTTACACCCGAGGTATGGAAAGGCGAAAGGCCTCAAGCATTTGAGCACCCTCACTACACTATGTTGCGATGCGCCACACGAGAAGAGTTTGAGTCGTTATTCACCACCCTATGTGCAAGCAATCAGGCCCACACACAGCAGAGTCGCGACACGTTGCTATGGTTTGTACGCAACTACCCCAACGTAAAGCAACTATTACCCGAGCAAGTACCTTTCAAAGAGACCATGTGTATGCTTGCCGCTGAGGGTATGCCCATTCGTCTTGCTACAGCCACCGATGTGTTGCGATTGGCAGTATATATGTCAGGTGGCGATATTTCATTGCCACCCGTTCCACCTACACACTACACTATCAACTGCGATGGAGTTGACCGCAAGTTTGAGAATAAAGCGGCACGTGCGTTTCGATTCAAGAAATTCAGTCGCAGCGAGCGTCGCATGCTTCTATCCCACTTAGAGCAATCGTCGTGCGATGCCTCCGAGATGGCATTGCGTGCCGAGCGTTGGAAACGATTGGGTGAGATACTGCACGCAGGCGAATATGCCCGTCGCTACCCTCGCAGTGCCGAGGCATTGTGCGCTGTGCGCAACTATGCCCGCAGCTGGTATGCACAAGTCGATGCAACCCATAGCCTCGACGAGCGATTGGCTATACTTTCGCAACGTCCCGGCGAGTTGTTGCGTCGCATCGACCACCTATTGCGCGAAGCCGAGAGCGATGTTGAAGTAGACACCATTATACACGCCTACACACAAGCACTGCCACACGCATCGAGCAAGGTGCTCTACGAACTATACAACCATTTCCTTCGTCGTAGAGAAGAGGATGTGGTGCGTCCCATCTTACTCAAGCACAAGCGCATACCGATATTCCTTGAAGGTAACGACGCCTTTGACGAGGCATTGAGCAACAAACTCATAACCCCCATTGCCGTAGAACTAAAGAGACGTTACAGCACTTTAGAACCATTGGGGAAGGTCTACCTCGACGAGCGACTGAAAGGCATCCCGGTGCCTATGCAGATGCGAGGACTCAATCCGGCACTCAAGACCCTTGTGCGTGGCACACGAGTACCTTTGGACAACCCACAAGCCCGCGTGGTACGTTTCTACCTCCATTGGATAGACAAAGACGGGCGCGAAGACCTCGACCTGTCGGCTACCTTTGTAGGCGATAATGGCATAGAAACAATATCGTGGGCAACCGGCCTCAAAAACGATTGCGCCATCCACTCGGGCGACGTGCGCCATCGCAAAGGCGACTGTGCCGAGTACATCGACGTAATACTCGATGAGGCACGCAAAGAGTTTCGCTACGTTGTGGTAACAGCCAACAACTTCGAGCGTCGCCCCATGAACAGTGTCGATGCCGCATTCGGCTACATGGAACGCGAACACCCCGAGGCCAATACCACATGGATGCCCGAAACGACAGCCAACAGTTTCCGGTTTTCGTCAGAGGCACAAGGTGTGCACATGGTAATACTCGACCTGTCACTCATGGAGTATATAGTACTCGATATAGACAGCAACTCGCTACCTGTAGCCTACCTCGACACATCGCTCATGCTCGACCTCATCAGGCTATACACCGATACTCCGGCACTCGACATGTACACCTTGTTATCGTGGCACATCGAAGCACGAGGTACACTCGCTGCGACACCCACAGAGGCCGACACAGTAATGAATTATGAAAATTTCACGACACAATATACCCAATGTTTGAAATATAAAGTGTAAATTTGCAACACATACAGCAGACAGCACCCGACCATAGAGTCGCAACCCTATAAGCAGGCTATCGGCGAAGTTACTTCTACAAGATGCTCCCCGAGCAACGTTATTTCACTTCCCGGCTCACCTGCTTTTTTTATGCTCAACGACCGCGGTTGTTTGGTAATATATCAACTTTTTGCTATCTTCGCACTCGTATTAAAAAAACAGCATATAATTTATGAAAGATATTGTAGTGAGCGGTATTCGCTCGACAGGCAACCTACACTTGGGCAACTATTATGGTGCATTGTGCAACTTTGTTAAGATGCAAGAAGAGAGCAACTGCTACTTCTTCATAGCCGACCTGCACGCACTCACTACCCACCCCGACCCCGCTATGCTCCACGAAAATGTCAAGAACATTCTTGCCGAGTATTTGGCCGCAGGTCTCGACCCCGAAAAGTCAACAATATTCATACAAAGTGATGTGCCCGAAATATCGCAACTATACCTCTTGATGAACATGCACGTAGGTATAGGCGAGTTGATGCGTACTGCATCATTCAAGGACAAAGCACGCAAGCAACTCCACCTCGACACCCATGCCAACGAGAGTGAAGATGCCATCGAAAAAGAGATTATAAGCGACACATCCAAGAATCGTGTCAACGCCGGATTGCTCACCTACCCCACACTCATGGCCGCCGACATCCTCATTCACAAGGCCACCAAAGTACCTGTAGGCAAAGACCAAGAGCAACACTTGGAGATGACACGCCGCTTTGCCCGTCGATTCAACTCGGTATACGGCGTAGAACTCTTCCCCGAGCCCGCCAGCTACAACTTTGGTCAAGCCAGCATCAAAGTTCCCGGCCTCGACGGCAGTGGCAAGATGGGTAAGAGCGAAGGCAATTGTATATACCTATGCGACGAAGAGAAAGTATTGCGCAAGAAGGTAATGCGTGCCGTTACCGACGAAGGTCCTCAATCGCCCAACTCGCCCAAGAGCGAGCCTCTTGAAAACCTCTTCACCCTCCTCAAGATCGTCTCTACACCCGACGTGGTATGCTACTTTGAGGAGCAATACAACAATTGCTCCATCCGCTATGGCGACCTTAAGAAACAACTCGCCGAGGATATTCTCAAGACAACAACCCCCATACGTGAACGCATCCTTGACATACGCAGCAACGACGAGTATCTGCGTCGCGTGGTAGCACAAGGAGCCGAGCGTGCCCGTGAAAGTGCAGCCCGCACCCTTGCCGAGGTGCGCAAAGTAATGGGTTTCAAGGCCTTTTAAGAATATACCACACCTATATATTACAACGGATTGCATTGAACGTGCAATCCGTTGCTGTTTCAATCCACCACGTATCAGGCACTACTCTGCAATAAGCTATCATCCGCCAACACGCAGCAACATTCACCGACGATATAATAGCAAATTGACAACATAACATCGCATTACAAACCCATTCAACAAACAACAAGTCCTATAAACATTATTCTACAATTGTTACACATTGCAAAAAGCCCGAAGTTTCTCAACAAAAGATAGTTGTAATAGCAAAACATTTCGTAATTTTGCACCGTAATTAATGTTATTGTGTATATAGTGATTCTAAAACAAATTTAATTTTTATATTCACATTTTTATGAAGAAAACACTCTCCATTATCGTGTGTGCATTGTTGAGCATCTGCTCGGCATGGGCACAGGAAGGTCCTGTTATCAAAAAATTTATTTTTGACGACTCGGCCATTATTAACGGTATGTCGGACAACGGCCAATATGCATGCGCCAATGCCTTCAATGCCGAAGATGCACTGATACAAACCGGTGCTCGTCTTATTGAGATTGACACAGAGACAGTAACAGACCTGGCTGCAAACTATTCGGCAGGAAGTTACGCTTCAATGGGTACTGCCGACGTTACCAATGATGGTAGCATTGTTGTTGGCGAACTCAATCACAAGCCCGCCTACTGGTCAAAAGCAAGTGGCAAATGGACCAATCTGCCTTGTGAAGACAGCGAATGGTATGGTGAGGTAAATGCAATCACACCTGATGGTAAGTATGCCGTAGGTCGTCAATCAATCGACGAAGACGGCTTCTACTCACTACCCGCCTTGTGGGATATGACAACAGGCGAGTTGGTTGAGTGCCTCGGTATACCCGAGTATGACATGACCGGCCAAAACCAAGACCAAAACTGGTTTAACCAAATCTCGCCCGACGGTAAGCTCATCTTGGGTTGTATCTCTTACAGCTACATATCTGAGCAACTTTATTATATCTACGATGTTGATAAAAAAAGCTATACACCCATAGGCTTTACCGAAAGCAACAAGCGTTTTACTCCTGTTGTAGAAAATATTCTTTTTATCAACAGTGCCAACTTCAGCAACAATGCCGAGTGGATAACCGGTCGTGCCTACATCTATAAAGCCTTAGAGGGTAGCGAGTTCGGCAACCAATACGAAACAACTTATGTATACAACATAAAGACCGGCGATTTCACGCTCTACGATGCAACATTCGACAGTGACATGGTAGCCAGCGTAATCGACAACAACGGTCATGCCATGGCAGCTACACCCAGCGGCACTCCTATCCGCGAGTGGAGCATACGCAACGGTGCATACTGGTTCCCTTTCAACCAAATCCTGAAGCAACAATATGGCTATGATTTCTACGCAAAGACCTCTTTTGAGAACACCGGTACACCCTTATTCCTCAGCGATGACAATAAACGCGCTGCTGTAATGGTTGACCCCTACTCATCGTATGTAGTAACATTGCCCACCACCTTTAGCGATGCATGTAATGGTGTAGACTTGCTCGGCTCTTACATTATATACCCTCGTGAGGGTGCTACAATCTCTCGCCTCAAAGAGATTACATTGACATTCGACCACGACATACAGATAATCGGAGCAAAGACCTGTGTAGAGATACGCAATGCAGCCGGTGACGTTGTATACAACTCGATAGGACTTACTGCCAACGGCAAAAAAGCCACTATCACATACCGCAGCGGCTCGCTCAGTGCCGGTGAAAAGTACACCTTACACGTTCCTGCCGGCTCTATAGCTTTGGCTCAAGACAAATCCATGAGCAACAAAGATATAAACATATCATACAATGGTCGCGAAAATGCCCCTGTGAAGGTAACCACTATCTATCCGGCCGAGGGTAGTGCCATTGCCAAGATAGACAACAACACCAATCCTATCGTGCTTACATTTGATGTTCCGGTATACTTGCCCGACTCGGCTATCGCCTATCTCTACAAAGAAGATGAAATTGAGCCTATTGCATCTATGCTCATGGCCTACAACAACAATGTAGTGGCTGTATACCCCAACACAACTCAATACCTCTTTAAAGACAACAACTATCGCGTAGAGGTAATGCCCGGCTCGGTAACAGACGTAGCCGGTAATGGTGCCAACGAAATAATCACTATCGAATATCAAGGCAGCTTCGAACGCGAGATTGTTTACGACGACAACTCGTTGCTTATAGAGAACTTCAACACCGTGGGTGTTGCCAACTGCTTGCCTTGGGATGCCGACCGCAACACTCCCAACAGCCTTGCTCAAGCCATCGGTTTCGACCGTCACGATTATGGCTGGGCTATCGCATGGGACGAAAACGACAACAATATTGCCGCATCGTCACACTCAATGTACGATCCCGCAGGTAAGAGCAACGACTGGCTCATCATTCCTCAACTATACATACCCGATGAGAAATGCGCCCTATCGTTCTTGTCACAAAGTTTCATGAGCGGCTACCAAGACTACTTGAAGGTATACATCTGGGCCAACGACGAGGTTATCGATATGCCCAGCGACGAGTTGGTAAACCGCTTTGCTCAAGAGGCCGACTTGGTATACAACGAATTGCAATCGCCCGGCAACGATGACAACACCCTCGCCGGTGACTGGAAAGAGAATTACATAAACCTTGCCAACTATGCCGGCAAGAACATTTACATTGCATTTGTAAACGACAATGAAAACCAAAGTGCCGTCTTTATCGACGATGTAATGGTATCGCACAACAAGCCATTCCGCATTGCCTTCACAAATGAAACATCGGTTGTAGCTCTCAACGAAATTCTCATCGAGGGAGCAATGTCTATCGACTCAGATACCGACGTATACGAGTCTATCTCTCTCACGCTCACCGACATGTCGGGCAATGATATAGAGACTATCAACGAGACAGGACTATCACTCAAGAAAGGTGATGTATATAAATTTGCTTTCACCAAAGCATTGCCTTTGACTGTAGGTTTGGAAAATAAATTTACACTCAAGGTTGTATGCAACGACAACCAATATGATATAGACGGCAAGATTACCAATCTTGCATTTGAGCCTGTCAAACGCGTAGTTCTTGAAGAAATCTCGGGTATGGGATGTCAAAACTGTCCTCTCGGTTTCATCAGTATCGAGAAGATACATGACTTGTATGGCGACTTGTTCATTCCTATTTGTATCCGCACTTTCCAAGATCCTCTTGGTGCCGGCCTTACCAGCTATACCGACTTCCTTGGTCTATCGGCAGCACCTTCGGGTGTCATCAACCGCAAGAGCATCAGTTTCCCCGCTGTTTCATACAACGGCGACTACTACTTCAGCAATGCTCAACTCCCCGCAGGAGGCGATAAAATGTGGCTCGATATCGTAGGTGAAGAGCTGGAAATACCTACCGAGGCCGATATCGCAATTGGCGAAATGGGAGTAGATGCAACAACCAACGAATTTGTCATCCCCTGTACTATCAGATACGCATTGGATGCCGAAAATAGCAACCTCAACCTCTTCACCGTTGTTATGGAGGACTATGTATCATCTATGCAAAAGAACGGTTTCTCTTCAATAGAAGCAGAGAGTCTTGGCGAATGGGGCAAGGGTGGCTTGTATGGTCAAAGCCTTGTAATGGATTATAACCTGCTTGATGTATGTCGCTCATACGAGGGTATGACATTCAATGGCACAGGTGGCTACTTCCCCCAAGAAATTGTAGCCGGCCAAGAATATACTGCCGAGATTCGCACTAAGGTTCCTGCAACAATAGGCAACCTTGCCAACTGCAAGATTGTAGTAATGTTGATAGATGCCAACACCGGTGCATACATCAATGCAGCCCTCAGCAACAACTTTACAGGTGTACATAACATCAGCAATAATGCCAATGCTACCGTAACCACTGCCAACGGCAAGATTATCGTTACCACAACCGATGATGCTCGTGTAGAGGCTTATAGCACAAACGGTACTATGTTGGGCACTACCTATGGCAATGGCCATATCTCGCTTGATGCTCCTGCCGGTATTGCTATCGTCAAGGTGGTAACAGGCAATGATGTTACAGTAACAAAAGTTCTTGTAAAATAATCTTCCCTGACATACGCAATGCACTATCCGGTGCATTGCGTATATAAAACGAACAACTATTATACACAGCCTTATGAAAAAATTTATCACACTGATACTCTCAGTTATAGCACTTGGCTCAATATCGTTCAGTGCCAACGCCAAATTGGTTGACTTGGGACAAATGCAATTGGACACCGATTACCAAATACCTGCCGACTTCAACTCATATATAGGTACATTTGTAGCACCTGCTACCGGCACACTTATTGCCACCGGTTCTAATTCGACAGTACTCGAGCCATACCACGCACAACTCGATGATATGGAAGCCGAAGGTAATCATATCCCCGTCAACTACGACAACTACTACGGTGACAAACAATATCACTTTGACATTACAGAGGGTACTACCTATTATTTCTACCTCGACTTTTCAATGAATGAATGTACCTTCCGCCTATCGATGGATAGTGGAGAGGGCATCCAGATAGCCAAATGCACACCCGAAGCCGGTAGCGTATTCAGTGTATCGGGCGGTGGCTTGGTATCGATACAATTCAACCGTGCAGTACGCATGGACGACCAAGCTAAGATTGTAGCCGGCGAGCGAGAAGCATCAGTTGCTGTCAACGGTCAGGCCAACATCTATTCGATGGAGATAAAAGAGATACTCATGGGTTGGCTCAACGATGGTACATTGGTAGGTGGCGACAAATTTGTTGTTCGCTTGACCAACGTAGTAGCCGCCGATGATGCCACACAAATGTACGGTACAGATGGTACTGCCGAGATAGAATACACCATCGACTCAATGCCCATCAAACTTATCGGTACAGAAAATGCGTCAGGCACATTCAAGTCGTACTACATGGCAGACGATCCTACCGGCTTGTTAAAGCTGACTTTCGACGGAGATGTTGAGTCGGCCTTGGCCTCACTCTCTTTTGGCAGCACCGACGTCGAAGGAGACTATTATACCGAGACTCTGACTCCCATCATCGAGGGTAACACCATCACTATCGACCTCCGAGGCAAAACACGTACCCCCGAAATCATGGTAGCATCGGGCAATAACTACAACAACATTACAATCTCTTTCAATCGCGTACTCGACACCACAGGCCAATATGCCTACTCCGACCAACAAGGTTCTATCGGTGGTTTCTCATTTACATTCGACGCCTTGGAGGTAGTTACAGCCGATGTCCTCTGCGAGTTTACACCTGCTCCCAACACAAGCCTCGACGGTGTAGCTCAAATAGAAATATGGATTACCGACGAAGCCAAGTTGAGCTACGATGGTGTAGTGTTTAAATATGGCAAAAAAGGAGATTTGAACCAAGAGGCTGTTATATACAACAACCTTATTACCAAAGAGGCCGACCCCGACTTTGAGGGTGCATCAATCCTCTATGTACCTGTTCCCAACGAGGTAATCGGCGATTATTACATCGAGGTTTCGCTCTACAACCTTACAAGTGCCGATGGTCTTGACCACAGCCAAGATGTCTTTGCAAGCTACTTCAGCGGAAACGCTGCCATCGACAGAGTATTTGGTGACGAAACAAAAGAGTTTGCCGTATACAACACTCAAGGTATTCTCGTACTCCACACCACCAACCGCGATGAAGTAAAGAATCTTCCTCAAGGTATCTACATCATCAATGGCGAAAAATTCCTGTTGACTCGATAAGAGAGAAATTCTTCATACGACAAACCTCGCAGATCAGCCGGTCTGCGAGGTTTGTGTTTTATTTGAGGGGTGTCTAAGAGGGTCTTTAGGGTCTCTAAGGTCTTTAAAAACTCAAAAGTCCTTAGAGACTTTAGAGTCTTTATTGCGTGATAGCTTGAAAACGACCGGCAGAACAAATGTTGTTCGCACAGGCTCACCATCCTTGTAGCCGGGAGTCCATTTAGGCATCAACCTTACAATGCGCAATACCTCGGCATCACATTCAGGCGATACGCTACGCAAAATCTTGGCATCAACAACCTCACCGGTTGTTTCAATTACCATCTCTACAATCACTCTACCTTGTACTTTATCTTTGATAGCTTGCTCAGGATAGACAAGGTTCTGAGCTACAAAGCTCATCAATTCGGTATCACCACCGGGAAATTGAGGTAATTGCTCGCGCTCTTGCGCTACTACATTCATAGCCATGCTTGCTACAAAACAAACGAGCAAGATTAAAACATTTCTTTTCATATTCATTTCATTTTAAATTAGACAATAGAGATGCTTCCCGCGGCAAAAGCACCTCGGTATTTATAAGATATCTATATTTCTGAATTTATTTATTGCATTACAAACGAAACGGGCAAAACAAAGTTGGCCTCAACATTCACACCGGCATCGCGTCCGGGTTGCCACTTGGGCATGATACTCACAAGACGTAATACTTCTTTATCGCATTCGGGTGATAGACTCCTCATTATAGTAGGATTAACAATATATCCATCACTATTTATCACAAATTTTACCATCACGACTCCTTGAATATTGTCGCGAATAGCCTCCTGAGGATATTTTATATTATTGGAAATAAAACGCATTAATGAAGCATCGCCTCCGGGAAATTGAGGCAAACTATTATCTACCAACATAGGATTGTCCTCCGGCACTTCATCATTAACAGGAACATTCTCTACAACAATATCATTTGCAGTCATATCTAAAGGTCGTTCAATCGATAAAGGCCATGCACTCGCCACAAAAACCATAAATATTGATGCAGGGAGCATTATAAAATAAATAATTCGTCTTACGAAATGGCTATCAGCTTGATTAAGTTTCTTTACGCGTTGTTTCAGCATTTTATGGTTAAAATGCATACCTATAGAATTTATCGATACATTTTCACGAACAATATGCAGTAAATGATATTGATAGCCTTTAACCGAAGGTGTATGTTTGACAGCTTCCTTGTCAGCAAGACACTCTACATTTATACGTATTTCATGCCGCAGAAGCCATGCAATAGGATTGAACCAACCTACTATAGCCACAAATTCGCTTAATACCAAATCCAATGTATGTACACCTTCTACATGTGCCTTCTCATGCAATAATATATCGTATAATAGATTATCATCATACTTATTTACATTAATAAATATGACAGACGCAAAAGAGAAAGGCTTAATATCGACATTAGGATTATAGACCTTCACGCCATTTATAACAACAGTAGTACTACGCATGCTCATATATACTAATGAAGCTAACCTGAAGAGAAAAAATAATGCTCCGATTATAACACCTATCCAATATAGTGAGAAGATATCGAATGTGTCAGTAGTCGACTCTACAGGTACAATAATCATAGGAAGTTCAAGACTATATTGGTCATACATACCGCTTATATGCGTATGTATCGGTTGATAATAAGCCAAAGGATAGAGATATGCAAACACTACCCCACATAACAAAGTTATGCGATGGGCTTGCAAAAATGTATCACTTGAAAACAAGAACTTATACAATAGATACAACACCGTTATACCCAATTGGCTAAGTAATATGTACGTTGCAAAGTCCATTATATCAATCTTATTTACTGGGTTTACCTTTCTCTATAATTTGTATGATTTCGCTCAATTCCTCTTCGGTAAGGTGTTTTTCATTTACAAAAAACGCAACCATATCTCGATATGAATTGGCAAAATAGTTACGTACCACCCCCGATAAGAAAGAACGTTTATAATCAGTCTTATCAATAGCAGGAGTATAAAAGTAAGTATTACCATAACGTTTGGCAACTACATAACCTTTACGTTCCAAGTTCTTTACAATCGAAGCTACAGTTGTATAGGGAGGTTGTGGTGCAGGCATATAATCAAGAAAATCTTTAATACACCCTCCATTTCGTTGCCATACTATCAACATTACATCTTCTTCTTGTGCGGTCAATTTTTCCATACGAACATATTTACATAGTTAATTACGAACACTTCGCAAATCTACGAACTTTTCGTAGACACACAAATAGAGATTGTGTTAAAAGATGTAAATACGGGTTGTAAAATGTATTTATTGGTTTGGTTTTAGGGTCTTTAGGGTCTTTAAAGACTTTTGTGTCCCATGGGTCTTTAAGGACTCTATAGACTTTAGAGACTTTAGAGACCTTATTGATTTTTTTCAAATAAATTCCCACTTAATGCTCTCTCTATCAACTATATTTTTTACCTTTGATTATTCAAGCACAACACACAATGGAACCACTTGTACCCAATAGAGGCAATTATAAAAAACTTATAAGCTACCAGAAAACCGATGTTATCTTTCAAATGACCTATTACTTCTGTCACAAGTACTTATCGAAGGGCGACAGGACAATAGACCAGATGATACAGGCTGCTCGAAGTGGCAAGCAAAACATAATAGAGGGGTGTTGTGCTTCGGCGACATCAACCAAAACCGAAATAAAACTATTAAACGTAGCCAAAGCAAGCCTCAAAGAATTGCTGGAGGACTATGAAGACTACTTAAAAGTACATAACCACCGCCAATGGGAAGATGGCAGCCGCGAACTTGAGGCAATGCGCAATTTAGGAGCAAAATATTCCGATGCTGCGTATTTTATGAATCTGGCACAAACAAGACCTCCTGAAGTAATTGCCAACATGGTGATTGTATTGATTAAGCAAGCTGACTATCTTCTATTCCGACAACTACAAAAGATTTCAGACGACTTTATAAAAGGAGGCGGTTTCAGCGAAAAGATGTCAAAAGTTAGGCGTGAATATCGAGACGAAAAATAATCGAACTTATTTTGTAGTCACTTTACTTATTACTAATTTTGCCATACAATATGAAGTGTGTGTTAAAAAATATCATTGTTACGCTGTGCTTTCTCCTATTTGTGGGATTGGGAAGCATACGGCACGAGTCGAGCTACCCTCGATGCGACGAGCCGGCTACATCGGAGGCTGTGGTGGATGCTACCGACTTCAACACTCCTGATGCCAAGTTGTGTCACCCGCGCACCTTTCATCTCGAAATACTGCAACGTGTACCATCTAACACTCGTAGAGACAATACTGCAAACAAACACAATGTAACATACCTCAAGGCCGGCAAGGTAATACACAGTGGTATATCATATTACATTTACAACAACTTAAAACTACGTAATTCCGTTCTTTCCGAGCTTTCACATCGCCTCATTTGTCTCGGGAAGCTCATTATTTAGCCTTCTGTTTTTTTCTATCACTCATCTCTCAAAATCCCAATTAGAGATGTTATAACTGCCATATAATCATATATGACACACTTGCTCTTATGTGCACACAACCGCATATAGAGCGATACTTATTGAAATAAAATAGAAATAGTTAAATAAGAAATAACATGGAAAAGAATTTTATCAAAGTACAATCAAACAAAGATATAATCATCGGTCTCACTCTCATCATAATAGGAGCAGCCTTAGCACTTTTACCCCTTGGTGGTGCAACCAATGTAACAGGCATTTTCATAGCAATAACAGGCATTATACTCGTCTTTACACTCAAGAACGGCTATAAAGAAAGCATCTCGGGCGAGAGATATAGCAAAAAAGAATATTTCTATCACATCAACCTAAAGAACGAACTTATAAACCACATTATGACAAATCCCAAAGCAATAGAGGCGGGATCGGACGTAAGCAACAATTCACTAAGCATGGTGATATTTTACAGCAAACACTCAGGCAAAGCATACTTGCAATTGCAAGAGTACATCCCATATAAATATGAGGCTTGCACAGAAATGCAAGAATGCACTCTATCCGAAGTAGAGCACTTGATTAAGTAAGATATTATCTGAAACTATGTACCTAAAAGAAAGGACTCATCGCTCGATGAGTCCTTTCTTTTATTCTATCTGGTGAGTATTAAAGCAAAGCTTTTACTTTCTCCTCAAGTTGAGCTTTATTGGCCGAACCTACGTGTTTGTCAACCAATTTACCGTCTTTGAAGAACAACAGAGTGGGGATGTTACGAATACCGTATTCGCCACTGATCTCATCACCTTCATCCACATTGTATTTACCGATTGTTACTTGACCCTCATATTGAGCTGCAAGTTCGTCTACAAAAGGACCTATTTGGCGGCAAGGACCGCACCACTCAGCCCAGAAGTCAATCACTACGGGTTTGCCCGATGCGATAAGTTCTTTTCCTAATTCGTCTGTAATTTTAAGTGCCATAGTATTTCAATTTAAGTGTTAATAATATCTTTTTAGGCTCTACAAAAATAAGAAATGAAATATTATAATACAAGTAATTTGCACACTAAATTTTATAATTAATGATAAAAGAATTGTCTTTATCACATCTCTTTTGTAACTTTGCATCGGCTAAGTTGCTTATGTATAACTTGAAACGGATATTGTCCATATCATTAATGCTGTTTGCCACCTTTATGATTGTGGCATCGTCGGTTATGCCACACCATCACACCGAAGATGGTGGCATTTGCCTTATCCTCGACTTGTGCAACGACAATAATGCCGAGCACAATCATGGATGCAGCGATTGCGACAGCGATTGTGCCATGAATATCGACCTCATGCAAGACGCATCGAAGATAGGTCTCGCATCGAAGGCCGGTTTTATACCGCAACTTATAGCTATACTTTCGACCGGTAGTTCAATTCTCCCCGATCCTATTGAGCTATCTACAACATTTTCATTTATATACATCACGCACGCATATCATGACTATGTAGGCTTGTCGTGCGGTATGCGTGCACCACCTGCGGTGGCTTGACTCTCCATACCCCTACTACAAGGGGAAACGACTCATCATACGTATTTAACAAACCATTGTACGCACACCTCTGCATTGCAACGCAAGGAACGTACATCATTACACCTATAAATATATAATAGCAATGAAAAAACAACTTATCATTATGCTCACTATGGGTGCATACATATTGGCCGGTTGTGCCAATCACTCACACCAACACGACGAGCACAACCATGACGGACACAACCATGCAACCGAACAACACGATCATAGCAGTCACAATCATAGTGACCATAACCACGATCACTCGGCCCATAACCACGATCATTCGGCTCATGCCCATAACCATGAAAATGGCATTTCTCTCAAGCCCGGTGAAGTAGAAGAAATAGGTCTTACAACCGAGACAGCCACCCTTGCGCCCTTCACATCGGTAATAAAATGTACCGGTCACGTAATAGGTGCTACTGGCGACGTGTTGACTATTGTAGCACCCCAGTCGGGCACCGTACACTACAATCGTGCTTGGGTCGACGGCTCGGCTGTATCGGCAGGAACTGCCTTGTTTACTATATCTTCGCGCAATGTGGGCAGTGGCGATATTGCCCAACGTGCCCGTATCAGCTACGAAACTGCTCTCGCAGCCTATGAACGCGCTCAGAAATTGGTACAAGACAACATTATCTCACAAAGGGAATTTGAGACTACTCGCGAAAGCTACGAACAAGCACGCCTTGCCTACGAAGCTGTAGGCAGTGGCAATAATAGCGGATCGGAAGCCCGTGCGTCAAAAGCCGGATACATAACCAAGCTGTGGGTAGGCGAAGGTGACTATGTAGAGGCCGGTGCACCCTTGGCCACTGTAGCGCAAAATAAACGTTTGCAACTTCGCGCCGATGTCCCTCAACGCTACTACAATGAGCTGCCCACCATCACTTCGGCCAACTTTGTCACATCTTACGACGACAATGTATATGAATTGGCACAGATGAATGGTAAGTTGCTCTCTTACGGTCGCAATGCCGGCGAAACCTCCTATTTTGTTCCCATAACATTCGACTTTGATAACCGTGCAACAATCGTACCGGGATCGAGTGTCGATGTATACCTCTTGGGTAAGACACGCAACGATGTTATCAGTGTCCCCATGCAGTCACTTACCGAGGAGCAAGGTTTGTTCTTTGTTTACCGTCGTTTGTGCGAGAATGACTTTGAGAAAGTTGAGGTAAAACTCGGTAGCAACAACGGCAGTCGCATAGAAATTCTCTCCGGCATAAAACCCGGCGATAAGATTGTTGTAAACGGTGTATACCGCGTGCGATTGGCCGGTGCCAGCAATGCACTCCCCCCTGCACACAACCATAACCACTAATAAACCCATTGCGATATGCTGAATAAGATTATAGAATTTTCACTACACAACCGTTTGTTGGTTGCTGTGATATCGGCACTTATACTCGTACTGGGTGTGTATAGTGTCTCTAAAATGGAGGTCGATGTATTTCCCGACCTCAACGCCCCCACTGTGGTAGTACTTACCGAGGCTCCCGGCATGGCACCCGAAGAGGTGGAGCGTCTGGTAACCTATCCTATTGAGACGAGTGTCAACGGTGCTACCGGTGTGCGTCGCGTGCGTTCTTCTTCGACCACCGGTTTTTCGGTTGTATGGGTAGAGTTTGACTGGGGCACCGACCTCTATCTTGCTCGCCAGATTACATCGGAGCGTTTGATACAACTTGGCGAAATGTTGCCCGAAGGTGTAGGTACTCCTACCATGGCTCCGCAGTCGTCTATTCTCGGAGAAATGATGATTATAGGTCTTACAGCCGACTCAACATCCCTTCGTGACATTCGCACCATTGCCGACTGGACAATACGCCCTCGTCTGCTCTCCATCAGCGGTGTGGCACAAGCTACTGTTATCGGTGGTGAAATCAAGGAATATCGCATTGCGGTAGACCCCGCCCGTATGAAGCACTACGGTGTCACTCTCGACGAGGTATTGGCTGCGTCGCGCAATATGAACAACAACGCCAACGGAGGTATCATATATGAGTATGGCAACGAATACATTGTTCGTGGCGATATTACTACCACCGACACCGAGGAGATTGGTATGGCAGTTGTGAAGCGCATAGATGGCAAGCCCATTGTATTGTCGGACGTTGCCGATGTTATTATCTCGGACAAAGCGCCCAAGTTGGGTATGGCTTCGGTAGAGGCACAACCCGCCGTGCTCATTACTGTGAAGAAACAACCCAAAACCGGCACAATCGAGCTCACTGAAAACATCGAAGATGCACTTGCCGAGTTGCAAAAGAACTTGCCCGCCGATGTTAAGGTGTCGACCAATATTTTCAAGCAATCGCACTTTATCAACAACTCGATAAACAACGTTAAGAATGCGCTTGCAGAGGGTGCTATTTTTGTGGTCATTGTGCTCTTCTTCTTCTTGATGAACACCCGCACTACCATCATTTCGCTCACTGCCATACCCCTATCGGTCATTGTATCACTGCTCACACTCAATGCCTTGGGACTCACTATCAACACCATGAGCTTGGGTGGTCTTGCTATCGCCATAGGCTCGCTGGTAGACGATGCCATTGTCGATGTTGAAAACGTATACAAGCGTCTGCGAGCCAATCGCCTGCTACCCGTCGAGCAACAACGCAACACCATTGACATCATATTTGAGGCGTCGAAAGAGGTGCGTATGCCCATCCTTAACTCTACCCTCATCATTATGGTGAGCTTCATGCCTTTGTTCTTCTTGTCGGGCATGGAGGGTCGCATGTTGCGTCCGTTGGGTATTGCCTTCCTCGTGGCACTTGTTGCATCAACCTTTGTAGCACTTACACTCACACCCGTATTGTGTAGCTACCTATTCAACGGCAAGAAGGCGCTGAAAGAGGACAAAGAGCCTTGGGTATCGCGCAAGTTGCAAGGTGTATACAACAAGGCGCTGTCGTGGGCTATCAACCACAAGCGTGGTGTATTGACCGGCTCGATTGCCGTGTTTGTCGTAGCACTTATCACCTTCGCCACATTGGGTCGCAGCTTCTTGCCCCCCTTCAACGAAGGCTCATTCACTATCAATGTGGCTACTTTGCCCGGTGTATCGTTGGAAGAGTCGGACCGCATAGGACAACAAACAGAACGTCTTCTCTTGGAAGTTCCCGAGATACAGACCGTAGCCCGCAAGACCGGTCGTGCCGAGCTTGACGAGCACGCCTTAGGTGTGAATGCTTGCGAAATTGAAGCTCCCTTCAAACTCGACAAGCGTTCGGCCAGCGAGGTTAAGGCTGAAATTCGCGAAAAGTTGGGCACACTATCGGGCGTAAGCGTAGAGATTGGTCAACCCATTTCACACCGTATCGACGCCATGTTGTCGGGTACTAAATCGCAAATCGCTATCAAGCTCTTCGGTGAAGACCTCAAGCGCATGTATGACTACGGCTTGCAAATACAGAATCTTGCAGCGGGCGTTGAAGGTGTCGTAGACCTCAACGTAGAGCAACAGATAGAGCGTCCGCAATTGCATATAGTACCTCGTCGCGACCTGTTGGCTCGCTATGGTATCACCATGCCCGAGTTTGTCGAATTCATCAATGTAGCAATGGCCGGTGAGGTGGTATCGCAAATCTACGAAGGCGACCGCACATTCGACCTCACTGTAAAGATGAAAGATGAGAACCGCGACACAGCCGAGCAACTCAAAGAGATTATGATAGATACCCCCGAGGGCAAAGTGCCCCTCATTCAAGTGGCCGAAATCCGCTCGGCTATGGGTCCCAACACCATCAACCGCGAGAACGTTAAGCGCAAAATAGTTGTCTCGGCCAACGTTGCCGACCGCGATATGCGCAGTGTGGTAGACGACATACGTGCTCTCGTCGATGAAAATATCAAGATGCCCGAAGGATATTACATCGAATACGGCGGACAGTTTGAGAGCGAAAAAGAGGCTTCTCGCACACTATTCCTCGCATCGATGGCATCAATCCTTATCATCTTCTTGCTGCTTGTACAACAATTCAAGAGTGCAGGTCAATCGGCTATAATCCTTATCAACCTCCCCTTGGCACTCATCGGTGGTATCTTTGTACTACGCTTCACATCGGGCGAGATAAGTATTCCTGCCATTATCGGTTTCATCTCGCTCTTTGGTATTGCCACTCGCAATGGTATGCTACTCATTGAACGCTACAACCACCTGCGCGAAGAGGGCGCATCACTCAACGAAGCTGTACTGAAAGGCTCACTCGACCGCCTTAATCCTATTCTGATGACAGCCCTCACATCGGCACTTGCACTCATACCCCTTGCCATCAATGGCAGTGCACCGGGTAACGAAATACAAAGCCCCATGGCACAGGTCATCTTGGGAGGTCTGCTCAGTTCTACCCTGCTCAATGCATTTGTTATCCCTATTGTTTACATCTTAATGAACCGCAAAAACGTAAAAGTATGAAACGATATATCATCCTTATAGCAAGCCTCGCGGCAATGAGCACTATGGCTCAATCACCCATCGAGAGTATCTTGCAGAGTGTTGCCGACAATAACAATAGTATCAAAGCTACGCAACAAGATGTATCGGCAGCCCAAACAGAACTTTCGGCCGAAAACTGCTTGGAAAACACCTCATTTGAATTTGAGTACCTATGGGCTGAAAAACAAGTCCCCGGTGGAAACAAATATGGCTTTTCAATCATGCAAGGTTTTGACTTTCCTACTGTTTACGGCCAACGTCGCAAACTTATCAATGCACAGAATGCATTGGGATCGTCGCAAATAAATTATGTGCGTCAGAGTGTACTGCTTGACGCTCGCAATCTTTACATTAAGATTGTATACCTCAACAAGCAAATAGAGCTTGTTGCCGAGCGTGAAGAGATAGCTCGCTCACTGGTCGATATGTACAAGACTCGCATGGAGAGTGGCGATGCCAACCAACTGGAGGTAAACAAAGTAGAAATCAACCGTTTGAGCCAATCGAGTCAACTAAAGATGCTCATCAACGAGCGTAATGCCGCTATTGCCGACCTTGTAGCATGCAATGGCGGTCATGCACTGCCCGTCGCTGCAAAAGAGATGGAGCAATATCCCATTATGGCCATGCCGGCATCACTTGATGAGGTAACTGCTCAATGGCAAGAGACCGATGCAAACATAAACATGATGCGCAAGCAACAACAGGTAGCCGAGTCGTTCAGCGCAGTATCGAAAGAGGGCTGGATACCGAAGTTTGAATTGGGTTACAAACAGGCCTACGAAGTGGGAGATATGTTCTACGGATTGGCTGTAGGAGTATCACTGCCCCTATTCAAGACCAGCAATGAGGTAAAGACAGCACAAGCCCGTGCACTATCGCTCTCACTGCAAAGCGATGTTGCCAATGCCGAGCTAACTGCCGAAGTATCGCAACTCTACAACGAGGCTGTTACTTTGAGTGCCGCACTCGAAGATTACACGCTGCTTGCCGAACAAAACAATAGAGAACTCCTATTCAGGGCTCTCGAAGCAGGACAAATTTCACTCATAGAGTATATGAGCGACATTGCTCAACTCAATGAAGCCGAAGAAAATCAACTAATGCTTGAGTATCAATACTATCTTGCATTGTCAAATCTCGACCGTAATAATTTGTAATAAATCGGTATCTTACATAGGAGGGCGACGCATCATGGATGCGTCGCCCTGTTTTGTTAAATGAAAGCAAACTTTATGGATATTCGCCCTAATTGTCGTACATTTGCGGTATCATTCACACGCTGCATTATATGAAAAAACTTCTTGTACTCATCACGTTAGTTACTATAAGCTTGTACAACACAGCCTTAGCACAAACCACTACCGAGCAAGCACCTCAACCGATAGAATCATTGTCACTCGATACGGTATACATACCTGCCGGTGCTATAGAACAATTGGGCGACACCCCCACAGTGTTTGTACTATCAAAAGGAGAGGAATTTTATCGCAACAAGTATGTGCAAATGACATACATAGGTGTTCCGCTTGTCATCACCGGTGTATTATCGCAACAATACGTGGCAGGCAAGTTCTACGATCTGCGTAATGCCTACGCCCCCAACTATCATTGCGATATCGACGATTACCTGCAATATGCACCGGGAGTGGCTACCCTCATCATGAAAGCATGTGGAGTGAAGAGCCGCAGCTCATGGGGGCGAATGATTGTTTCAGATGCTTTCTCGGTTGCTATCATGGCCGCAGCAGTCAACGGTATGAAGTATTCGGTAGGAACGCTACGCCCCGATGGATCGAGGCACAATTCATTCCCATCGGGTCACACAGCAACCGCCTTTACTGCTGCACACATTCTCCACAAAGAGTATGGCGAGGTGAGTCCTTGGATAAGTGTAGGCGGATATACTGTAGCAACCTTTGTGGGCATATCACGCATACTCAACAACCGACATTGGATTTCGGATGTACTCGCCGGAGCAGGTATAGGTATTCTCTCTACCGAATTGGGCTATTTTCTTGCCGACCTCATCTTCAAAGAGAAGGCGTTGTACGACTTCGGCACGCCCGATTTCTCTATTCCCGAGCGACCCTCACAAATAGGCTTGACTATGGGATTACAATTCCCCCTATCGTCGATAGAGTTAGGCAATGGTCAACGACTTATCTCGGCAATAGGTAGTCGAATGGGAGTAGAAGGTACTTGGTATATCAACAGCAATTGGGGGATAGGAGGTTCGGCAGCAGTTTCCTCACTGCCTACGACACTCGAGAGTCATCCTGAAGAGCTTCTGTCGATTGATGCAGCAACAGTAGCGGCAGGCGTATATGGTTCACTACCATTGGGCGAAAATTCACGTTTTCGTGTCTCTATAAAAGCCCTTGCAGGATGCAATTTCATGGCCAACACCCACATTATACCACAAGCTATGATAAGCGACCCTGCCGGATTCTACTATGAGACCGGTGTATCTATATCCTTCTTGGCACAACGCCACTTCGGAGCTAACATCTTCTGCGATTACGGAGGGTATACCTTCTCGGCCACACATAGCGCACAGCCCCAATATGGACTGTATCGCACCGGCCGACACAACTACATGATGCACAACCTTACAGCAGGTATAACAACTTCTATACTCTTCTAACCTCGATACTGCTTAATACTACTTATAAGAAAGGGGATTGTGCCGTGGCACAATCCCCTTTGACTTATCGAATAAGTAATCCTTATTACTTAATAATCACTTTATGGCTTACACCGTCAACAACTACGATATATACACCGGCGTTGTCCAATGTGATACAAGCCTTACCGTTAGCCACTTGTACCAAGCGACCGTCGATTGTATATACGGCAGCGTTGTTATATTTACCGGTGAAGTTAACTGTCTTATTGATAGACATCACGCGGCATTGGTCGTTGGTGAGCTTGCCTACTGCTGCACCATATTCGAGCTCTTTGAACTCGGTGTTGTGTACTGTACACTCATTGTAGTTCTTCTCGTTGTAGTCAGCTACAAAAGCTACAACACTCATGTTCTCGGGTTTCCAACCTTCGTCGAGAGTGCAAGTATAAGTCACATCGAATTTTTTATCAGTAAATGTCAACTCGTCGCCCCATGTTGCAGTCATCACCTTGCGGATAGCATGATTGTGCTTGTAGCTGTTGCCACCACCCGATTGATAGCCTACCAATCCGTTCTCGGTGAGGAAAATATTGATGTGGGGAGCTTTCTCGAGTTCGGCAGCAGTCTCACCTGTGACTCTTACTGTCAACTCGCGAGTATCCTCGTTATAAACATCTTCTATTTTGAGAGAAATAAATGCAGGTTGATCAAGACAATAGCTGATATAATCTTCTACATCACCCTCACTTGCGGGGAAGAATACAGGAGCTGTAACAGTACCTTGTGCACCTTCGGCACCAAGTTCTTTCAAGCAACGACGGTCCAACATCGCAGCGGGTGCATAAGTACCACCACCGCCGTAGAACCATAGATACTTGTTCGATGCATCGATGGTATAGGTATCTGTACCGAAACCTGAGTGATGCACTACCCATGCCACATCGCTACGATCGGCCAATATTCTATTGAACATCTCATGAACGCGAGGACAGTTGCCACATTGTGCTGTCGAGAAGTTCTCGAGCAATACCTTGCGAGGTACCAAGTTAGAGAGTGCAGTTACAGCTTTGGTTACTGTATTGTCGGCTTCACTCTCATCTACCATTCCGTTGGGATTTGACACCGTAACTGTTATATCTTTTGTTCCATCCTCGTTAATCACGAGATTGTCGATACTGAATGTATAGGTTTGGGCATTGGCCAAGCCACCGTAAGCTGTAATGGTTTGTGTTTGAGCCTCAGCATCGCCTATTTGGTAGGTTACATCGAATGTGTTGATAGTTTGTGTAGCGGCATTCTTTACTTGGCCGGTGAGAGAAAATACTTCTCCGGTCTTTACATATTGTTTCACACTTACATCTTCCAATACCAAGTCGTATTGAGGCAAGTTATCGCCGGTGAGCACAAGTTTGATACTGTTGTTACCAAAACCTTGGCTACCGAGGTGCAGATACATAAATGCGCCCTCTTCTGCATCATAATAACCAACATAATCACCCAAAGGATTGGCTGTCTCTTCATCAATTCCGAAGGGATAGTTATTAGCTGTACAATCGATTTGATAGCCCACAAAGAAACCATCTTGACCTATGGTATAGGGAGTTTCCAATACCACTTCGTTCCACTCATTGCTCACAGGTGTAAAGCTCTGAGAGTAGATAGGTTCTGAACCGTCAAGGTCGGGCAAGATGAGGAGTTGTGCATTGGGATTAGATGCAAACGTACCCAAACCTACTTTAACTGTAGTAATTTGTACTCCTGCATACTTGGCAGCGTCGGCAGCAGGAACCTCCATCACTGCTCGCATTGTACCTTTCATACCAAATCCAAGGCTCAAGGTAAATTCACCGCAATAGCCATACTCCATAGAGTTTTCGGCAACTGTCGCTTTTTGCACGGGTGCATGTTGTCTGACAAAGTTGGGTCTCAATTGTTGCGCATTGATTGTCAACGAAATCATTGCCAGAGCCATAAAAAGTAGAACTCTTCTCATAGTTTTTGTTTTAAATTTTTATTAATTGTTTTTACGATTATGTGCTTTCACTATAATATTTTTCAAATGTAATGATTTTGAATATTTTAAAACGCTATTTGTATTGTTAAAAAAACATAACGTGATAAAAATAGACACACTCGCTTACAAGTCGCTGTATTTTGAGCATTTTTTTGACCATTTGTTTACTACCTAAAACAACGAGGGGCTACCATGCAAGATAACCCCTCCAAGAAGATAAGTAATATGATTATGCCAATATTGCATCGGCAAGAGTTTCCAAAGCAGGAACGTCGGCTTGTTTCATGCGCGAGCGAATAGTGACCATAGGCTCAACAATTTCAATATCTTTCATTTGCGAGAGCATTCCACGCATCACTTTTCCGGCACAAGGAGCCCACGAACCGTTTTCAATAATACCTACACGACGACGTTGATAGGCTTTGATAAGCAAGTGGTGCAAGAAGTCGTGCATGGGAGGAAATACGTCGGCGTCATACGATGCGGCGGCAACAATCAGCTTACCCATGCGGAAGGCATCCTCGACAGCCTCGGCCATATCATCGCGACTGAGGTCGGTAACAACAACTTTAGGAGCACCTTTGGCGCGGAGTATCTCGGCCATACGGTGAGCTACGGCAGCCGTTCCTCCATGTATAGATGCGTAGGCAATAAGTACACCATCGGTCTCTACGTCATACTTGCTCCATGTATCGTACAATCCTATGTAGTATCCCAGATTTTCTTTCAAGACAGGACCGTGCAGAGGACAAATGCAAGCAATATCGAGAGTAGCGGCTTTTTTCAATAGAGCTTGTACAGGACCGCCATATTTACCGCAAATATTGAAATAGTAACGGCGAGCCTCGCAAGCCCAATCTTCCTCGTGGCTCAATGCGCCAAATTTACCAAAACCATCGGCTGCAAAGAGCACCTTATCGGCGTGGTCATAAGTAACCATTACTTCAGGCCAATGCACCATAGGAGCCATAAAGAATTGCAAGGTATGAGTACCTAAATCGAGTGTATCACCCTCTTTCACCCCAATTGTATTGTGGCTGAAATCGGTATCTTCAAAGAATTGTGGCAACATACCCACTGCACGGGCAGAGGCAACAATCTTTATCTCGGGATAACGAGCTACTGTCAAGGCTATGCTTCCGGCATGGTCGGGCTCCATGTGTTGCACGATAAGATAGTCGGGGGTGCGACCACACAATGCAGCATCAAGATTGGCAAGCCACTCTTCGTGCTTGCGATAGTCTACAGTGTCCATGATGGCCACTTTCTCATCAAGAATAAGATATGAGTTATACGATATGCCATTGGGCACTACATACTGGCTCTCAAAAAGATCTATATCGGTGTCATCTACACCGATATATCTGATTTTATCGGTAATATTTATATCCATAATGCTATTTTTTATTTCTTTCTGCAAATATCGTTATTTTCTATCACTTTTGCAAGCATCTACGCAAATCAATGCACACATTTGCATAATTTATATAGAATAATCGAGCATGGTCTAATCCATGCCCGATTATATACTATTCCTATCGAGGAGTTTTTTTCTTAATGCAGACCCTTTATTACACCGCGCGATGAACTGCGAATAAAACCGAGTACATGATCACGCTCGGGCGATGCCGGCAACTCGGCTTCTATAGCATTGAGTGCGTCGGTTATGTTGCTGTCGGAGTTGAAGATGCGACGATATATCTCCTGCAATGTAGCTATCTGTTCGTTGGTAAAACCACGACGACGCAACCCCACAATATTAAGTCCGACAAATGCTATAGGTGAACGTGCAGCCATAACATAAGGCGGCACATCCTTATTGACCGGGGTACCTCCTTGTATCATAGCATACGAGCCGATGTGTGTAAACTGGTGTACCAGCGTACCACCACCTATTACTGCGTTGTCGTCGATAATTACTTCACCGGCCAATTGTGTTGCATTGGATATGATAAGATTGTTACCCAATTCACAGTCATGCGCCACATGGCTATAGGCCATAAGCAAACAGTTATTACCTACTACGGTACGACCCTTCGATGCTGTTCCGCGATGTACTGTGACACACTCGCGCAGGGTGGTGTTATCACCTATCTCGGCTGTTGTATACTCGCCCTTAAACTTGAGGTCTTGCGGCTCGGCGGCAACCGTCACACCGGGAAATATCTTGCAATTCTTTCCGATGCGCGCTCCGGGATACAGTGTTACATGGGGATGAATGTATGTACCATCGCCTACCACCACGTCCTCGTATATGGTAACAAACGGACTTATAGTCACATTCTTTCCTATCTTGGCATCGGGGTGTATGTATGAAAATTTTTCCATTACAAGTATTTGTGATATTATTTATTCTTAATAATTTGAGCCATAAACTCAGCCTCGGCAACAATTTTCTCACCCACAAAGGCATAGCCCTTCATGTATGCACATCCGCGTCGCATCTCACTGATGAGTGACAAGTGGAATATGAGTGTGTCGCCGGGCACTACCTTCTGGCGGAACTTAACATTATCTATTTTCATAAAGTAAGTAGAGTAACGATCGGGCTCTTCTACCGAACTCAACACAAGGAGTCCGCCGGTTTGCGCCATGGCCTCTACAATGAGAACACCGGGCATAACAGGTTCTTGAGGGAAATGACCTTGGAAGAATGGCTCGTTGCCCGACACATTCTTGACACCTACCACATACTTCTCACCCATTTCTATCACCTTGTCTACAAGCAAGAAAGGATAACGGTGAGGCAACAAAGTTCTTATTTTGTTGGTATCCATCAGAGGCACTTTGTTGGGGTCGTACGATGGAGCTTGTAGGTCTTGACGGTTGATTTCGCGACGCAAAATACGTGCAAACTTGTTGTTGATTGTGTGTCCGGGACGTGTAGCTATAATGCGACCACGTATAGGACGACCGGCAAGTGCTATATCGCCCAATATATCGAGCAATTTGTGACGTGCAGGCTCGTTTTCAAACACCAACGGCTTGTTGTTGATATAACCAAGTTCATCGGCAGGCTTGTGCTCCA
Source organism: Bacteroidaceae bacterium (assembly GCA_017522135.1). GTDB lineage: Bacteria > Bacteroidota > Bacteroidia > Bacteroidales > Barnesiellaceae_A > Barnesiella_A. The sequence goes on from JAFXAB010000013.1 coordinate 82,993, forward strand.
CGCCCAACATGTCGGCAATGCGGTCAAGCTCGGCTTGCTCCATCTCCTTGTCATATATAACAATGGCATTGTCAAGGTCGCCACCCTTAATGAGATTGTTTTTCAACAGAGGCTCTATTTCGCGAACAAATACAAAGGTACGACAAGCGGCAAACTCTGTTTTGAAATCCGATATATGCTCCATTGCAGCATATTGATTGGAGAGGATGGGCGAGTCGTACGATACCATTGTATTGATACTGAACTCATCATCGGGCAATACTATGATAGAGCTGCCGGAGGTTTCGTCTACGACTTCTATCTTCGATTTGATAATGAAATAGTCTTTTTCGGCATTCTGCTCAACTATTCCCACACGTTCTATCTCCTCGGCATAAAGCAGAGCACTACCTTCAAGGATAGGCAACTCAGGAGCATCAACTTGGATGATACAGTTGTCAATATCGGCACAATAGAGAGCAGCCAAAGCATGTTCGATAGTGCTTATTCTCACATCACCCTTGCCAATTACAGTTCCTCGACTTGTCTCCACGACATTTTCGGCTACTGCATCAACAATAGGTTGGTCGGGAAGATCTATACGTTGTACTTTATATCCTGTATTTTCGGGAGCGGGAAGAAATGTTGCAGTAACCCTAAGTCCGGTATGCAATCCTTTACCACTTATTGAGAAACTCTCTTTCAGTGTTTTTTGTTTCATAATCTTTACCTTTCGTTGCAGTGTAAATACTATTTATTTGATATATGCTTGCTATTGCAGCTGTTTTTTCAATTCTTCTATGTGCTGTTGCAACTCTCTTACGGTCTTGTTGAGTTGCTCAAGACGTTTGACGTAGACTGTTTGACGTGCAAACTCAACTTTGGGTACAGCCGGATAACCCATAATCTCCATATTGTCCTTCACATCGTTGGGTATACCCGATTGCGCGCCTACGACAACGTGGTTGCCTACATGGCGATGCCCGGCCACACCAACTTGACCACCAAACATACATTGAGCACCTATCTTGGTAGATCCTGCAATGCCTACCTGGGCGGCCATAACAGTATTTTCGCCCACTTCTACATTGTGTGCTATTTGTACCAGGTTGTCAAGTTTCACACCACGTCGCACGATAGTAGCACCCATTGTAGCGCGGTCGATAGTAGTGTTAGCACCCAACTCTACATCATCTTCAAGAACAACAATACCTATCTGAGGTATCTTCTTGTACGAGCCATCGGGTTGCGGTGCAAACCCAAATCCATCGGAACCAATGACCGATCCGGCATGTACTATACAGTTGTTGCCAATACGACATCCGTGATAAACCTTCACACCGGGATACAATATAACATTGTCACCTATCACGACATCGTCACCTATATACACTTGAGGAAATATCTTACACCCCTTGCCTACGACAGCACGCTCGCCAATATAGGTGAATGCACCAATAAAGACATCCTCCGGAACTTGTGCCGAGAGTGCTACATGAACAGGCTCTTCGATACCACTCTTACGCCCACGGGCTTGATCTACAAGCTCCAACAAGCGTGTAAGACATATATAAGGGTCATCGACCTTGATAAGAGTGGGGACAACAGGCTTCTCGGGCACAAAGTCGCGTCGTACGAGTGCTATGCTGGCCTGTGTTGTATATATGTATTGTGTATATAAAGGATTCGATAAGAATGTAATTGTGCCGGGAGTGGCTTCTTCAATCTTCGCAAGATTGCTCACACACACCTTTGCATCTCCTATTATATCACCTCCAAGGAATGAGGCTATCTGTTCTGCTGTAAACTGCATTGTTTGTATTATTTACATTAATGAGCACAAAGTTCGTAATTTTTTTTCACATAATGCCATACCTTAATAAAATTTTCAGAAGAATAAACGTTGTAGTGCATTGTAGGTGCGATGTTAAAAATATATAATAAAAAAAGCATGTTATAATTTGTCAAACAGCAAGAAATCTGCTACCTTTGCACATTGTATTGATGTTTGACAACTAATTTCTAACATTGTGATGTTGGATTAAAATAATAGAATATGAAATTATTGCAAACCAAACTCTCGCGTTATGATGCTCCGCAAATAGCTAAAGCTAAGGGTGTTTACCCCTATTTTCGTGAGATAACAAGCGACCAAGATACAGAGGTCAAAATTAACGGTAAAAAAGTGTTAATGTTTGGTTCTAACAGTTACTTAGGACTGACCAACCACCCGAAAATCAAAGAAGCCGCTATCAAGGCTACAAAGAAATATGGCACCGGTTGCGCCGGCTCAAGATTTTTGAATGGCACTCTTGACATCCACACACAACTCGAAAAACGCCTCGCCAAGTTCGTTGGCAAAGACGATGCTCTTATCTACTCTACAGGTTTTCAAGTAAACCTTGGTGTGGTATCTTGCCTTACCGGCCGTGAAGACTATATCATCACCGATGAGTCCGATCACGCTTCGATTGTCGATGGTTTCCGTCTCTCTTTCTCAAAGAGATTGAAATACCGCCACAACGACATGTTTGAACTTGAGCAACGACTCAAAATGTGCGAGCCCGATGCAGTGAAACTCGTTGTCACCGACGGTGTATTCTCTATGGAAGGTGACGTTGCCGACCTCCCCACAATGGTTGAGTTGTGCAAAAAATACAACGCCGCACTCATGGTCGACGAAGCTCACGGTTTCGGTGTATTCGGTCGCAACGGTCGCGGTGTATGCGACCACTTCGGTGTTACCAAGGATGTAGACCTCATCATGGGTACATTCAGCAAATCTTTTGCCTCATTGGGTGGTTTCATCGCTACCGACGAGGTTACAGCCAACTACCTCCGCCACAACTCTCGTTCTTATATCTTCTCGGCAAGTATTACACCTGCCTCAACAGCTGCCGCCAATGCAGCACTCGACATCATGGAGAGCGAGCCGGAACGTTTCGAGAAACTTTGGGACGTAACCAACTACGCCCTTGAGGGTTTCCGCAACATGGGTTGTGAAATAGGCAATACATGCACACCTATCATTCCTCTTTATGTGCGCGACAATGACAAGACATTCCTTGTAACTCGTATGTTGCTCGATGACGGTATTTTTGTCAATCCCGTTGTTTCTCCGGCGGTTCCTCCTCACGACACCCTCATCCGCATCTCGTTTATGGCTACCCACACCCGTGAACAAGTAGACGTGTTGTTGGAAAAGATCGAGAAGAACTTCCGTCTGCTCAACATCATACCCTGATAACAATTATTTTTTCATACCTCAAGAGGATGCAAGCCCTACGTTTGCATCCTCTCTTATTAAATCAAATAGGCTACAATGCAACTGAAAGATATAAAACGTCTCTACCGACTCTACATGAATGGTATCGTTTCGCAAAGCATGCGCACCAAAGGAGCCGAATATCGCGTAAACTTTGGGCTTACACTACCCTTGCTACGTCGTATTGCCGAACAGATTCCTCCCTCGGTAGAAATTGCCGAGGAATTGTGGCAGGACAAAGGTGTACGCGAATCTATGTTATTGGCACCCATGGTATACCCGGTGGAACAATGCACTCCCGCCATAGCACAACGTTGGGTAGAAGAGATGCCCAACACCGAGGTGGCCGACTTCTGTTGCAAATACCTTTTTTCGCACCTTACATACGCATCACAACTTGTCGCCGATTGGATAGAGGCTTCACAAGAACTCATTCTCTATACAGCCTTTCGCCTCGGGTATGCACTCTTGCCCGATATCAACAACGAGGCATGGCTGCGCAACATGAGCAACAAGGCCATAGGGGCAACCCAAGCAAACGATATAATTGTTGCTTCGGCCGCCCGCCGTTTCCTCACCGAAGCACTGCTCTTGCCCTTTGCCGGAAAGATTGTTGTAGAACAACTGCAAACATCCGACAATATAGACATCCAATGGAAACAAAATCTTATAGCTCTATATGACCCCGAGTGCTAAAGATGAGTCGTTTTCAGGCTCAATATAGCTCATTTATTCGGCCTCGTCGAAAAAAAACCCCGAATAACACCCACAGGCTATTGCACAAATGACAAAAATGATATAACTTTGTAAAAACAAAGTGTATGCCTGCAAACGAGGATAAAAATAAAGAGTTGTCTATCAAGCAACGACTTTCTAACTTCTTGGAAAGTCGCAAGATGCGAAAAACATCGGAACGCTTTGCCATACTCGATAAGATTTATACCTCGTCGGCACATGTCGATGTAATGACATTGCACCAAGCAATGCTTGCCGATGGTTTCCAAGTGAGCCGCTCAACCGTATATAATACGCTCGATTTGCTCATAGAGGCAGGATTGGTGCGACGCATAACATTGGGTGACGGTATAGCAAGATATGAGCGCATTACACAGGCCAACAATCATCATCATCTCATATGTACTCGATGTGGGAAGGTGAAAGAGATGAAAGCGACAGAAGTGGTTGGAGGACTACTTTCGCGCAAGCCTCGCAGCTTTGAGCCGTTGTACTATACGCTCTACATCTATGGCCTATGCTCGCGATGTGCCAAGGCCGAGAAAAACGCAACAAAAGAGAAAAAAATTATATTAACATCACATACTAAAAACAAATAGATAATCATGAAGGCAGATATCCTTTTAGGATTGCAATGGGGTGATGAAGGTAAAGGCAAAGTCGTAGACGTGCTCACACCTCGCTACGATGTAGTAGCCCGTTTTCAAGGAGGCCCCAATGCCGGTCACACCCTTGAATTTGAAGGCAATAAGTATGTATTACGCTCTATACCTTCGGGCATTTTCCAAGGTGGCAAGGTAAATATTATAGGCAACGGAGTTGTACTCGACCCCGTATTGTTTCGTGAAGAGGCCGAGCAGTTGGCTGCAAGCGGACACGATTTGACACAACGCCTTTATATCTCTAAAAAGGCACACCTTATACTACCCACCCACCGCATGCTCGATGCCGCCTATGAGGCTGCCAAAGGAGCCGGTAAAATAGGAACAACAGGCAAAGGCATCGGCCCCACTTACACCGATAAAATAAGTCGCAACGGCCTGCGTGTAGGTGATATATTTCTTGACTTTGAAAATCGATACAACACACTGAAAGCTCGCCATGAAGCCATATTGGCATCGCTCAACTTCCAATACGATATAACAGAACTTGAGCAACGCTGGATGGAAGCAATCGAATACCTGAAGAAATTCCCCATCATAGATAGCGAACACACCATCAACAATCTGCTACGTGATGGAAAGAGCGTACTTGCCGAAGGCGCGCAAGGTACCATGCTCGATGTTGACTTTGGTTCATATCCGTTTGTCACCTCATCCAATACAGTATGTGCCGGTGCATGTACAGGACTTGGCATAGCTCCCAACCGCATAGGTGATGTATATGGTATATTCAAAGCCTATTGCACTCGCGTTGGAAGCGGACCATTCCCCACCGAGTTGTTTGACAAAGATGGCGAAAAGATGTGTGAGCTCGGCCATGAGTTTGGAGCAGTTACAGGTCGTCGTCGCCGTTGCGGATGGATAGACCTTGTAGCCCTGCGCTATGCAATAATGGTCGATGGTGTTACCAAACTCATCATGATGAAGAGCGATGTACTCGACACCTTTGCCACCATCAAGGCTTGTGTGGCATATCGTGTAAACGGTGTAGAAACCACAGAATTGCCCTACTCGTTGGAAAGTGGCATAGAACCCGTATACGTAGAACTGCCCGGATGGCAACAAGATATGACAGCCATCAAAAAAGAGGAAGATTTTCCTCAAGCATTCAAGGAGTATATCTCGTTCCTCGAGCGCGAATTGGGCGTACCTATTGCTATCGTATCGGTAGGTCCCGACCGCCAACAGACTATTGAAAGAAAAATCTAATCAAACCTTAAAACAATACTTAATAATAAACACTTATTATGGCAAAAGTTAAACCTTTCAAGGGGTTGCGTCCCCCGAAACAATTAATCGAAGTAGTAGCTTCACGTCCTTATGACGTACTCAGCTCAGAAGAGGCTCGTCGTGAAGCAGAGGGTAACGAAAAATCTCTCTATCACATCATCAAACCCGAGATTGACTTTGCTCCCGGTACTGACGAGCATGCTCCCGAGGTATATGAAAAAGCAGTAGAAAACTTCCATGCCTTCCAAGAAAAAGGCTGGCTCGTACAAGACGAGAAAGAAAACTACTACGTATATGCACAAACCATGAACGGCCGTACTCAATATGGTCTTGTGGTAGCTGCCAACGTTGAAGATTACTTGAGCGGTGTTATCAAAAAACACGAGCTCACTCGTCGCGACAAAGAGGAAGACCGTATGAAACACGTGCGCAACAGCAACGCCAATATCGAGCCGGTATTCTTCTCTTACCCCGACAATGAAGAACTCGATGGTATAGTAGCTCGCGTAGCTCGTGAGAAAGCTCCCGAGTATGACTTTGTAGCTCCCGATGGCTTTGGTCACCACTTCTGGGTAATAGACAATGAGGCCGATATCAAACGTATTACCGAGTTGTTTGCTGCTATCCCCTACCTCTACATCGCCGATGGTCACCACCGCACTGCCGCTGCAGCTCTCGTTGGTGCCGAAAAAGCCAAAAACAACCCCAATCACCGTGGTGACGAGGAATACAACTACTTCTTGGCTGTATGTTTCCCCGCATCGCATCTCAAGATTATCGACTACAACCGCGTAGTGAAAGACCTCAACGGCCTTTCAAGCGAGGAGTTCCTTGCCAAAGTTGCCGAGCACTTTGTTGTAGAGAAGAAGGGTGCCGAAATATATACACCCGCTGCTTTGCACAACTTCGCTCTCTATCTTGACGGTACTTGGTATTCACTCACTGCTCGTGAAGGCACTTACGACGACAACGACCCCATTGGTGTGCTCGACGTAACTATCTCTTCAAACTACATCTTGCGCGACATACTCGGTATCCACGACTTGCGTAGCGACAAACGCATCGACTTCGTTGGCGGTATTCGTGGTCTTGGCGAGTTGTCGGACCGTGTTGATAGCGGTGAGATGCGTGTTGCCCTCGCTCTCTACCCCGTTTCTATGCAACAACTCATCGATATTGCCGATACAGGCAACATTATGCCCCCCAAAACAACTTGGTTTGAACCTAAGCTACGTTCTGGTTTGGTTATACACAAGCTCGATGATTAATTGTAATGTGATTTGAATTCACATACTATAATAGAGCAGACTCACCCCTACCGAACGGGTGGGTCTGCTAATTTTTCAAACCATGCAACGAATTTGAAATTTTTTGCATCTTATATATAGTGCTACCATAATGCACATAGACGACGAACAGAAACTTATAAAAGCATGCATGCGCAACGACCGTACAGCCCAAAAGACCTTGTACGATCGTTTTGCTCCATTTATGATGGCCATTGCTATACGCTATGTAGGTGATGACGACACTGCTCAAGATGTCGTTCAGGAGGCTTTTATCAAAGTTTTCTCGTCGCTCAATCAATATACCGCCAAAGGCTCTCTTGAGGGTTGGGTACGACGCATTACCATTAACTCTGCCTTGGAGTATCTGCGAAGTAAAAATATATTTAACAGCATCGACGACGACGAGGTTACGCAAATACCTACTATGAATACCTCGGCTATCGAAAAGATCTCGGCCGATGAATTGATGGATATAATAGCTTCATTACCGACAGGGTATCGCACGGTATTCAACATGTATGCTGTCGAGGGATACTCTCATAAAGAGATAGCACAAATTATGGGCATACAAGAGAGTTCATCACGTTCACAATACATAAGAGCCAAACTGCTTATACAAAAAAAATTAGAAAAATACTTATAGCTCTACACCGCATGGATGAGAAAAAAACGATAAAGACCATTCAAGACAAATTATCGCAGCACCGCGTTGCTGTGCCAGATAACCTCTGGGAGAGAATTTCAGAGAATATGCCCTCACCTATTGTCTGGTACAAGCACCGAACTTTCTATGGCGCAGCTGCAGCAATAGCCTGTATCGTAATTGCCACATGCTGTTTATACACCACAAACAACACTTCTATCCAAGAGTCTGAGCAACTTATTTGCACCAATCGCACGCAACCACAAGACTCTGCTTGCAACAGAGTAACCTGCCTTGCCACCGAGAACAACATTGAAGAAAATAAGATTGAGACAACCACACAAAGCCTACACACCAATGTGCCAAAGAAGCACACACCCTCCAAAACGGAAACAAATACCCAGTTAAACACATTTATAGCCAATAGCAACAACAATACACCCAACAACAACATAAAGGACAAAACTGCAACCGATAACGTTAAAAACAACTATAATGCACAGACACCGCCCATAACCTCTGGCGACGACAACGAACTTTATTATGACGACATGGCCTTGAAAGCCATCGAAGAAAAATGTAACAAAAGAAAAGGCAATTCGGTACTTTTATCATTCGATGCCACAACGTCGGTTGAACGCAAGGTAGTAACACCTATGTCATTCCGTTGCTACGAAGGTGATCTTACATTCATACATAAAATGCCCTTCACCATGCGTGCTCTTGTCGAAAAACGATTTGGCCGATGGGGCGTGGGTGTGGGAGCGTCATACACCTACATGGTATCCGACTACGAATTGTCAAACAAGATGCGTATGGGAAAACAAGAACTACACTACATAGGTATACCTCTATATGCAAGTTTTGAATTTGCCAGAGTCGGAAAATTTGCTTTCTACACAGCAATTGGCGGCCAATTGGATATAAACACCGCCGGCTCTCACAAAGAGCTACCCGAGAGTTGCGCATATAAATACTTTGATGAATGGGACTTCCGTGACAAAAAATTGCAATTCTCGGCACAACTCCGCTTAGGAGCCGCCTTTGAGATTACCAAGCACTTGGATGTTTTTGTCGAGCCTATATTGGGGTACTATTTTGCCAATGACTCTAAGATACACAGCCTGTGGCATGATGCTCCGCTGAGTGCAAGCATTGCATTGGGTATCAGAACTTGGTTTTGATAAAACGTTAAATATCGTAAAAATCAGCACGGCCATGCAACTTATTTGAGGCAATGTTCATCTTTGATATAGATAAAGTAGAATTTCTTTATGTTATTTAGAGATTAAGAGAATATTTCAGTAACAACAAAAAAACCTTTTATTATTGATGTTTCTAACGCAAAGAGTGGAGTTCGTGAGAATACCACTCTTTTTCTTATGACACGACTCCACATCTCCATCAGCCACAACACAAGCCGCTGTCATTCTACTCTACCACCACATCATACCTCAAGACATCGTACTGCACCCTATAAGGCACGCCTGAGGCTCGTTGAGGCGGTGTCAGGTAGTAATAGTAAACATGTCTCTTATCGAAACTCTTTATTGTGATAAGTTGTGTGGCACCGGGACGCAAATCACATTCTATCACTTCATCTCTGCGATATATTTCTCGACCATCTTCGACTGAATACGCCAGCTTGAGAACAACACGTGAGATGCGATAATTGTGTGTCTCATTGCGCAAGAAGAAACTCTCTTTTGCATCGCCCACTCGCTTGCTATACCCATGCATAGATACTGCCATAGGTGTAAAAGGCACTTCGGGGGTCAATAATGTATCTACCGGTTGTGCTGGAGGCAACTCTATCTGCTGCAACGACTGTTGCGTCGCAGCCTTGTGCATCAAGGCCTCGGTGCTGCTCTGACGCACACTCAAGGCACTGCCCTGTGCATTGATAAACATAGGTACGGCAAGCAACAAAAGGAGAAGAGCGTGCTTCATATTCAATGACAATCAATATTTATTATTTCCCACCACTTTATCCATGTGCTTGCGCTTCTTCTCACGCAAGGGTTGTGTGGAGTAACCTATCACTACGTCAAGCAAAATGCGCTTATGTGAAGGTATATTGAGCAATGCACGCAACTTTTTCTCATTAAACCAGCCCAAGATACACGAACCCAATCCCTCGTCGGCTGCTGCAAGCGTAATGTGTGCGGCAACTATGCCTATGTCTATATAAGGAAAATGCTTATCTTTAACAACAGCACCAACACCCGATGTGAAATTGGGGCTCTCTTCTACAATAACCATGTGCACAGGAGCCTGCTTGGTAAAGTGATTCATTCCCAATACTTTCGACGATGTCGTATCGGCTACTTGGTTTTTCAGTTCCGGGTCGTCAACCACAATAATTCGGTATGGTTGGGCATTGCAAGCCGACGGAGCCAACTGCGCTGCCTCAAGTATACGGGCTATTTTCTCCGGCTCAACTGCACGAGTGGAGTCAAATGCACGATCGCTCTGTCTACGCTTGGCAAGGTCTAAAAATCGTTCCATATTCACGTCTATTTATCGGCAAAGTGCATCATCCGAGAAAGATACTTGCCTATAATGTCAAACTCTATATTTACAACAGTTCCTACCTCTATTTGACAGAAATTGGTATTGTCGTGTGTATAGGGTATGATGGCTACCTGGAAAGTATTGTCGGTGGGATTGCATACCGTAAGGCTCACTCCATTTACTGTTACCGAGCCTTTGTCTACTGTAAAGTATCCTCTACGTGCCATTTCGCGATCGAGCTCATACTCAAACGTATAGTACCAACTTCCATCGGCTTCCGTAACTTCTCGGCAAATAGCAGTTTGGTCTACATGGCCTTGCACGATATGACCATCAAGACGACCATTCATCACCATACTGCGCTCAAGATTTACTTTATCGCCCTCCTTCAACATACCCAAGTTTGAGCGCTCAAGCGTCTCCTTTATCGCTGTTACGGTATAGGTATCTTCATCTATACTCACCACTGTGAGGCACACGCCATTGTGCGCCACACTCTGATCTATTTTCAACTCATTGACAAATGAGCAACTCAGTGTCAAATGCAAATTTCCCTGCTCGGTACGCAATGCCTTTACCGTTGCAGCCTCTTCTACTATTCCTGAAAACATATTTATCCTTTTTTTTGGATGTAAAGATAGTAATTTTTTAGAATTTCATTAACTTTACGACATAAAAGTGGTTAATAAAAACGAACTCATCACAACCTACCGAAATATAAACATTCAATAATGTTTATAGTATAAAGATTAATAAGGTTCTTATGCTATCCAAAGAAATTACCGAATCGCAGCAATATATATACAATGCATTGAAGCAATGCCACCTACAAAAGGCCTTTGCGCGCTTACGTATGCTCTCGGCACAATTGCAAGAATGGGATGCCGACACCAAGCTGAACGACCTGGAAACATCGTACCGATACATGATACAATACTTGTTGGACGGAATTATTGATCCCAAGCGTACACATGTATACAATCATCTTATCACAGCTACATACCATCTTACCGATGTTATATGCGACAAACTACGTGTAAACTGTGATATGACGCTATACTATACAACCCGTAAGTCACATCGCATTGCCAACAAAACTTTATCGCAACTTTACTCGGCATTGGACAACAGCGTAAACGAACTTTCGCTCAGCGAGCTCATACATGACAACAAATCGATCATACCCAAGCGCAAGGAAGTCGAGCACAACGCCGAAGATTTCTTTGATAAAATATGGACCAACTTCCCAACCCATACCGACGACTATGCCACACTGCGCGATGCTCTGCAACCGCACCATTTACCCGAGTCGGTTTCGGCAATGGTCGTTTCGGCCATAACGCTCAATATCATCCATAGCTTTGACGAAACTATGATTGATATACTCATTGACGCATACCTACATCACGACAGTCCGGAAGTACAAATAAGGGCACTCAGCGGGGTACTAATATCCGTCTTACACTACCACCCCCGACTGCATTTGTATGCCAATCTTGGTAATCGTTTGTCATTGCTTCACGACAACGGACAATTCAACTTAGACACACGCAATATTCTCTTCCAATTTATACGCAGTCGCGATACCGAAAAGATATCACGTAAAATGACCGAAGAGATACTGCCCAAAATGATGAAAATAAGCCCCTCACTATACAAAAAAATCAAGGAAGATGATGCACTCAACGAAATAGAGTCGTTAGAGCAAAACCCCGAATGGCAAGAGCTATTGGAACAAACCGGAGTAACAGACAATCTCATGGAGCTCAACGAACTGCAAATGCAAGGGGCTGACGTATTCATGAGCACATTTGCTCATCTCAAGGGTTTTTCTTTTTTCAACAGTCTTGCCAATTGGTTAGTACCTTTTGTTACCAACCATAGTGCGGTGTACGACGCCTTAGGTACAGAAGAATGGGGCAAACGCTTCGCCGATATACTCCGCTCATCGGGCTTTCTTTGCAATAGCGACAAGTACTCATTCTGCCTATCATTGGCACACGCTCCCATCGAACAACGACAAATGATGGCATCGCAATTTCGCACCGAAAATGCACAGATGGAAGAAGATGCCAAGGCCGAACTATACAAAAAAAGTCGTGAACGCGAAAGCATATCCAATCGCTATATACAAGACCTATACCGACTCATCAAATTACATCCACGTCGCAGCGAGTTTCTCGATATATTCAGCATCCCGCTCAACGAATTGTTGCAAATAAGAAACATTTTTCACATAACACATGAAGAGAAACTTCTGAAGTCATTGGGCGAATATCTCTTCAAAAATCAATATTACAACGACGCAGTACAAATATTCGACATCCTATCGCATAACAATTATACCGATAGCGAGCTATTTCAGAAGTACGCCTACTGTCACCAGACATTAAACAACTATCACGAGGCATTGGAACTATATCTCAAAGCCGACCTTATCAAGCCCAACAACGTGTGGACTCTCAGGCACATAGCTATATGCTACCGCAACCTCAAAAAAATCGATATAGCACTCGACTACTTTATACGTGCCAACGATATCGACCCCGAAAACCTCTCTATAAACCTTAACATAGGTCACTGCTACCTCGAACAAAAGATGTACGACAAAGCTCTCAGCTACTACTATAAGGTCGATTATCTCGATAGCAAAGGTACAAAGGCACGACGCCCTATAGCATGGTGCTCATTCCTTGCCGGTAAGTATGAGCAAGCTGCAAGCTGGTATCAGAAAATTCTTTCCGCGACTCCCACTGCACCCGACTACCTCAATGCAGCACACGTGGCATGGGTGCGCGGAAATATACGCGAAGCAATAAATCTATATCTGCAAAGCATAGAAGCTGACGGAAACGACATAAAACGCTTTACACAAAACTTTGAGCACGACACTCAAGAACTCATAGACGCCGGCATCAAGCAAGAAGATATTCCCATTATTCTTGACCAAATTGTTTATCAAGCAAGCGAAAAGAAAAACAACTAAACAACTAATTTTTGCATCTACCACACAGGGTGTCTTACACGATATAAAGACGTCACACACACACAGACACGCCGTAGTAGCGTAAAGAAACATTGCACACATACCTGCGGCACGTGATTGCAGCACTGCTGCTCTACCTTGGTGAGTGATGCCGACAGGTGGCATGTGAGCAAGGCGTAGTGGTGTGTGGGAGATATGTGGCAGGTATACAAAAAAACATCGCCTCGGCAACGTTTGTTGTCGAGGCGATTTAAGTGGCGGCTGCCTACTCTCCCACTTGCGCAGTACCATTGGCGTGACCGGGCTTAACTTCTCTGTTCGGGATGGGA
>JAFXAB010000014.1 GCA_017522135.1 Bacteroidaceae bacterium
GCTTTTAGGATGCCTTGTAAGCCATGTTAGGCACTCTCTTTGTATGTGGGCAAGGCAACGCTGTCGCTTGGCTTGAGGGCAGGCTCGTTTAACTGATTTAATGATGTTGCGACCGCCATTGCTGGTAACACTCTCTATCTCTATACCCAAGTTTTGGATGTTTACCAGATCCTCATAAATCTCATCCTCCCACTCATTATCCGTCAATCGATAGAACAGTGTTGTTTTTATGTTTTCATCGCGAAAAACTACCAAGCAAAGCTTGTTGGGAAACCATGTTCCGTCTATCAACAGATTTACTTTTTCTCTGCGTTGTATCTCCCATTGCGGATATGATTTTAAGTAATCATCAAACCATCTCCGCAATGTTCTCTCTGAATATCCGCTCATTTGACTTATTTCCATAATCGTTTGCTTGCGAAGTATCCACCATTCAAACCACACAAATCTATTTTGTTGTGAGACATCCTTACGAGATGCGCTAAATAGACTACCACAATTATTGCATTTATAACGTTGATGACCGTTTCGTTTGCCCCATTTTTGTGTACTTAAAAAACCACATTCCGGACATCTTTTTCTTCTTGTTTTTTGCATAAAAAATACCTTTGATGAAACGCGTTTCATCAAAGGTATCATAAACATCTGTATTTTAATGAATTATACAAGGTTTTACCAACCACTTTTGTCCATTATACCTCATTACACAATACACAATGAGGGCGACTCCATTCCAAAGAGTCGCCCTCATTATCTGTTACTCGGGCATAAAGCTCACTTTATATCACCCTTCTTGATAAGATACTCGGCAATCTGCACAGCATTGAGAGCCGCGCCTTTCTTGATTTGATCGCTTACCAACCAGAATGTCAACCCGTTAGGATTGGTAATATCCTCACGTATACGACCCACGTATACGGGGTCTTGATTGGCCTTATCAAGAGGCATCGGATATGACTTTTCTTCGGGATTATCCTGCAATACCACACCCTCGGCGGCTGCAAATGCAGCACGTGCCTCATCGACACTTATGTGACGCTCGGTCTCGACCCATACAGCCTCACTGTGGGCACGCAACACAGGCACGCGCACACACATTGCACTCACTTTCACGTCCGAGTGCATGATTTTGCGTGTCTCATGATACATTTTCATCTCCTCTTTGGTATATAGATTGTCGGTAAAGACATCTACCTGAGGTATGAGGTTGTAGGCCAACTGATAGTAGAACTTCTCAACGGTAGGCTTCTCCCCGGCAATAAGTTGCTCAAATTGGTGTTGCAACTCGGCCATCGCCGATGCACCAGCACCACTTGCCGCCTGATAGGTAGCAACATGCACACGTGTAATATGCGACAAGTTCTCGATAGCCTTCAGTGCCACAACCATCTGAATGGTTGTACAGTTGGGGTTGGCAATTATACCGCGAGGACGCACCAACGCATCATCGCCATTAACTTCGGGCACAACCAACGGCACATCACTGTCCATACGGAATGCACTTGAATTATCTATCATCACTGCACCATGGCGTGTTATAGTCTCGGCATACTCTCGCGACGTGTCTCCGCCCGCCGATGTAAAGGCTATATCCACACCCTTAAAGTCATCGTTATGTTTCAGCTCACGAACGATTATCTCCTTACCTCTGAAAGTATATGTCGTTCCGGCACTTCGCGAAGAACCAAACAACAGCAACTCATCGATAGGAAAATTACGCTCATCGAGCACTCTCAAGAATTCTTGTCCTACGGCACCACTGGCACCTACAATAGCTACTTTCATTTTCAGTTTTTCGTTTTTATGTTTTCGTCGCGCAAAGGTACGTTTTTTTTGTACAAATGCACCTTATAATTTCACTTTATCGTTTCAACAATCGCAACAAGCCTTCGGTTTTCACAACTACACCCATATACACACATAATAGAAATGTGCGCCACACGACTCGCCACATAGCATGGTCTATGGGTGCAAACATACCCAAAGAGAATATCACGACTGTCAACAAAATATATCCACCCATCTTGCGTAAGGGATAGGCTACCGGATAACGCTTGCGCCCTATGGTATAACTCAACATAAGCATCACACCATTGCATGCCACTGTTGCCCATGCACATGCTATATATCCATAGATAGGCACAAAAAATACGATAATCGCTATCGTAATGATAGTACCTATAACAGTAAAGCACGTACCCCAATAGGTCTGATCATTGAGCTTAAACCAAAATGACAGATTGAAATAGAGTCCAAAAAGAAACTCGCCGGCCATAACAATGGGTACTACTTTCAATCCCTCATAGTATGCAGGTGCAACAAGGTACTTGAAAACATCGTCAAGATAAAACGATACACCCAAGTATATCAACAACGAAAAGATTGTAAAATAGAGCGTCGTAACAGCATTGCTACTACGATCATCTGCCTCGCGATTTCGTTTGAATATAAACGGCTCTATGGCATAACGATAGGCTTGTATAAACATCACCATCACCACTGCTATCTTAAAGCATGCACCATATATACCCAATTGCTCTGCGGCCTCGCCCTTGTCGGCAAAGAGAAACGGAAATAATATCTTATCGACCGATTGATTGAGAATACCGGCTACGCTTATACCCAATATAGGAATGGCATAGGGCAACATACGCCTCATACGAGGCATATCTATGCGATAACTGAAACCTCTAAACTCCTTATTGAGCATCAACACATTGACTATAGATGTGATAACATTCGACACCAATATATACCCCACACCATAGTCGGGTCTATAAAACCACTCAATCACCTGAGGTGCTTGGCGATATATAACAGGGCACACTATAAGGAAGAAGATATTGAACATAATATTCAACCCGATGTTGGCCAACTTGATGCCGGCAAACTTCATGGCTTTCTCTTCGCATCGAAGTCGAGCAAAAGGGATACTGCTTATAGCGTCTATCGCAACAATAAAGATGAGCATACCCACATACTCGGGGTGAGAGGCATAGCCCAGAAAGTCACTGATAGGACGCAAAAACAAGAAACCCAATAGTGCAAAGAGCGACGAAAGAACAGTAACACTTATGAGCGAGTTGGCATACACCCGCATAGGCTCTTGCTCGTCGCGACGGGTGGAAAAGCGGAAATAGGTAGTCTCCATTCCAAATGTGAGCACAGCCAACAACAAGGCTGTCCACCCATAAAGATTGGTCACAATACCATATTCGCCGGGAGTAGCAAGTACACGCACATACATTGGCACCAATAGCCAATTGAGAAAACGCCCAACTATGCTACTGAGACCATACACAACTGTATCCTTGGCCAAGCCCCGCAGTCCACTACTCATACTCCATCGCCAAACAATCCGCCCCACTCTACTCGCGAACGACCCAAGTGGCTGTATGCCAGGTCGGTCACCTCACGACCACGAGGTGTGCGTTTGATAAAACCCTCTTTGATAAGGAAAGGTTCATACACCTCTTCAAGCGTACCGGGGTCTTCACCCAGTGCCGTAGCAATGGTTGTCAATCCTACAGGACCTCCCTTAAACTTATCTATAATGGTTGTCAATATCTTGTTGTCTATCTCGTCAAGGCCATACTTATCGATATTGAGTGCCTCTAAGGCATAACGTGCTATATCTATATCTATACGACCTGTACCTTTTACTTGTGCAAAATCTCGCACTCTACGCAACAAAGCATTGCATATACGGGGCGTTCCGCGACTGCGCATTGCTACCTCTACTGCCGCCTCGTGTGTACATGGCACCTGTAATAGACGAGACGAACGCTCTACTATCTTGCATAATACATTATGGTCGTAATACTCCATGTGACAATTGATACCAAAACGGGCACGCAACGGACTGGTGAGCAAGCCACTACGGGTTGTTGCTCCCACCAATGTAAAGGGACTGAGTGTAAGCTGAATGGAACGCGCACCGGGACCCTTGTCTATCATGATGTCTATACGATAGTCCTCCATTGCCGAGTAGAGGTACTCCTCTACAATAGGGCTGAGGCGATGTATCTCGTCGATGAAAAGCACATCATTGGGCTCAAGCGAAGTGAGCAAGCCGGCCAAGTCGCCCGGCTTGTCGAGAACCGGACCCGACGTTACCTTAAAACCCACGCCCAACTCATTGGCTATAATGTTGGCCAATGTAGTCTTGCCCAATCCGGGAGGCCCATGCAACAGCACATGATCGAGAGGTTCCTCGCGCATGCGGGCTGCCATCGTAAATACGCGCAGATTTTCTATAATCTTATCTTGTCCGCTGAAGTCATCAAACGACAATGGGCGCAGAGCCTTTTCAAACTCCCGCTCACTGTCTCCATAACGGCTACTGCGTATATCAAAACTCTCTTCTGTCATACAACAATGGTCATATCAATCATGTGCAAATGTAGTTTTTTTCTTATACATTCACAACTTTCTACACGCTATTATACTACGCGCCGCAAGATTATCCTGCTCTCATTATATCACAGGAGAAGAACTAATCATCGATTTGTAATATTTGCAACGGTATATTGGTCAATTTAGATGCTATCACCGAATACGAACTATAGAAGCATCCATAAATACGCGAGGTACGCGAGAGTAACCACATCTCTTTCACTGCATCTTTCATGCCCGATATACTGTCGCGACTGCAATCGGTCTTTTGCGTCAATACTCTTTCGCCAAAAATATTTTTCAACTCCTCTTTTGTGGCTTCATCATCGGTGGCAACATAGAAGTTGGTATCGTCACAAGCGGCTATTTCGCGGTGCATGGCATCTATAAAAAGTGACAAAGGCGACTTCTCTATCGACAACCAATTATCGGTGCGACGGATGTGTATACCTACAGTATGGCCGGTAAAGTGCTTTTCGACATATTCATTTACAGCATCGAGTATATCGGGTACGGGAACAAAGTTTCTTGACAATGCAGCATAATAATCGCCAAATTCATAACAACTCTCTATAAGTACTCGCTTGCCTTTTTTTATAACACTCTCAAGCAGTCCCTGCTCGCGCAGCCTCTTGAATTCCTGCGAATATATACGTGTATCGAACAACAGTGGTGCTATAAGGTAAGGCAACCACAGTGTGTGCCTGCGTGGCGACCGATACAAAAAGCGGTCAAAGAAGCTACCATTTCTTATTGTAACAATCTCATTTTCAGCGCAATTTGCTTCAACCGGGGGGGTAAATAGCGCATCATACGGCGCATTCAGCTCGCTGTTGCAAAACCACACGGCTTGCAATCGAGCACCCTCGGCCTTGGCATACTCTATGGCCGCATTTAGGGCCCTCATTCTGTTTGCCAAACCACCGTAAGGGGTAATAACAATCTCCTTCATTTTCATTCAATTTTCTATTAAATATTATTTATGCCATTCAAAGGCTATACGTTTCTCCCCATTGCGTGAGAGGGTAATAATACCACTTCTCACAAACCCTTGTCGCTCTATGGCGCGCAACATTGTTGCATTGTCGCAATGTGTATCTACACGCAGATAATTACAACGATTCTTACACCACATAAAACAATAATCGGCAATGCCTCCGACCCTACCATTTGATGCCAAACGATGCACTACCCCATAGGGCTCGTCATAATGCCATGCACCATCATCAATAACAGCATAAGTAGGCTCAACCGTAACAGCAAACGAGAAGACTGCAACCAATTGGCTCAAGTCTCCTTCCACAACATACAATTGTCCCAAAGCTATTTCATCGGCAATGAGTTGACGAGGCGGATAATCATCGCCCCACTGCGACGTATTACCCTCGCTATACATATAAGCCTTTGCTGCGTCAAATATTGCCATGATGGCATCCAATTCATACAAAAAAGCCGGCCGTATATTCATATCTATATTACTAAATCTTCACAAATATACACAGTTCGTAATATATCACGGCATATTTATGATATTTTTTTGCTACATATCACAAAAAAAATCTTTTTTCTATTTTTATTTCTCAATTTTATTTTCATATCTTTGACGCCGACATAAAAACCCTAATTCTAACACATCTATGATTATTGGTATTCCCAAAGAAATTAAGAACAACGAAAATCGTGTTTCTTTAACCCCCGCCGGTGCCAAAGAGCTTATCGCACACGGCCACACAGTATATGTACAACACACAGCCGGTGAAAACAGTGGATTTCCCGATGAAGCCTACGCTGCAGCCGGTGCTACCATCCTACCTACAATCGAGGATGTATATGCAATTGCCGAGATGATTATCAAGGTAAAAGAGCCTATCAAACAGGAGTACAAGCTTGTTCGCAAAGGTCAACTTCTCTTTACTTACTTCCACTTCGCTTGCGACAGAGAACTTACCGAGGCGATGTTGGAGAGCGGAGCAACCTGCTTGGCATACGAAACTGTTGTTGACCGCAACGGTGGTCTGCCCCTGCTCATTCCTATGAGCGAAGTAGCCGGACGTATGGCAGCTCAAGAAGGTGCTCGTTTCTTGGAGAAACCCCAAGGCGGACGCGGTGTGTTGCTCGGTGGTGTGCCGGGTGTTAAGCCTGCCAAAGTATTGGTATTGGGTGGTGGTATCGTTGGTACCAACGCTGCTCTTATCGCAGCCGGCTTCGGAGCCGATGTTACTTTGTGCGATATCTCATTGCCTCGATTGAGATACCTCAGCGAGACTATGCCCAAAAATGTTAAGACACTCTTCTCTTCTCGCTACAATATCGAACAAGAATTGCCTACAACCGACCTCGTCATCGGTGCTGTACTCATACCCGGAGCAAAAGCACCCCACCTCATCACACGCGATATGCTCAAGTTGATGCGTCCCGGCAGTGTACTCGTAGACGTTGCCATCGACCAAGGTGGTTGCTTTGAGACTTCTCACCCCACAACTCACGCCGAGCCAATCTTTGAGGTTGACGGTGTAGTACACTACTGTGTTGCCAACATCCCCGGTGCTGTGCCCTGCACATCTACGCTTGCCCTCACCAATGCTACACTCCCCTACGCTATCAAGTTGGCCGATATGGGATGGGAAGCAGCTTGTCGCGCCGATGCCGGTCTTGCCAAGGGTCTCAACGTTGTTGACGGTAAGGTAACATTCCCCGGTGTAGCCGAAGCCTTCGGCATGGAGTGCCACCCTGCTTTGTAAACAACAATTTCGGGACTATACATAATACAGATGAGGCTGTGTCGCAAATTTGTTCGACACAGCCTCATCCGTATAGAGTTTCATTACAGCTTTATATACTCTTTTAACGCCTCGACATATTCGCAAAAAGCCTCTCTGCCAAGAGTTGTGATAGCACATGTTGTGCGAGGCTTTTTACCCACAAACTCTTTCTTCACCTCGATATACCCAGCCGACGACAACTTGTCGAGTTGCACACTCAAGTTGCCGGCTGTCGCACCGGTAATACCCTTTATATAGACAAAGTCGGCATCGGCAACATTCATCAATATAGACATTACTGCCAATCGCAACTGAGAGTGTAACAAGGCATTAAGTTCTTTCATCTCTACTTCTTGGCTTTATGATTTATTATATGGCCGGGTACTATCATCATTGCCACAAAAGCGAGAATAAACAGTGGCATACACCAGTGCGCATAGAGCATAATACCTCCCACCAAACAGCACATTATAAATATACCACACACCACACCTACAGCACCTCCTACTATCAGCGAGCGTTCTTGAAGCACTATACCCTGCACAGCCTCGGCCATCCCGACAATCAATAGTGCAAAAACCATCATAACCCCCCAACAATCTTTTGCGGCAAAGAGCATAAATCCCAAACACATAAATGTGGCAATTATAGAACACCATCCTACAAGCGACCACACACTGTTGCTGACACGGTCTACGTAGCTCGTCACACCACTCTTGTCGCGACTCTTACGTGCCAACTTGGGGGTGATGCTTCCGCCTATAATCCATATAAGAAACCACAACCAATTAACAGCGGGATGCTGCAACACAACAAGTAGCACCCACACCAATAGAGCTACTGCCACAGCCAGATAACCCCACAACAACATGATATTGCCATCTCCTATACACAAGCGATGCTTGGTGCGTGCTATCATATCGGCTATAAGCTCGATGCTCTCTTTCTCTTCAAATTGTTCTTTTTCCATAACTCTTTGGGGTTTATCAATATACCTACACTTTATAAGAATAATATCTGTCTCTGCGGGAGATTTATTCTCTATCGCAATGCAAATATAAACAAGTTTATTTTATAAACCAAAAATATCGTCAAACTTTTTTTCGCAGCCTGTCATTATTCCCATTATTCGGTATTCTATATAAGCTATGAAGCTATATACGCCGAAACATTACACCGCTTATCAAGCACCCAGGTCAGAGCGAAAAGTCGCACATCCGCTCAAAATCTTCATACTGCAAGCAAGGTTTACCCTTACACTCATGATAAAACCGCACAATCGTCTCTCTTACCTTGTCATAACCCACTTGGCGAGCAATGCTGTCTAACATCACAACTCCCTTGCGATAGGTTACAGGAATATTGTTGTTTTTCACCACATCAACAGGGTGAACATCACGCTCCGTACCTTCTATCTTTTTCCATGCTGCCCGACACTCCTCTATAAGCCTGTCATACACTGCAACACCTTCAATATCCTTGATACACTGCATTGTCATAAACTCATTGAGCGTCTCCATAACAAAGGCATACCCCCGTGTACCACTGTCTATAAACATCGAATACTCGCCCATCCACCGGTGGCCTATTTCGTGTATGAGGGGATATATGTCGGGGTACGTGGCAAATTTCTCTTGCGAGGCCGATATAAAGCCCATGTTATACCTATTGAAAGAAGCATTGCCACTGTGAAATACAAAGGCGGGATAGTCATGCACACCCCATTGCAGGCAAACATAGGATTCACCATACTCGGTCTCAAACCATTGCAAAGCAAGCTCAACGAGTCGGCACAACTCATTATACCTGCCCTCATCGGCCTGCCGACCTTTCAACTGATATACATCGCAATGATAGTTGCCTTGCATTGTGCTCATTTCATACTGCAACTTGCCGAGAAAAGCAAAGTTAAGAGCCACACACCTATCGAACGACTGCCATTGAGTCGCATCGCTGCCTCCTTGTGACACCACATGCATTGAGTGGGGAACAGCAAACCGCACTTCACCTCGATAAGACATTCCTCGGTGCATAGGATAGTAAAACTCTGCTGCATCGGTGTAAATACACTCCCACACCTCGGCTCCCTTATCGTTATACATAAACACCGATGTAAGATTCATAAAGATATACTCCATCTCTACTCGCACCACATCATCGCCTGTACGATAGAAAGTAATACGCTTGGCAAGCGGGTCAAAGGCATAGCGAATAGAATCCGGTGCAACAATCAACTCATCTACTGCCATCTCTTCAAAGTTGCCTCCAAAGTCAAGTTTGAGAGAATCTTGTCCCGCAAAGTCAATGGTAAATGCACACTCAACCCTGAGCGCACCACTACCCACGTCACATTTGTCAAACAACAAACGATAGTCGGTTACACTCTGAGCATTGACACCCATGCGCAAAACAGCCAAAAACAAAAGAATGGAAATATAACGTTTCATACACTCCGCAATTTATCTGTTTTCATAGCGTAAAGATAAATATTATGCTCGAATAAATTGACACATCAATCCTGTAAATCCTCACGACACATCTTTTACGACTGAGCCCAATTTTTGCATGATTTTTTCGCTCCCCACCGGGTTCTACGACTGAGCCCGCCCGAGCCCCTTAAGATAGCATCAGATAGATATAAAAAAAGAGTCAAGCGATTGCTTGACTCTTACATTGCTCGGTCGGGGTGACTGGATTCGAACCAGCGACAACACGCCCCCCAGACGTGTACTCTAACCGGGCTGAGCTACACCCCGTCTGAAAAGGTGATGCAAAGGTAAGGCTTTTTTTTATTTCTGCAAGCGATTTTGATAAAAATTTTTCAAAAAATTTTATCGATATTATATAACACCTTTATTTACAGATGAAAAAGATCGCGATAAAAATCCAAAGAAATTTCTATTTCTTGACGCTGCACATAGTTATCTATGACACAATCGCCTATTTGGCGCAAGAGGGTGAAGTTTATTTCTTCACCAATATTCTTTTTATCATGGCGCATAAGAGCCATCAATTCGTCATAATCTTCGCAAGTAATAACGTACGCACCGTAGTGTTGCTCGACGTAACGAGCCAAATCGTATATCACAGCCGAAGGAAACGACAAAACCCTATGCGCAATAGAGAGTTCGCACACCAGCCCCCACGCCACTGCATATCCATGCGCTACGGCACGACCGTGTTGGTGCGAATGACTCTCGATAGCATGCCCTACCGTATGTCCCAGATTGAGCACCTTACGCAACCCCTTTTCGTGCGGATCCTGTGCCACTATACGCTGTTTCACCCCCACCGAGTATCGCAACAGCGACAACAATCTATCGGCTTCGTAATGGGTAATATCAAATTTGAGCAGTTCGTCATAATGCCTGTCTCCATCTATCAATCCATGTTTCAGCATCTCGGCATACCCCGATAAAAGTTCGCTACAAGGAAGTGTGTCAAAGAACAAAGTTGAAACAATCACCATGCGAGGAGAGGCAAAAACGCCCACTTCATTTTTCAGACCGGCGAAATTAATGCCTACCTTACCTCCTACTGCTGCATCTACCGCACCCAACAATGTCGTAGGAATATTGACAAAATCTATCCCACGCTTGAATGTTGCCGCCGCCATACCACCGAGGTCGGTCACCATGCCACCTCCCACATTGACAAGTAGCGAATGACGAGTAGCTCCCCGAGTACTCAATTCGTTCCACACATAACGCAACGTATCTAAGCTCTTGGCCTCTTCTCCGGCATTGATGGTTATCACCTCGGCATGTGCTATACATGGCACTGCTATACGAGGCAACACACAATTGCATGTATTACTATCGCATAGAACAAAATATCTATCGTAACACCCGACATCACACAAATGATTGAGTGTATCATCTATATGATTGGTAAAAACTACGTTTTCGTTCATAACTTCGTGGTATTGACAATCTCAATCAATTCTGCAACATGAGCGGCAAAGTGAGGCATCGAGTCAAACACTATATCGGCCCCTGCATCATATAGAGCCTTGGCCGAGATAGGACCCGTATTGACAGCCACGGTAAATACTCCGGCAGCCACCCCCGACTCTACACCCAGCGGTGCATTTTCTATCACTATTGCCTCGTGAGGCTCTACAGCCGCACGTTGCAGCCCCATCAAATAAGGTTCGGGCGAAGGCTTGCCATGCTTCACATCCTCACCCGTAATACGATATGGCATATTAAAAGCACGGGGATAGTCTACATCGAGCAGTTCGAGCAATGTACCCTGACTCGACCCCGTAACAAGCACAGTGCGCACATCACGAGCCAATAACGCAGCAATCATCTTATCGGCATCGGGCATACGCGAGGCCTCGCCGAGAGCCCTGAACTGGCGTACTTTCTCGTCATACAACGCCAGCGAAACCTCCTCCGGGGCATCATACCCATACGCTCTATTATAAAACATATTTATTGTACGCGTGCGAGTACTGCCTTCGAGCAGGAAGAAATCCTCTCGCGTACAAGAAATACCCAACGGAGCAATTGTACGATACCAAGCCTCGGCATGATTGGGCATAGAATCATACAACACACCATCCATATCTATAAGTGCAGCACGACACTGCATCGAGCCATATCCATGTCGCTCCAAATATCTCTTTACAGACTCTTTTATATTCTTCATAATCATGTGCAAAACTACAAATTTTTTGTCATCTATTTATTAATTCAAATAAAAACCGTAGTTTTGCGCTCTGAAATCAAACTATCAAACACAAACCCCAAAAAGATAAAAATATGAAAATTCAAAAGTTATTTGCTATTGCATGCACTGCACTCCTCGCATCATGTGCCGGACAAAACTCGCAACAAGATTACATCGACGCCTTTGTAGAATACTCCGGAGCAAACATTGGCGACAAAGAAAACATCACAATAGTACACCTACAAGACATCACTGTTGCCGATAGCATTGCATATATCACCAACTCCATGGTTCAAGAATATCAAAACCTGCTTGACGAGAAAAAACTCGCTTGGGAGAAAAAACTCGAAGATTGCGAAAAAGACGAGCGAGCCAACATCCTTCGTCACCAAGACTACATGAAGAAATACGAAGCCGCCAAACGCCAATATGGCAACGACATTAAATACAAGAGCAAGATAGACGGTTACCTTAAAGCCGCACAGAAACTCCCCTCGACGCACGAAGAGTACCTCAAGTTCGACTGCAGTCGCAGCTACTCATTCACCCGCGATGCCGAGAACCTGCAAGCCGACTACGAACAAACCCTTGCCCTCACCCTCAATGGCTATGCCAGTCAATCACCCCTCATACAAGCATACAGCGAGCGAAAAGCCGAAGAGGTTATAGCATCGGCCTACACCATCAATTATACCAACAATAACAACGAAAGCCTCTCGGAAGTATACATCTTCAGCAACAAACCTGTTGCCGTACAAGACAAAGCCGACAGCAACATCAATATCTTAAACTATAACGCCCAATAAAATAGCCAAACAGTAACACGCCTACGGGCCAAAGGCTATTGCGGATAACGCGCCACAAAAGTGAAAATAGTTGCAAAACAATGCACAATACATATATGATTGTGCAATAAAAAGCATTTTCTTATGCCGAAATAGCAAATTATTCGTCAAAATACATTTTCTTTGCACAGCATTTTTTTGAAGAAAACTTCTTATTAATTCATTAAAAAAAGAAAAACTATGTCTGAAGTTGCAGTAAAAGTAAGATCAATCATCGCAGAACGTTTGGGTCGTCCCGAGTCTGCCGTTACAAACGAAGCTAGCTTCGCCAACGATTTGGGTGCCGATTCACTCGATACAGTAGAAATGATTATGGATTTCGAAAACACATTCGATATCAAAATTCCCGATGAGGAAGCAGAAAAAATTACCACTGTAGGCGAAGCTATCGAACACATCGAAAAGGCTCTTGCCGAAAAATAATTTATGGAACTCAAAAGAGTTGTAGTAACAGGTCTGGGTTCAATTACGCCATTGGGCAACAACGTTACAGATACATGGAACGCCGCGATCAATGGAGTAAGTGGAGCTGGGCCTATTACACATTTTGATGCCAGCGAGTTTAAGACTCAATTTGCCTGCGAAGTAAAGAACTTCGACCCGCTCAATTACTTTGACAACATCAAAGATGCGCGTAAGCTCGATCTCTTTGCACAATATGCTATCGCAGCGGTAAAAGAGGCCATGGAAGACTCTGGCATAGATGTAGAGAAAATCAACCGAGAACGTGCCGGTGTTATATATGCAGCCGGTATTGGTGGCTTGGGAACATTCGAGCAAGAAGTTACCAACTACGCATTACACCCCGAAAGAGGCCCTCGCTATAGTCCCTTTTTCATCCCCAAGATGATTGCCGACATAGCAGCAGGACAGATATCTATGATATATGGATTTCACGGCCCCAACTTCGGCACTGTTTCGGCATGTGCTTCATCCAACCACTCTCTGATAGATGCCTACAATTACATTCGCTTAGGAAAAGCCGATGTAATCATATCGGGTGGTGCCGAAGCCGCTATCTACGCCGCTGGTGTAGGAGGTTTCAACTCGATGCACGCTCTCTCTACTCGCAACGATTCGCCTCAAACTGCATCGCGCCCCTTCAGTGGCTCTCGCGATGGATTTGTTATGGGCGAAGGTGGTAGTTGCCTTATTCTCGAAGAAATGGAACACGCCTTGGCTCGCGGAGCCAGAATTTATGCCGAGATTGCAGGTGGTGGACTTGCAGCCGATGCTTATCACCTCACTGCTACTCACCCCGAAGGCTTGGGTGCAAAACTTGTTATGCGCAATGCTCTCGAAGATGCCGAGATGCAACCCGAAGATATTGATTATATAAACACTCACGGCACATCTACTCCTGTAGGTGATATTTCGGAAGCTAAAGCCATCAAAGAAGTTTTTGGCGAGCATGCTTATAAACTCAATATCAGTTCTACCAAGTCTATGACAGGTCACCTACTGGGTGCTGCCGGTGCTCTTGAGGCTGTACTCTGTATTAAAGCAATGGAAAACGGTATCGTTCCTCCTACTATCAACCACGAAGAAGGCGACAACGACCCAGAGATTGACTACAATCTCAACTTTACATTTAACAAAGCTCAGAAACGCGAACTACGGGCTGTCATGTCAAACACCTTTGGCTTTGGTGGTCACAATGCATGCGTTATATTGAAAAGATTTGAGAAATAACGTGTTTCAATCTATCTATAAACGCATAAGGTTCTTGGCGAAACACCGTCAAGAACCTTATCGTATTTTCTACGATTTATTGGGATTTTACCCCAACGATATAACACTCTTCCAACAAGCCTGCCGACATCGTTCTATGAGACGAAAGTCTCACGAAGGCGGAAACAACGAGCGATTGGAATTTCTCGGAGACGCTATCCTCAGTGCAGTTGCATCGGATTTAATATTCAAGACATTCAACAACCAAGACGAAGGTTTCTTGTCAAAAACACGCTCAAAAATTGTTCAACGCGAGACTCTCAACCATATAGCATTGAACATGGGACTCGATAAGATTGTCGAAGTAACCATCCACTCGCAATCTCACAACAACAACACATACGGCAATGCTCTCGAAGCCCTCATTGGAGCCATATATCTTGACCAAGGATTTGACAAATGCCGAAAAGTGGTTGAAGAACGTATTATCCTAAAACATATAGACATCAAGAAGCTGGCACACCAAGAGGTCAACTTCAAGTCTCGACTTATTGAATGGTGTCAACATCTTCACGTACCCTACACCTTCGACATTGACGACATCTCGACCGACGAGCACAACAACCCTATATTTCATGCACGTGTATTGGTTGCCGACCGACAATTGGGCGAAGGTCGTGGCTATACCAAGAAAGAGGCTCAACAAGTGGCAGCACATGCAGCTTTGCAATACATCAGAAAGCACAGCAATTTCACCACAGAGCTACAGCAAAATCTCGCAAATAATCAAGCCAAACAGAACATCTGATACAAACAGTAGCTCCACAAAATAATAACAGAGGCCGCAAAATCTTGCAGCCTCCACATTATCTTTTTACATCCGTTCATTTCATTAGTAAGTCGTAGCGTATAAGAAACACAACATCAACCGCACATTCACGACTCACATCAAGAGGTGAAAGAGACAAAACACAATTCACCCCACAGTATCGTAGATTATTGACACGCACCGTTAGCACACTATACATCAACAACGATCCATGCCATATCTGGCACCTATTTACTACTTAACGACTACGATGTTTCTCAATAAGTGTCTTGATATTCTCAAAGATACTCTCAATGCTACCCATACCATGTACAGCCTCATACTTACCCTGAGACTTATAGTGATCTCGCAATACATTGGTCTGGTTATTGTACACATCCAAGCGTTTCTTTATAGTATCCAAGTTGTCATCACTGCGGCCCGATGTTTTACCACGATTGATAAGTCGCTCTATGAGTTCCTCTTCCTCAACTTCAAGACCCACTACAACGTCAACCTTACCATTGCGCTTGGCCAACAATGCGTCCAAAGTCTCAGCCTGATGAATTGTACGAGGGAAACCATCAAATATCACACCCTTGGCACTCTCGGGATGTTCGGCCAATACTTCATCCAATATATCAATCATCAACTCATCGGGGATAAGCTGACCCTTTGAAATATACGAGTCGGCTATTTTGCCCAACTCTGTACCTTGTGCTATCTGCGCACGCAACACATCACCTGTAGATATATGGTAATAGCCATACTCCTCAATAAGCAATGCACTTTGTGTACCTTTTCCTGAGCCGGGGGCTCCAAAAATCACGATATTCATATCTCTTTATTTTTTACATTAATCTTGTACAATCGAATAGATATCTTTGAGGTTACGCCCCAAGTCGTCATAGTCAAGACCATATCCTACAATAAATGCCGGGGGTATGTCCAGTGCCACATAGTCAATGGCAACATCACACTTGAGAGACTCGGGCTTGAAGAGTAGCGTAGCCACCTTTATTTCGGCAGGATTACACTCTTGCAAGATAGACTTAAGTTGCTTGAGCGTAAAGCCTGTATCAACTATATCTTCTATTATAACAACTGTACGACCCGAAATATCCTCTGTAAGCCCCGAAACCAATTGCACTTCGCCGGTACTATGCGTGCCGATATATGATTTCATACGTATGAATGTAATTTCGGCACCGGGTATTGTTATTTCTCGGAACAAGTCTGCCGCAAAAACAAAAGCACCGTTCAATACACACACAAACAGCGGACTCTTGCCGGCAAGATCCTCATTAATGCGAGCAGCAACATTCTTTACTGCCGTAGCAATTTCAGCACTACTGATGTAGGGTCTGAAAGTCAGGTCCTTCAGTTTTATTGTATCCATAACCTCAAATGTAATGAATTTGGACAAAGATACTATTTTAAAACCAAACTATAGCAAATCTATCTCACAATATTTTTCACTATTTATCAATAATCACAATAAGGCCAAGCAAAAGCGGTGCATCAAGCCCCGAAATTGAAAAATCAACCACACTATACGACAAAAAATGAACGATTTATTTTGTTCTCGGCACTCCTTTGCGTATCTTTGCACGATTTTTAACGGAAAGAAAATAAAGATTTTATGAATGTCGTAAAGAAGACCATTGATTTAGGTGATGGAAGAACCATTACCATCGAGACCGGCAAGCTTGCAAAGCAAGCCGATGGCGCCGTAGAAGTGCGTATGGGCAACACTATGTTGCTCGCTACGGTATGTTCGGCCAAGGAGGCCGGTGAGGGCGTTGACTTCATGCCCTTGCAAGTAGAGTATAAAGAGAAATTTTCAGCATTCGGACGTTTCCCCGGTGGTTTTACCAAACGTGAAGGTCGTGCATCGGATTATGAAATCCTTACAGCTCGCCTTGTCGACCGCGTATTGCGTCCTTTGTTCCCCGATAACTACCACGCCGATACTTTTGTCAACATCACAATGTACTCGGCCGACGGTGTAGATATTCCCGATGCTTTGGCCGGCTTGGCTGCTTCTGCTGCCATTGCCGTTTCGGATATACCTTTCAACGGTCCTATTTCTGAAGTGCGCGTAGCCCGCGTCGACGGCAAGTTCCGCATCAACCCCACCTTTGCCGAGTTGGAGCGTGCCGATATGGACTTGATGGTAGGTGCTACCTACGACAACATCATGATGGTTGAGGGTGAGATGAACGAAGTTTCGGAGCAAGACTTGCTCGAGGCTTTGAAGACTGCTCACGATGCTATCAAAGTACACTGCCGTGTACAAGAAGAGTTGGCCGAGGCTGTTGGCTCAACCGTAAAACGCGAATATTGCCACGAGATAAACGACGAAGAGTTGCGTGCCGATGTTAAGGCCAAGTGCTACGACAAGGCTTACGCTATTGCTCGTCAAGGCAATGCCGACAAGCATGGTCGCTCGGACGCTTTCAAGGCTGTATGCGAGGAGTACCTCGAAGCCATGAGCGAAGAAGAGCGTGAAGAGAAAGAGGCTCTTGTGCGTCGTTACTACCACGATGTAGAGAAAGAGGCTATGCGTCGTTGCGTACTCGATGAGGGTGTACGCCTTGACGGTCGCAAGACTACCGAAATTCGCCCCATCTGGTGCGAGGTAGACTACATCCCCGGCCCTCACGGTTCGGCTGTGTTCACTCGTGGTGAAACTCAATCACTCTCTACCGTTACATTGGGTACAAAACTCGACGAGAAGTTGCTCGACGACGTGCTCAACCAAGGACACGACCGTTTCTTGTTGCACTACAACTTCCCTCCCTTCTCGACAGGTGAGGCCAAACCCGTACGTGGTATCGGCCGTCGTGAGATTGGTCACGGTAACTTGGCCAACCGCGCTCTCAAGAGCATGATTCCTGCCAACTACCCCTACTGCGTACGCATCGTTTCAGATATTCTTGAGTCTAACGGCTCGTCTTCAATGGCAACCGTATGTGCCGGTACACTCGCTCTGATGGATGCCGGTGTGAAGATCAAGAAACCCGTGTCGGGTATTGCCATGGGTCTGATTACCGACAACTCTAAATATGCCGTTCTCTCCGACATCCTTGGCGATGAAGACCACTTGGGAGATATGGACTTCAAGGTAACAGGCACACGCGATGGTATCACAGCTACTCAAATGGACATCAAGGTAGACGGCCTTTCGTACGAAATTCTCGAAAAAGCATTGTTACAAGCTCGCGAAGGTCGTATGCACATTCTCGATAAGATTGAAGCCACTCTCGCTGAGCCTCGCGCCGACCTCAAGCCTCACGCTCCCCGCATCGAAACAATGGTTATCCCCAAAGAATTTATCGGTGCCGTTATTGGCCCGGGCGGAAAGATTATCCAAGGTATTCAAGAGGCCAGCGGTGCTACTGTTACTATTGAGGAGATTGAGAACGAAGGCCACATCGAAATTTCTGCTCCCGGTCGTGATGCCATCAACGAAGCATTGCGTCGCATCAAAGCTATTGTTGCTCAACCCGAGGTAGGTGAAACCTATACCGGTGTCGTGAAGTCTATCCTTGCTTTTGGTGCTTTTGTCGAGTTTATGCCCGGCAAAGATGGTCTGCTACACATCTCGGAGATTGGCTGGAACCGCCTCGAAAGCATGGAAACATCGGGCATCAAAGAGGGTGACGAGCTCACTGTCAAGTTGCTTGAGATAGACCCCAAAACCGGCAAATACCGTCTCTCGATGAAAGCCCTTCAACCTCGCCCCGAAGGCTATGTAGAGCCCGAGCGTCGCGAGCGTCGCGAGCCTCGCAACGACCGAGGCGACCGTCGCAACAACAATCGCCGCGAATTTCGTGGCGAGCGTCGCGAAAACCGCGAAGAAGGTCAAGGTCACAACAACGACTGATATCTAAAACACAGATACTGAAAAGAGGCAGAATCCACACGGGTTCTGCCTCTTCAATTATACAAACACGCTCACTCTGAACAATGCAGGGTATAGAGATATTCTACGATTTGAGTCCTATGCGACGCTCTATCCACTCGATTATCTTCACACGCTCCTGCTCTGTGGCTTGGTCAAGCGAATTTATGCAAGCAAATTTGTGGTGACTGTTACGCACAAACATATCCAACTTCTCATCAACATACTCCTTGTTATTATTAGGCTTCATGTACAGCAAGTTATCGTTTGCCCTACGCAACTCGCAACGTCCCTCTCGATAGAGAGTAAGGTATTGCAACTCTTGCGGATTGTATTGCGTGACATTGCGAAAACGGTGACAAATGTTATTACGCAAAATATCGGGGTGCGCTGTGAAAAACTCCTCATAGAAACTGCGGAGTAATGCTTTGGGCGTATGATAAATCTTTATCATCGAAAAGTGGCGTCCGAGCTGCGTGGCGGCATTACACATGGTCTGCTTGAATGTAATCTTTTTAGTACCATCTTTACGATAGGTAAACAGACGACTGAATCTTGCCCACAACATACTATAGGGCTTGCCATAGCACACCAGACCTACGGGCGTAAAAAAGTCTTCGGGCGTGGTGGGGGCTGCAAGAATGAGATCGTCATTAAATTCTATAAAACGATCACTCAACCCGGGTATACGCCAAGTCATACTCTCTATAGAAATGGAGTTGAATGTGGGCAGATACTCTTCATACCCGCGAAAAATGGTTTTGTGGTCGACAATCTCTACCGGGATGTGTCCGTCAGGAAAGTACTTGTCGAGAAAAGCATCTACATGAGGATTTTGCTCGTCGGTTACAATATATATTTTGTTAAGCCATGGAGCATAACGGTTGAGTGATGCCACACAATACAATATCTCGCCCACGCTTGTATAGCGCGTGCTACCGGCAACATCGTCGGTAGTGAGCATCTTTACATTACCATATTTTTCTCTTTTGCTTCGGTGGCGAGGATCATCTCCATCCACCCATGTTATCACAGCATCTATAGGAGAGTTATTTTTCATATTTGCACTTTTGGGGGAAACGTGTTTCAAAAGATGTAAGCATCATTTCTCGCATTTCATTATACCGCTCGTCACTGAGTCGCACATCGTTTATGCAGGCGAGCCTTCTATCGGGGTTCAGTAGAAATTTTTTTATTCTGCCGGGGCTTGCCACACCCATCGAGAAGTGACGGCGGGGTTGTCGGCGATTGATAATCAGACCTTTGAGATACAGATAGTTGGTAAACAGATATTGTGTAATATTTCGGCTTGTTCGTATGGGTGTAAGTGATGCCCGTATGTCACTCTTTATAGCCTCGTATACCTTCTCATTCTCACTGCGCAGCATAGGAGAACATATATGTTGTGGACGTATAAACCACAGACGAGGCCTCTGCCCCAACGCCTTGCGAGCCGCATGGTCGGAGTTACGACATATTTTCTTGAACATATCTACCCACAACAGATGATAGTTTATACCTATTACCCCCTTTCCATTACGGAAGAAATCTTCTTTCTTACAAGGAAGCATTGGGAAAATATCGTCATTGAAGTATACAAATTCTTCAGCAAGACCTTTTATGCGATGCAGATGCAGTTCTATCGTATTGCTATTGAATGTGGGCAGATATTGGGCCGGGATAAAGTCTCTGTGCAATACCACATTTACAATATCACGATTGAGCCATTCGGGCACCTGACTCTCGCCCGATACAACAAGATGTACCTTGCCTACGAAAGGCATATTCTCGGCAATACCACGCAACAAATACCGTAGCGTACCCCAATCCCTAAATCGTTTTTCGAGGATAGGCGTATGGGTATACCGAGCATAGCTATCGAGCCATTCGGGGTCCAATCCATTGACATATGTAATGACAATATCCATTGAAAAATTTTTTTGCAAAAATAGCATAAATTTCTCTCTTAATCCCACTTGTTTGCATCTATTTTGCTGTATGCATAGCGAAGGCTCTTTATATACAACATTTATTGCAAAATAATTAAGAATGAGCCTTATTTTGCCCATTTGTTCCTTATCTTTGCAGAAGATAGGATGCGACTTGGATGAAATACCAAGTAAACTTGGTTTTTCTTCGCTCACCTTTCACTATCTTTGCAGAAGATAGGATGCGGCTTGGACGAAATACCAAGTAAACTTGGTTTTTCTTCGCTCACCTTTCACTATCTTTGTACCACAAATTACTATTGACAGATATCGTTATTGGGCAAGTGAATAATATACTGAAATATTTGTGCATAATAATAGTCTTTTTCATGGGGATTGTTGTGCAAGGTGCTACTCATGAGTGTAATACTCATAGTCTCGACTGTGCCGATTTGCCCTACACCATTACCTCTTGGGATGAACAACAACTATCGGAAATAGCTGTTGTGGATGCCAACAATGATGGCTCTACATGGGGACTCCTTGAAACATTACCCGACAAGTATAGCATGCAATATCGCTATAACAGATACAATGCGGCCGATGATTATATCTTTCTGCATCCTGTAAGACTTACTACCGGCATTGACTATGAGGCTCAATTATACTTTCATGCCGGCAGCGACTCGTATAGAGAGGAATTTTCGGTGGGTATTGCTCCCAATACAGACCTTACAAAGACGCAAACATTGCTCCCAACTCGGCATATCGACAGCAAGGAGAGCACACGATACAATGTACGGTTTACAGTCGACACCGAGGGTATATACCACCTCTATGTACATTGTACAAGTCCGGCCAATCGCCACATGCTGTATCTCGACAGTTTGTTTCTCGATGTTTGTGGAGAAGCCTCTATCCCCAATGGCGTAGAGAATATGACTCTCACAAGCGACCACCGAACTCCACATGTTGTGAACATAGCATGCAAGACCCCGTCGTATTGCGCAAACGGAGCACCCCTCGCACAACTCGACGAACTTGTTATATACCGCAATGACAAGCCTATACACACTATCGCACACCCCGACACGGGTATCGTAATATCATATAACGATACGGTAGACATTATAGACAACTACACCTACGCTGTGATAGTGGCTAATGATAAAGGTCCAGGACATGCAGTGCAAAAGGAAATTGTAGCAGGAACGGCTCACTTTCCTTTTACACACAACTTTATGGATGGCATAGGTTTCTTTACTATCAACGACCGCAATGCCGACGGCGTAACATGGCATCTTAGCGACGAGCGGTTTGGAGGATGTATGCGCTATATATCAAGTGCAGTCGAAGATGCCGACGATTGGCTATTTTCGCCTCCGGTTTACCTCGATGGCTCTACACGATATCAAGTAGAATACAGTTGTTGCGTAGGGCTGAGCAGTTACCCCGAATCTATGTGCGTCATGCTGGGATTTGTTCCTCAGCCTCAAGAGATGTCGGTCGTCGTAAGCAGGCTCAACGACTTTACTTTTATCAACGACACTGTGATAGTAGCCCCTTTTGATGTACATGTACCTGGCATATACTACATGGCATTCAGAGCATATAGTAAGGCCGATAGCTATGCAATATTGCTACGAAGCATGGAAATTGACGAGTATGACCCCAACTCGGTATTATCACTGCACATCGACAACTTCATCAGGGGTGGTAATGGGTATATCGAAGTCGACTCGCATGCTGCTGTAGATGTAAGCATATACAATTTGCTCGGAGAGAAAGTGGGAAGCTTTATAGCACATAGAGATACCCGACACAACATAGACCCGGGCATATATATCATACATGCAGGTACAGTTGTACAGAAGATTGTGGTGCTATAGTCTTAAGGGAGATGCTGTAAAATCCTATTATTTGTTTGCACACAATTGCTCTACGATACTCTGCGCGGCTCGTTGAGGAGCACCGGGTTTACCCAATCGACGTGCTACCTCTTTGTATCCGTCTACAACACGACTATGCACCTCTCGGTCATACAACAGATAATTCAACTCATCGCCTATGCGCTCGGCGGTGCAATGATGCACCAACAGCTCGGTAACAACCTCTCTATCGGCAATAAGATTGACAAGCGAAACATATTTTACCTTAAGGATGTTTTTGAAAAAGTTATACGCCAACTTTCCTCCCGGCATGGCGTAGCACACCACTTGTGGTACATGCAACAATGCCGCCTCGAGTGTTGCAGTACCCGATGTTACGATAGCTGCCGAACTTTGTGCCAAGAGACGATAAGTCGCATCAAAAACTACACTTACTCTACCCTTGCACAAGTAAGGCCCGTACATATCTGCATCTATACCGGGTGCACCGGCTATTACCAGCTGGTAGTTGGTGAAACCTTGTGCAGCTTCAATCATACGAGGCAGATTGCGCCTAATTTCGGCTTTGCGACTACCCGCAAGCAGTGCTATGATAGGCTTGTCGGGCAGATGGTGTGAAGTGGTAAATTGTGCAAAAGACTCGTCGGCATAAGGGCGTATAGCCAACTCGTCAACCGTGGGGTTGCCCACATAGTTGATTGAATAGTTGTGGCGTTGGTAAAACTCCACCTCAAAAGGCAATATAGAGTATACCTTATCGACATATCTGCGTATATCCTTGATACGATACTCCTTCCATGCCCACAATTTGGGCGAGATATAGTAGAATACAGGGATACCCAATTGTTTCTTGACATACTTGGCTATCTTGAGATTGAAGCTCGGATAGTCTATGAGAATGAGCACATCGGGACACCACTGCATGATGTCCTTTTGGCAATTCTTCATGTTGTTGAGTATCGGTCGCAAGTGCGCAATAACCTCGGTAAACCCCATATAGGCCATTTCGCGGTAGTGTTGCACGCAAGTTCCGCCCACGGCAGCCATCATGTCGCCACCATAGAAACGAAACTCGGCCTGCGCATCTTCGCGCAATATGGCCGCCATCAAATGCGAGGCGTGGAGGTCGCCCGATGCTTCACCTGCTATCAAATAGTACTTCATCTCTCCTGAAATTTTTCTGCCACAAAAATACAAAAATCGCACTAACTCTCTATATGGTAACCTCGTAAATAGACTTAAAGATATTAAAAGTGTATAACGTATATATTATAAGTCACAATCTCGCAGTACAATAAAACATCGTCGTGTGCGTTTATATAATGTATGAAAAGAGCATTATTACCCATATTTATATTGATGTCGTGCTTGTCGGGGTTGTTTACAGCCTGCATCGACGACAGTTTCACAACATCGCCCGGCGATGTATTGACCTTCTCGACCGATACGGTCAATCTTGATACTATATTTACCAACGAGGGTACTTCCACCCGCACATTCAAGGTATACAATCGCAACGACAAGTCGTTGCGCATCAGTTCTATATCGTTGGGTAAAGGTAGTTCGTCGGCATTTATTGTCAATGTCGATGGACTTTCGGGAATATCATTTACCAACACCGAAATACGAGGCAACGACAGCCTGTTTGTCTTTGTTATAGCCAACGTAGCCGAGACCGGACAAAGTGGATTGGTAGATGTGCGTGACTCGCTGGTTTTTGTTACCAATGGTGTTACTCAGCATGTCAAGCTCTTGGCTCGCACTCAAGACGCCAAGCGCATGCGCGGTGCAACTCTCAACAGCGACACACTACTCACGGCCGAGAAACCTTTTATCGTATACGATTCTCTTGTAGTTGCACCCACAGCCACACTCACCATTGAGCCGGGAGCAACCCTATACTTCCACAATGGCGCAGCACTTGAGGTGTATGGCAAACTGATAGCCGAGGGTACACCCGATGCACGTGTAACCTTGCGCGGAGATCGTCTCGACCGCATGTTCGACAATCTTCCATACGACAACTTGGCCGGCCAGTGGGGTGGCATACGTTTCCACGAAGGCAGTTTCGACAATCGCATAACTCATGCCATGGTGAGAGGTACTACATGGGGTATAAAATGCGACTCCACCGACCTCTCGCGCACGACACTCACCATACACAACAGCATCATACATAACTCTACAGCCAATCTTATAGATATTGCCTGCAACCGCGTGCGCATTACCAACAGCGAATTGTCGGATGCCGGTTATTCGGTATTATCTATTCAGCGAGGAATTATTGACGTTACACACTGTACACTTGTCAACTATTACTTCTACGACATGATAAAGGGGGCTATCATCCACACTCCCACTTGCGAGGAGATAATAGAAAGAGGTGTACACCTCTCGCTCAACAACTGCTTGATTGCCGGCAACTCATCGCCCTTGTCGGAGGGTGACTTTACCGGCAGTGATGTATACTTAAACAGTTGCCTGATAGCCGGTGTTGAGGGTAGCGATGACGAGAATTTTGTACATACCATGTGGAATGGCGAACCAATGTTCTGGCTCATCGAGCGCGAAAATTACCTATACGATTATCGCCTCGGCTCACCCGAATCTTCGGCCATAGGCTGGGGTGCTACCACATACGCCACCGATTCTACGGCATGCGATATGTACGGTGCAAGTCGTATAGAGCGCATTGATGTGGGAGCCTATCAGTTTACACAAACATCTCCTTTCTATGAAGAGAAGGAACATAATGAGGAGGAGTAATCGTATATGCACTTATCGAATGAATGGTTTGCTACGACCTATGATAGCAACAATGGAGTAGTAGTAGTACGTTGTCGCATGCATCTCGATGCAGTACGTCAATCGGGGCTTTATGGCATGCGTGTCGAGGTACAATGGCAACTCAAAGGCGACGATAAGGGTATGCCTACCGACACCGAGAGCGAGGTAATAGACGGTGTAATGAACATCATGACCGACGCCCTTGAGCGTAGCTCTACAGCCACACTCACTGCCATACACACCGGTGCTCGTCAGGTATTGTATGTATTCTATGCCACAAGTGTCGACGATTTTTCGGCAACAGTAGAGCCTCTCTTGCAACGCCTTACCAATCTGCCCATACGCATAGGAGCTACCCCCGATAAGGATTGGAGTGACTATACCGCATTGATAGCACAACAAGCCTTGAAGTAAAAAATATCGAAGTAAACTTGTTTTTCTTCACTCTCCTTTCACTATATTTGTAGAATATAGGATGCGGTTCGGCAGAAAAAACAAGTAAACTTGTTTTTCTTCACTCTCCTTTCACTATATTTGTAGAATATAGGATGCGGTTCGGCAGAAAAAACAAGTAAACTTGTTTTTCTTCGCTCACCTTTCACTATATTTGTAAAATATAAAAAACTTAAACACGACCTCTATGTCTCCAATCAACCTCAGCGGTATGGGAGTAGCCCTGATTACTCCGTTTAAAGAAGATGAGAGTATTGATTTCGATGCCCTTGCTCGTTTGTTGGAATACCAGATCCAAAATGGTACCGACTATCTCGTTGTGCTGGGAACAACGGGCGAAACGCCCTCACTTACCGAAGAGGAAAAAAGACAAATACAACGTTTTGTTGTAGAGCGCACTCGCGGACGCATCCCCTTGGTGTTGGGTATAGGTAGTAACAATACACGCAACGTTGTCGAGCATCTATATAGCGACGATTTGAGCGGATATGACGCCATACTGTCTGTTGTACCCTATTACAACAAGCCATCTCAAGAGGGCATATACCAGCACTATGCAGCTATAGCACAAGCCTCGCCACTACCCATCATTCTCTATAACGTTCCGGGACGCACCGGCGTAAACATGACTGCCGAGACGACTTTGCGATTGGCTCGCGACTTCAACAACATCATTGCCATCAAAGAGGCCTCGGGCAATATTACCCAAATGGACGATATTATCAAGAACAAGCCTCACGATTTTATGGTTATATCGGGCGATGATGGCGTGACGTTCCCTCTTATCACATTGGGTGCTGTAGGTGTCATTTCGGTCATTGGTAATGCCTTCCCCAAGGAGTTTAGTCGCATGGTGCGACTGGCCCTCAACGGCAATTACAATCAGGCTCTCACTATTCACCATCGATTTACCGAGCTCTTCAGCCTCCTATTTGTCGATGGCAATCCGGCCGGTGTTAAATGTCTGCTCAATCTCATGGGTATGATTGAAAACAAGTTGCGCCTACCTCTTGTCCCTACACGCATTACCACCTACGAGAAAATACAAGATGTTCTTGAAAAACTACGCAATATCGTGTAGCCGATAGAGGCAAAATGCGGCTTGATAGAACATGTATACAGACAAATCACATAGTCGACTGATTATCGGCATTTTACAACCAACACAAAATCACATTTGATAGATTATAAAGAGAGCATAATCGTTATACTTCCATAGCTCTATACTACATTTGTAACAAACACACAACTCAAAAAAACAAATGATTATGGATGCTAAAAGATTTATTGAATGGTTGCGTTCAAGCAACATTATCCGTCTTCGCCTTTTCAATCTCAAACTATGGGGTAACTTGCGCTATGGCCTATATCGCGAATATACATTCGACGACATGCTGTCGCTTGTTAAAGACTTCAAGCAACTCTCTACACCATCCCCGGCCAACATCCCCCAAGAAAATGAGCAGCTGTTTAAATCCGGCAGCAACTTTGCCATTCTTACACGCCTGTGCGAGCAATACTTCGTATATGAGGGTAGCGACAAATTACAGAAAAAAATCATCGGAGAAGTAGAAGAGATTATCGAGGAGCTACGCAATGACGATGCTGCACAAGCCGAGTTTGAGAGTGTTCTCAACCTGCAACACGACAATGTGATGCAACGCTTCCGAGCCGAACACCCCACACTCAAAGATAAAGACTACCGCCTATACGCATACCTCGTAGCAGGACTATCGGCTACAACCATTGCCGTACTGCTGGGCAAAGAAAAGTCGGTAGTGTACAACCGCATATCGCGACTAAAGAAAGCTGTTAAGGAAGAGTTCCGCATCTGAAACTTCCTACAACCAGCATAAGATAAACCAAGGGGCTGATGCCAAAATTTAATTTCGACTCAGCCCCTTGGTATGTTTTATACTATCGGCCTACAAGAAACGTTTTGTAGCTCGCTGTGAGCCATCCGACAGTTTTTCGAGAACAATATACACACCAC
Source organism: Bacteroidaceae bacterium (assembly GCA_017522135.1). Lineage (GTDB taxonomy): Bacteria > Bacteroidota > Bacteroidia > Bacteroidales > Barnesiellaceae_A > Barnesiella_A. Next base: position 28,116 of record JAFXAB010000014.1, read on the forward strand.
GCTCGGGAGCTGCTACGATGCGACCTTGCAAGTCGTAGTAGGTTGTAGCTACTACCGATGCCGATGTATTGATGTCAGTCACTGCCGAGCGTTTGCCCACATGAGCCTTGGCAGCATTTACTATAGCTCCGGTGCGCGCATCCAATAGCAATGCTACTACTTCCAACTGCTCCTTGTCTTGCACCAAGTTGTCGCCAAACTTGCCCACAGCATCCGACAATTGGAATTGATATGACGTTTCGCTCCACTCAAAGGCGGCAAGCGAAGAGGGTACTGAGCCGGCTATACCGAAGGGGTCTTTCGAGATTATAACGACATCGTCATATACAAATCCCTCGATAGGATTACCCTTTTCGGCAAGAGGACGCAACAAGGGGTGCAAATCGTCAGCTTCATGTTTAGCCAATCCATTAACCTGCGACCACAGTACGCCTTCGCCCGACATTCCATTACCTATCAGTATAAAAGACACTCTATAATCGGCATCATTGATAGCCGATGTAAATGCCACAACAGCCTTGGCATCGATAGCCGTACGCTCCTCATCGACCCATTGCGATGATACATCAATAGCAGCTATAGCAGGCACTTCAAAGGCCGACACAACCAACGGCTCAATAGCAAAGTCATCATTTTGCGACTTATCTGCGCCATAATAGGGGTCAATCAAATCGCCTCGGTTGAGATAGGCCGACGGAAAATGCGGAAAATCAACAGGAAATTCGTCCATAACCATCATAGGGTCATTGCCGGCATGATAAGCCAAACCTATAAAATTGCGAGAATACAAGCGGGTGAGCTCTTTCATCGCAACAGCTCCGCGCGGACAAGCACTGCACCACACGCCGGTACCCTCTTCAAGCACAACTCTATGCACAGGTACAAGTTCTTTCACCTCAAAGGGCAATGTTATCGATGCCACTGTCGAAGCATTGGCTTTATCATTCACCTTGTCGATTGATACAGTAAGAGTCTTGCTGCCCAATGTAGTCATTGCAGGGAAGGTAAGTTCTGCCACATAACATTCCTCCATATCCGGCTCGATAGGCTCGGCAAATTCGATGCGATTGCCTCCCTTGATACCCTCTACATCATACGAATACTCAATCGAAGTAACACTGTTATCACCCACATTGTACAACTTGAAGGGTAACACTGTCGGCTGGTCTATCTGAGCATAGGGATAGTCTGTTGCATATCCGCCTATAGCTACCTCTTCGGCTCCATACTCACCTTCTACAGTTACATAGATAGGCAATACACCCTTGAGCTCGTCCTCATAGCTTTTCCATTTTATCACAGTCATCGAGGTGTGAATATAGAAACCTTCGGGATGACGTGTTTGGCTATAAGCTATAGGATCTTTCACCTCGCTATTGTAATTGACATTGGTAAACGAATATCCAACATACACAGGAGCCGATGTCAGTGTATAAGGCTCATCAAGCGTAGCACTGATCCAACCGTCTTCACTCAAGGTAGCTTCTTGTGTGAGGATATTGGGTGCGTTCACCTTCTTGTTATTCTCATTTTTTTCAAGAAGCAACTCGGTCGATAACCACACCTTGCAATCTACTATCTCCTGTTCGGGAGAATTTACCATGGCACGTATAGCGGTAATGCGTTTACCCGCCAAAGCTCCATTTTCAAACTTCATTGCCAAGTCGTATGTCTCACTACGACGCGTACCATAATATACAATACGGTCTTCACCTACATAAGTATACTCCTTGGCACTATCGGCCATAAGAGGTATAAATTGAAATACTGCTACTAACGCAGCCAATATAGATTTTCTCATAAATGCAGAAAAATAAATGAGAGGCTGTGACAAACCTTATTCTTGACACAGCCTCATAGACAGTAAATTACTTACGAATAATTCTCTTTACAGCGGCAGATGAGCCATCGGCATATATTTGCTTGCAGATATACAATCCATCCTCAGGCTCGATAACACGCTGTCCGGTAAGTGTATAATATTCGGTCGACACAACCTCTTTATCTGTCACAACCGATGCAACTGATGCCAAGTTCGATAGGCTCAAGCTGTTGGCATTGCACACCTGATGCTTTTTGTAACCGGTACCATTCTCGCTTACAAAGGCAACAGCATGCATATCTTCCAACACATAATCTTCTTCGAGCGTAAATGTACACTCATAACTATACTGCTCGTTCTCGAATGTCAAGGGTTCACCCCAGTGATTGTCGCTCTGTATATACTTGCACACGTGATTGTGCTTATAGTCCTTACCGCCGTTAGCTTGACCTTGGGCTGCAATATTATCTTGAGTCACCCACACGGTAATAGAGGGATTTTGAGCGATACTATCAAGACACTTTTCGCCCGATACAGCTACGGTAAGTTCGCGTGTCTCGGGATTCCAGCTCTTGACGGCAATATCAACCGACACGAAAGCAGGTGCAGCCAACCGTTCGTTCCACCAGTCGATAAACATTTCTTTTTGCTCGGGAAAGAAAACAATTTCGTCAGGCTCTCTTTGAGCGCGGTCGGCTGCCAAACCGGGAGCAAAAGTACCACCACCAAACAGGCTGAGATAGGTTGTAGCCCAAGCATTAGTCAAAAAGTCGGTCTTATAACCCGAGTGATGACACACCATGATTACATCCTTATACTCGGGCAACTCCAACGATTCATTAATCATGGCTGTCACCTCGGGACAGTTGCCACATGACTCGGTAGTAAACTCCTCACTGAGCACTCGACGGGGATAATCGTGAGTTGCCACAATAACATTACCCATTTGGGTATTATTTGCCATATCGACATCAGCTTGTCGGTCGTTGGGTGTTATCGTTACCTCAACATCGGCTATACCGGCTTGGGCAATAGTAGGATTAATGGTGACAGCAAATGTTTTCATTGCACCCGGCAATACATCAAACGCCATACGTTGTGTTATAGGCTCTTCATTACCCATTTTTACGGCAATATCGGCCGACAACAGGTTATTAAGACCAAAGTTGTGTATATACAATTTAGATGTATACTCACCTCTGCTCATTACATAGTGCTCCGGAAAATCGACACGCGAAAGTTGAACATTTACATTGGGGAGATTATCGCCCTCAACAACAGCCTCTATACATGCACTGCCTTTGTAGCTAAAGTCATACCACTTGCCATCGGCACGTTTCAAATAAAAAGCTCCGGGTATAGGAGTAGTACTTGCAGCAAGTCCTCTTGCATTGCCCGATACATACTTGTATCCAAAACCAATATAGAGATCGCCCTCAAAGTCGGCCGGTATCTCCCACGGAGTGTCAAAAGTAAGTTTGTTTATTCCTTTCTTTAAGTTGTTGAGTTGTGTGGGAACAAGCTCATGCTCGGCAAGATTTTCACCCTCCAAGTCGGTACGCAACCAAGCATGAACGGTTTCAATATCGGCAATAGATGTACAAGAACCATTTACACCTGTAATCTTGGCTCCGGCCATGGCCTTAATAGTAGAGCCGGGTATCTTTATGGCCATGTCTATCCACATATTATCACCGGTACCGATACCCATAGGCGCACCTGTATAGTTTTTACCTTCGGTATAACTCAAATATATTTTCTCGGCATTCACCATTCCTGCACACAGCAGTGCTACAACAACCGACAATAAAATCTTTTTCATGATTTTCAATAATATTTAGAAGAGAGTCACACAATACGGTGCGACTCTCTTTTATTAATAACTGACTTATTATTTTCTACGAACAACAACCTTTTCGGTAATAACCTTACCACCTTCAAAGCTGATGCGTTTGATGTAGATACCGGCCTCGGGCTCTATAACCTTGCGACCCGACAAGTCGTAGAACTCGATAGCTTTCACCTCGGGATAATCGATGCGGTTGTTGGCTACCGATGAGAATTCTTGTGTTATAACATTGGACTTCCTTACATCTCCCTCAAAGTTATAGACACCTTGTACGCCAAAGCTTTCATAACCATCGGCACGGAAGCAGACAATGTGACTTGTACCATCTACACGGAAGTCTTCTACTGCACCATCTTGGAAGTTGTAAGGTATCTCGGTCATAGCCTCGGGTACACCGGGATACTCTTCGGGAGTAAATGTGAAGGGCTCACCATCGAAGTACACAATATAAGTATAGTTTTCGGGGTTGAGAATTTCAAAATTAGTACCAAGCAAAGGCAAATCTACAATAAAACCACCATAGCCAATTGCAGGCTCATATGCCAACCACTCGATAATTTCAGGATCGGAGGGTGTTGCAGGACCGGGAACATTGGGCATGAACATAGGACCTACCCAAAAGTCGGAGTAATACAGACTTGTTGTACCGGCATTACAGAACCAAGCAACATCCATAGGGCATGAAATTGTTTTGGCAACAGCATCGTATGTTGCTTCACATGAAGGAAGGAGCTCTCCTTCAAAATCATATACATCGCCACGCTCTTCCGAGCTGATATAGTGCACTTTACTAAACACCAAGTACTCATAGGTAGCATCTGTTGCACCTATAAATTGATTGGCCTCAAAGGTTACTTTATCGCCATTGATTGTACCCACTACACAATTACCCGGGAATAGAGGAGATACACTGCCCAAATATACTTTATTACCTACAATAGCACACTTGATATTGTGTACACGAATACCATTTGAGTATATCATACCCCAATCTTGAGCCATGACTCTGTCGGGGAACTCGACAGGAACCTTTTCACCGGGATCTTTATAAATAACACGCTCAACAGCAGCTCCGGCAAAGATACCATCGCCCTCTTCATCGAGATAGATATATGTAGCGACAAGAGCCTTATCGGGGTCATCAAACTCCATGATATAGCCATTGGTAGCTTCGTCATATACATAACGTACCACTTTTTCCTCTTCATTCTCTACAGGCTCATAGAAAATCATACCATCGGGGTTGATAATCTTTTTTCCTACTACAATCTTTACACCAGCATTGGACGACTCGCGAGCATTGAGCAATTGAGGAAGTTTACATTCGATATACTTTTCATTGTCTTTCTCGATAAGCTCACCCTTGATATATGAACCTATCATGGTGCGAGGCAACGGATTTTTTATATAATATTCATTGGTAGTTGTACTTGCCACGATATATGCACGACCTCCATCCTGTGTATCATAAAGTACATCATCAAGACCCACACGATCAAAGCCTTTACAACCCAATTCATACTCATAGGTAATAGATTCTCCGGCAGCAACACATGGAGGCTCCCATATTACATCGCCTTCGGTATAGGCATTCACCTCTGTGGGTGCTTTCAATAGATCGGCAAACGATGCATCTTGTGCATACATAGCAGTTGTCGCAAAAATTGCTACAACAAAAGCGTAGAAATAGTTTTTCATAGGCTTATATTTTTAGAGATTAATATTATATTAAAACTTTTAATAATCTTTTAGTATGACTACAAATATACCGAATTACTCTATAACATATATACTTTTCACAATAGGGGTATCCTTGTTTATGAAATTTTAACAAACAACACACCTATACACGGTATATTCCTTTTTCACCTTTCAATAGACCTCAATATGCAAATCTTCGGCTCTACATATCTCGGTAGACACCTCGCCTACTCGACCGCATTGCTGATTGACAGCGGTATACACCCGTACAAAATCGATACAGGGCAAATGTACCTTTCTTCCTGTACTATCCACCGCCCAATCTATATCAAACCCATTCTGTACAACCGAGGCATTATTGGCATGATTATCGGCATAGCCCCACTCATAGGATGTAAACACATAGTACGCGCCATTGCCTTGCACATCCACTGCATTGTCGGGTAGACGTGTACCCTTGAATGTCAATGTGATATCGGAGAGCCATTGAGGGAAATAATCTTGCGTGTGAAACGCATTGCGCTCGATGTATCCGGTAGTTCCTTGATTGTCGATCCATGCTATATAGGTCGTGTCGGTCACTCCACTATTGGGTCGCGGTGTGGGAACGTGGCCGGTGGGCGTGCGATAATAGGTTATTTCGTAATTATAGGTAGTGGTAGAATGGGCATGCTCACTACCGGCCAATTCATACCACTCATCATCGGGAATACCATTACCATTGCTATCTATCGACACCATAACAATACCCGGCTCGGCACTTCCGCCCGAATTGGGATTACTTGCATTGGGGTTGGACGAAGCGTAGAATGCATTGCCCAGAATCTTAAAGTCGAGCGAGTCTTGTACATTGACTACCGAGTGATCAAAACCGAATGTCACATAGCCACCAAAACCGCCCAGCGAAATCAAGTCATCTTGTGTACCACTGATACACTCCTCGACCTTGGCACGCATACTCTCCTCTGTATCACCATCTTCATAGCGTGGCATTTCGCCTACAAACTGTCCGGGCGCAGGACAATAATCATATACATGAGCTATATATCGACTGTAAGCAACATCCTCATCCCACACGGTTATCACCATATTATGTGTAAAAGGATTGTCATTGTCGATAATCCTAAATTTCAGGCGATACACTCCCGAACAAGCACTGACAAAGAGGTAGTCGCGAGTTGTTGCCACAATCGAGTCGTTGCCATTCATATCGGGCATACTCCACTCATATCGTTCACCGTCAAACTCGGGATGCAGTCGCAATGCTCGCATACGCACCACTGCATAGGTACTATCTAAGCCCGATGTCAACATCGGTATCTCGGGCTCACAAGCTGTCAGTATCAGCAAGCATGTTACCAAGATATACTGAATTTTTTTCATTGCTTATCTCTCCTTAAAAAAACCATGTGAGCGGGTATATCTCCGGCCCGCATACTCCATTTGCGCTTTCCCTCACGACTGTAGCAGTGCACCGTTCCGCTCGATACATAGTTTTTGCCATCGGTTACATATATATCGCCATTACCGGGATTTACTGCCACTCCATAGGGCTTTTCTATCTCTCTTTCGGTGCCATCGGTTATAAAATTGTCGGTAACCAATTCTTTTGTACGCACATTCACTATACCATAAGTTACAACATTACCCTCCAACTTATCGCTCCATGCAAGACTGTAGAAATAGAGCGAATCTCCATGAATACACATATCGGAGCAAGGGATGTCGAGCGTATCGGTCACGACCATTTCTTGGGATGAATTTTCCTTATAATCAAGCACAAAGAGTCGCGAAGGGATTGAAGCCTCATCGCCTCGCGACGACACCCACAATTGTCCATAAGCATCTTTGCGCACTCGATGCAGATTGGGTGCTACAGTTATTTTTTGTATTTGCTTCATGGTAGCTATATCTACCACCGAAAGGGTGTTGTCATAGTTGGGCTTACGATAACCTCCCGAATTGGCTATATAAATGCGCTCATTCGTTATCGCCATCTCTTCAGGTTGATATCCAACAGTACACTTGTCGATAACAGACAATGTTGTTGTATCGACACAATACACAGCTCCGGGCTGCGCATTGGGGTCTATTGCAATAGGACCTACATAGGAGGTAACATAGGCTTTGCCTTTATGAAAGTTGATGTAACGGCAATTGGGTATATCTATCTGTCCTATACGCACCAACGTACGGGCATCCATTACCTCTATCTTATGCGAACTGTTAAGAACAGCATATAGTTTGCTACCATATATCTGCAAGTCATTACCTACATCGCCCAACTCCTTGATAACACTCGGATTGCGCTCGGCATAGAGATTGCGGGCATAAAGCCCGTTTTCAAGGTCGACATAGTCTATCGAGGCCTTGTTGCTACCCATATTGCCCTCATTGAGCACATACAGGCCTATGGGATCGCAATGCGGAGTGGCACCTATAGGCAGACGGTCGTACTCGGCGGGGATAACTATCTCGTCGGTGCGACATGCTGTAGCGAGCAGCATCCATAAGAAGAATATGTATCGATTTTTTTTCATGACATTCAGGCCTATATCTCTACAGTTATACCCACGCGATAATTGCGCTTGGGCATAGGATAGTTAAGTATTACATCATAGTCTTGGTCCAACAGATTATTAACCTCCAGTGTAGCCTTGAGAACGACATCTTTGAGTCGGAATATCTTCACCAACGACACATCATTGGTGTACCATGGCTGAGTGTAGTTGTAAATGATATTCTCCTGCTGATTATATCGCTCACCCACATAGATAAAGCTGTAATTGAGCATCCACTCGCGCCAGCTCAACATCACTATGGCCGAGCCACTGTGCCAGGGTATATAGGGTATCTGATGACCATAATAGTTGTCGTTGGGGTCGGTAATGTCAATAGCCTCCTGATAGGTGTATTGCAACTTGGTTGTAAGTTCTATATGATATGGAAAACGAAATACCGCCATCGCCTGTGCATCTATACCTCGTATATCCACAACTCCGAGATTGAGCATTGTCCAACGAAATTGTTGCCCCTTGGGGTAGGCTATAATCTTGTCTTTCACTTTATTGTAGTAGACATCGGCTCCTATCCTGAAAAACGAAAAAATATTATCGTTGCGATCGAGGTCATACATCACACCCACATTGTATTGGGTAGCCAACTCGGGCTTCAGATAAGCATTGCCCATATCGGTATAATAGAGGTCGTTGAAAGTGGGCATACGATAGCTTTGCTTGTAGAACGTACGCAATACCAAATCGGCCCGTTCAAAGGGTTTGTACGAAAGAAATACAGCAGGCGTAACTTTAAATTTGTCGGGCACATCGTCACGACCACGATTCTCCTCATCGACAATTGTGGCAAGGGCCGATGCTTGTACCTTAAAACAATCGTCAAGCGCATAGGCCGAGGCCAACGACACCCAATGTGTGTTGCGTTGCACTTCGCGATACTCCGACAGTTGATTCCATTGATAATCATACGCCAACGACACATCCCAATTGCGCAAGATGGTATACTTGTTGGCCCACGAAGCATACACTTCACGTTGCTTGTAGATGTTGTCTACATGTATCAGCTTGTCGTCATTGTTTACATAGTGTGTATAATCGAAGGCATATTTGGCATTGACCTTGGTACTTAATTTCGGCGTAATATCATACTCAAACATCGCTTGCACAAACGAGTTTCTGTCCCATAGTCGCTCACCTCGATGCCACACATTATTGACAATAGCACCCGGTATACCCCGCTCGGATGTATAGTGATACATATAGGCCTTCCACTTACCTCGGGGCATATAACCTTGTACACCACCTTCAATGCGCACGGCATCTATATCGCCATTCTCACGTATGGCAGTGGTGTCATAAGCCACCTCTCCGGCCGGTGTTACTCGGCGATAACGAAATTCATACTTTCCACTCGCATTGATCCACTCGGCATTGAATGTGGCATAAATATCATCGGTGATTTTGTATTCGCACAGTACCGACGGGTTGAGAAAATCGAAAGAGCCTACTTTCAGTCCGGCCTTGAGATTGGCTCGCGCACCTTCTTTAAAGCGCGGGCGGCGTGTCGTCAGGTATATCGAACCTGCCGAGCCAAACTCGCGTGCTGTCTGAAACACATCACTGCGCTGGCCGTTGTATAGCGATATTTCTTCAATGTTCTCAAGCGAAAATTTACCCAAGTCCACTTGCCCGTTCTGTGCATTACCGAGCTGAATACCGTTGTAATACACACCCATTTGCTCACTACCCATACCGCGTATATTCACCGTCTTGATACCACCTACACCGCCATAATCTTTGAGTTGTACACCCGAGAAGTAGCGCAGAGCATCGGCTACCGATAGCGTATTGAGCCCTTCAAGCTCCTTTCCGGTAAGTTTTTGTGACGGTATAACTTCTGTAAAACGACTTGCTGTCACAATCACCTCGTTGAGCGTGTGCATCGTGATAGAGTCAAGATCTACATCCACATCGTTATTGACAGCGGTTTGCGCCCTCATCGTAAACGCAACAGAACATAGGACAACAAAAATAATCAGCCTCCTCAGTACCTTATCCATTTTTATTCTTAGCTATTTTTTACATTAATAGCTCTCAACCGAGGATTTACTTAATAAGAAGAGAGATAAATAGTAGAAAACCACACTCATAGTCTTATCAATAAGCTCTTTCCTCGAAAGCTATTGAAAAATACTTGCATTGGCAGGTCTTCTGACTTACTCCAAGCACAAGTGCCTTCCCAACCCTACGGGTCAGTGGCAACGATACTCATGCCTTTGTATAGAGATTACAGCAGCGGGACTGTTTAGGACTCTCACCTAATTCCCTTTTAATCGGGTATCCATGAATGGCTTACATCGAACCAATACGCCACAAAGGTATATAATTTTTCATTATACAAGGCAGGTTACACAAAAATATTGTACCTTTGAACGCGCATTTTTACAAACGCTATCACATCATTCTCCTATGAAAAAAAGCATAAAAACCATCATTATTGTATTTTCTATTATTGTTGCATTGTTGTTGCTTGTATCGTTGTTGGTATCGCCCATTGCCAAATGGTATGTTGAGAAAAACTGCCGTGAGCTTGTGGGACGCAAGATTACGATAGAAAATCTCGATATCAAACTGCTTCTTGGCCGAGCCAAAGCCGACAACTTTGTCCTATACGAACCGAACGAAATCGATACTTTTGTTTCAATAGAACACTTCGACGCCGACGTAAGTGTGTGGGGTATATTACGAAAAAACATCGTGGTCGATTACATCAATATCGATGCACCCAAGGCTACTATCCTGCGTGAAGAAAACAGCCTCAACTTCGACGATATGCTCACATTCTTTGCCAACAAATCGGCTCAGACCGATACTACCCAAGTTGAGCCTAAGAAAAGTAGCGATTGGGGGATTCTGTTGCGCGATATAGCTCTCAACGCCGGCAAGGTACGTTATGCCGACAATGTATTGGATATAGACTGGACCATGCACCACATCAAGCTCGATATTCCCGAAATCGACCTCTCGGGCAATGGTACAGACCTACAACTTTACTTCGACTTTGCCCGTGGTGGCAGCCTCGACCTAAAGGCCGTTTTTGAGCAAGGCACTATGAATTACGACCTTGAATGTCAAATTTCGGACTACCCCTTGGGTGTGCTCATGCCCTTTATGAAGAGCGTGGTAAACTTGGGCGACATGAACGGCTCGTTGGCTGTGGGACTGCATGCCCGAGGCAATATCGAGAACCTCTTGGCTTCCGACTTGGATGGTGCAATACAAATAGATTCGCTCTATATCAAAGACATTGACGGCAATCAATTGGCTGCAATCAATCAATTCAAGACCGATATTGAACATATAAATATATCGCACGACTATGTCATCAGACTTCGCAACTTTGCTATCGATGGCGTATCGGCTCGATATGAAGTATATGCCGATGGCAGCAACAACCTTTCGTCACTGTTTACAAGCAATAATAAAGACGAGGCCACACAAAAATCACAAGAAAACGAAGTTGTAACCGAACAATCCGACACTATTGCTCAAGACACACCCAAGTTGGATATATCGGTTGAGAACATTGTCATGAGCAACAGCAACTTCACGTACGTCGACAACACACTACCCGAACCATTCTCACTGCGATTGAGCAAGATGCGCTTCAAGACACCGATGTTCTCGACACAGGGAGTTAATGACATTGAACTCTTTGCCGTATTGCAAGAAACCGGAGCCTTGCGAGCCAAATGGAACGGCAACATCGCCACACAAGACCACGACCTTTCATTGACACTCAACAATATCAACCTCAAGGATATTTCGCCCTATTCATTGGATTTCTTTGGCTATCCTATTACCGATGGTAAGCTCTCATTCCGAGGTCAAAATATCATTGATAACAGCGAACTAAAGGGCACAAACAAGTTGTCGCTATACAACCCCACGGTAGGCAACAAGCGTAGCGACGTAGATGCCGAATTTGGCATAGTACCCTTGAAGCTCGCCATGATTGTACTCACCGACCGTGAAGGCAAGGCCGATATTGACCTTCCTATATCGGGCAATATCAAGTCGCCTCAATTCTCGTATGGCCGAATTATTGTGCAAGCGCTTGTCAATGTATTTGTTAAGATAGTAGCAGCCCCCATTGACCTATTGGCCGAGGCTTTCGGCCTCAATAGCGACGAAATTAAGGAGATTGAGTTTAGCGCATGGCAAAATCAATTTACCCCCGAGCAATACGACAAAATCGAGAAACTATCGAAAATCATCGCCGAAGAGCCCGACTTGCGCTTACACCTGCAACACGAAGTAAACTTTGAAAAAGGTATTCAGGCTATTGTCGAGAACGATATTAAACGCGATTATTACCTCTCACGCAACCCCGACCGCGCCGAAGCATTGAATATGGTAGACATTGATACCTATCAGAAATTATCAACGAAAGACCCCCAATTGATTGCTTTTGCCGACTCGTTGCTCACCGTTCGCAATCAGCCTACCGACGGTAACTTCAACAACAAGATACATCGCCTTTATGGAGCCGATGCCGAGAATAAGTTGTCGCGTTACATCGAGATGCGCAACCGAATCATGATGATGCAATGGAATAAAGTACTCAACATGCCCGAAGGTTCATTGCAAATCACCACCCCCTCAATCGACGAAATCAAAAGACACAAAGGCAAGACTCGCTACAACGTAGAGATAACCGCCAAAGGCGATGAGGTTGCAACCGAAGAAACGACCCTCACCGAAGATACAAATACACCCGAAACGAGCAATTAGAGAATGGCATACATAGTAACAGTATGGCATAATTGATAGATTTTCATTCACACATTTGGATTATTGAATCTTTATTACGATATTTGCGTTACGATAATTACGTAACGCAAATATTGAAATAAAATGAAGCCGAATAATCCTTTTCTCATATCGGGCTATCACGGTCCTGAATTCTTCTGCGATCGAGAGCAAGAGACAGCAAAAATTCTCAACGCACTCTATAATGGACGCAATATAACCCTTATTGCGCCCCGCCGCATGGGTAAGACAGGACTTATTCATCATGTCTTTCATCATCTTAAGGAGCAAGAACCCGATACGGTAACACTTTACATGGATATTTTTGCCACGCAGTCGTTAGGTGATTTTGTTCGACTATTCGCCAATACAGTACTTGGCAAATTAGATTCCGAGCCACAAAGAATTTTCAATCGCATCGGCCAATTTATTCGCAGCTGCCGTCCGTCTTTTACGATTGATGAGATAACCGGAGTACCAAAAGTTACAATAGATGTTACCCCAAGAGAGGAGGTAAATACTTTAAAAGAGATATTTAATTACCTCGCCTCATCTGAAAAACGTTGCTACATCGCTATTGACGAATTTCAGCAAATTGCCGAATACGAGGAGAAAGGTGTAGAGGCTTTATTGCGTTCTCATATTCAATTCTTACACAATGTCAACTTTATCTTTGCCGGTAGCAAGAAACATGTAATGCAGGAGATGTTTACCTCATCGAAACGACCATTCTATCACAGCACGCAACTTATTACAATAGACGCCATCGACAGGGATGCATACGCCAAGTTTGCTATCGAGCATTTTGCCAAGAACAACGTAGAACTACCCAAAGAGATATTCGACACTATTTACGACAAATACAACGGACACACTTGGTATATGCAGGCTATACTGAACCGCTTGTATGGATACAACGCTAATGTTGAAGCCTCTATGGTAGGTCTTTCCACATCGGAAATTATATCGGAGTACAGCTACTCGTATGCCGATTTGTTGAAATCATACTCTACCGGCAATATCAAGCTACTCAAAGCTATTGCCAGCGAAGGTTGCGTTAAGGAAGTCTTAGCAGGTAACTTTATTACCCAATATCGACTGCGTGCCGCTAGTAGCGTCAGTTCTTCTTTGAAAAAACTTCTCGAAAATGAGTTGGTATACCTAACCGATAATGGTTACATAATATACGACCGCTTCATGGGCGAGTGGTTGCGCAGTTTGCCATTCTGACATTACCCCCACTACCGGCCAAAATGGGTTGCCGGGGATTAGAACGGATAACCGATAGCCAAGTGCAATCGGAGGTTTTTCCAGAACGAGCCTTCGATGTTATAATAGCCCGACTTTTGCGTATAGTAGGGTGCGTGGATAGGTACACCTACATCAATACGCACAACCAGATAGTTGGCTATATCATAACGTATGCCCAATCCTGTTCCCAACGCTATATCACGACCAAAAGACTTGAGTGTAAGTTCTCCTCCGGGACGCAAATCATCCTTTTTCAACAACCAGATGTTTCCGGCATCTACGAAGAGAGCTCCTTCCAACCCGCCCCAAATAGGCACACGCAACTCTACATTGGCTTCCAGCTTAAAGTTACCCGTTTGATCAAAGAAACCGTTTTCATTCGACACATCAGGGCGATAACTACCGGGACCTATCGAACGAATGGTAAATGCTCGCAGACTGTTGGCACCTCCTATATAGAATTGCTCACTATAGGGCAACTCTGTAGCATTGCCATAGGCATATCCTGCACCGACATAGAGGCGCGATGCAATACACAACTTACCCGTAAAATAATGGTAATACTTCAGCTCATTGGTGAGTTTTACAAACTGAGAGAAGGGATTGCCGAAGATTTTCTTTTCTCCCTTCACGCCACACAACGAATATATTCCATAAAAAATATTTCCTGCCTCACTAAATCCCACCTGCCATATCCAACGATTTTTTTTCTCCTTTTCATATCCGTTGTCGTAGGTAAACATATAACTCAACTTGGGGATAAATTGGTCGCGGAAACTGAGCGCAATAGCCGGATTTTCGGCAAGTGTTTTATCAAACTCCTCGGTGGTACGAAGCATCTTGGTATACCCCAACTCGAAGGGTGTGAGGTTGTGCATCGCTGTTGAGGAAGTGTGGAATTCGTAGGCATACGAAGTATTAAACGACACCATCCTGAAATAGTGAGGGCGGTTCATAATGTTTGCTCCCAATTGTATACGAGTGCTCGACTTGAGCCGTCGCAAATATCGCGGAGGGCGAATACCCAACATACGCGGAAATATCAACGAACTATTCAATCCGAACTCATACGAATTAAAGAGCGATGCATCTTTATTCTTTCCTGTCTGCCATTCATAGCTGCCATTGAGCGAAATAGAGAGTTGCTCGCCTCCACCAAAGAGATTGTTGTGCGATAGTCCCAAGATAAGTCCCGGTCCTAAATAACTATTTGACTTAGATGCCACATTGGCCTCCAGCATCACACTCATGGGCAAGGCATATCGCAAATCTACATCTACATCTATCGAGTCACGACCTTGTATAGAGTCGAATGGCGTCACATCCATCACCACCGAGCGAAAAATTCCCAGCGAAGAGAGTTTCCCTAACGACTGATTTTGTGCCGTTAAGGAGAAAGTCCGCCCCGTACGCATTTCGATGCTCGATGGTAGCAAACTTCTTCGCAACTTCAGGCCTTCATAGGCATATACATCCATAAAGCGGTATGACAATGTATCGGGCACACCTTCGCCCTCGGGTGGATGCAGTCGCACGGTTATCCGCCCCGTCTTGTATGCGCGCAGTGCATCGGCAGGTGCTGTAGGAGATATTATCATACGAATGTCTACCCTACCACTATTGCGAGTCGTATCGGCCTGGTATAGGAGATATTCACTACGAAAATAGTAGAAACCGCTATCGCGCAACTGATAGGTGATACGTTCACGCTCTAATGCCAACGTATCGGCACTATATCGTTGTCCTTTATATAGCAATGTCTTGTCGGCAATGCTTCGTATTACCGATGCAACATACGTGGTATCGGCAGGATACGATATACTGTCGAGCGTATATGGTGGAGCGGCCACTACACGATAACTTACCGAGGCTTTCTTGCTGTTTTTTTCATTATAGTTGATTGTATAGCTCGACGTTGAATTGAAATATCCGTTGTTGAAAAGAATATCCTTAGCCATATTTACCCGCACGTCGGGGCGCACGGTCTGTATCAATACCGGTTCGGCCGCAAAAAGATTATACAACCACCCCTTTACACTCTTCTCGTTGGTTGTATATAGGTTGTTCCAAGCCCACAATTCGATAGGCAGAAACTTCAGAGAGTTGGAAGAGAATAATGCATTGTTGGGTGGAACCGACAAGGCTTTCTTGACCTGACTGTTGACCGATGGAGCAATCTCACCACCATCGAGAGCCTCGATGGTCATCTCCTTCACACCGGTATACAATACTTCATCTGCAGCCAATCGCTTGGTTGTAGAACATCCTGTCGTCAATAATACTCCGACGACAAACATTAATAAAATATATATTGTACATACTCTTTTCATGGCACAATCGTCTCCTCCTCTTCGGGTGTTTGCGGTACTATATTACCAATGGGGGTATAATTGATTTTGACACCCTCTTCGGTCGACTCGCTATCCCCTTTTGTCTGTTTAGCTTTATTCTCTACTTTAGGTTTGCGCCTGAAGAAATCGAGCAATGATTGTACCTGCTTGCGATACATAAAGCCAATACCGGTCTGCGTTATTTCACCCTCTATGATACTTTCGTATCCTGTTTGTCGGAACACCTTAAGATACATATTTTCTCGCTTATCGAGACGATATTCCAACGATATATCGTCAATAAGGTTTTCGCTCAGGTTTTGAGTTACATCTTGGTTTGATGCATAACTACCTCCCACAACCACCTTTAGGCGGTTGTCAAGAAGAGTCTTGGAGAATTGGTATGAATAGTCGGTGCGTTGAGTACCTGTTCCGTCAATACCATAGTTGTCTATACCAAAGGTAAGATCTACCCCCCGCAATGTACGTTGCGCCCACGTATTCAGCTCATACTCAAGAAACATGTTGAGAGGGTCGTTTATCGAATAGTTATCTACTGCCGTAGCCAGGTCATTATATGAGTTATACAACAACATATTCAATGCCTTTGTTTCGCGTTGCTCGGCGGTAAGTGACTGCAATTCGTTGTCTATGGTGATGTCGTCACTTGTTTTAAGGTCAAACGCTATATCGAGGTTTTTGAGTGTATTGGAAAGTTTAATAGAAACATCAAAATCTACCAGACGCGACTCATCACCACTCTTTACCGACGAGCGCTGTGTTTGTACCGCTGTAATATTGAACAAAGGATCAAGCATCTCACCATTCCACGACACATAGCTGCCATCTTGAATATTGAATATCTTCTGCGATATAATGGGCGGTGTGTAACGTACAAAGCCTCCGGAGAGACTGTAACGTCCCGACACTCGATTATCACCCAGAGCCGTAGCAGTATAGAGCAACTCTCCACCACCTACAAGGTCGACCCTGTTCTTCCCATCAACCGATAGATTTACACCCAACTGCACACCTTCATCAATATCTATACCAATGGTAGCGGCAAAGTTATTGGAGCGTTTTTCAAACTTCTCATTACTCTTATTGGCAGCCACAGTATCGGTAAAAGACACAAAACTCACCATATCGGAATAATCGGTACTCGACAATGACGAGCCACTTTGCATTACATAGGTAGCATTTGTTCCCGACAACAACGATACACCTCCCATTACTTTCATATCATTCAGTGTACCTTTTACACTGATATCTATATCGGTAAATACCGAACCATATATGATACTCGAACGATTTTCCTTGACACCTATAGGCTGGAAATTCTCGCCATGGATGGTGAGATTTACACCTATATTATCGAGATGCTCAAAGTCTACAGTGCCATCTATATTGAGCGGATTGTTATTGACTCCTCTTATATAGTAGTTGTCAAATGACAATCGGCTGTTGTGTATCATAACTTTATCATCACTCAATGCAAGCGATGCCCCTACTTGATTAAATTGCATCGTAGCCTTGTCAAATCGGACATTTCCATTGACAACAGGTGCATCCAACGTACCCGTAACCGATAGCTTGCTATTGAGTTCTCCTGCAAAGACTCCCATATTGGGCGAGAAGAATGCATTGGCTACCGACAACGGCAACTTATCTATTACTATTTCGCCTTCTATAGGCTTATGCTCTCCAACGCCCAAATATGCTGTAAGTTCAAGCACATCATTGCCATCATGCGTCATGACAGCCTTTACATCATTTCCACCCTCATCATCCAATACATACTCAAGGTCGGCTTGCAATGTTCCTATATGCGTGCCATTATACGTATAATCTACGATATCTAATGCACCGGAGGCTTCTATTCCTTTGGGGGGCATATCTACATACACATTTGCCGACAAGTTGCCCGACATAGGAGCCACCAACGACGATACGGTGAGCCAATCGGCCAACTCCACATTCTGCAAGTCTACATGCACACCACTCACCTCCTTATTTCGTCGACTCTCGGTATCAATAAATAGGTGACTGTCACCATATGAAATTTGCACATTGGCATCTATCGTATGCTCGACATGATTGATAGACAATAGATTATCTTTATTCAGCAACCACTTCTTATAACCGATGATAGGCTCTTTGGGACCGAAAGTGAGTTGTACAACATCGCCCAAGAAATCTATTTTACAACCAAACAAGAAACCTATCTCTTGCTTACGGTTACTCTGCAAGCAATAGAGTCTTGTGCTATTACCCGACAAGAAACCCTCGACGTGCATATGAGCCATCTCGTCCATATTTCCGGGGCGGTTGCCCAGAGCCAAACGATAGTTCAATCGCTCTTGATTTTCGTAAGCCTCTACTGTGACTGTATCGAGCAACATTCCCGATATCTCCAACCTATTTACTACCCCTGAGAGGTTAAACAGCGAATCGTTTGAGGCCTCCAAGTCAAGATTGGCAAGACGCATACCTTTGCTGTTGATATACTGCTGCACAACATTATTGCCTTGCATCTGAGCTATAAACACAAATGGAGGCAACCCTCGGTGCAACTCATCCATATCCAACCGTTGTGTTTGCAAGACAGTATCTACCAAATGTGTAAGACGCTCGAAGCTGGGTTGCAGATTTTTCAGGCCTGTATCGGACGACAGATTTACAAGCATATCGCCCGTACGCACATCTATATAACTATATGTTACATCACTTGCCGCCAAAAGTGACACATTGCCGGCCTTGTAACGATACTCTTCCATCCCTACAGAAAGGTCGCTTATCATCACATCGGCCTGTATGATACTATCGACATTAGACAACACCATTTCGGCTTGAAGATTGGCAGCTACATCAAAGGGCTCTTGAGAGAAATTAAGAGCTTTCATATCTACCATACCCATCTGCATCGTCATGCTGGCAGTGAGCAAGTCACTCATAAACTTTCCGTGCGCATCTATATTTACATCAAGCTCTTTCTGCTTGCTTTCCACGCTCAATGCCCATTGTTTCTCTACAGCCTCGGCCTTGATATCAATATCACGATATAGATAGTGACGATATTCAAGGGTATCGAGATGAATATGCGCATTTACAGCCATCGCCGGATTTTTCAGTGAGAAATGTGCTCCGCTCAACTCGGCCTGTGCTGTTAATGACCCAATAGTATCTCCTTGCATAAATACACCCATGGGCAACTTATCTACTTTTACGCCGACTTTATATCTCTCATTATCGATATTATACATTGCACTTGCACATATATCACCACCAAGGCATTGCACATCGGCATCGGCTACAACACTACTACCGGACACATGCGCATTGATGTGGGCACTCATCGGTTGCGCAACAATATGTTGCGCCATAAGTGTGTCGGGAAGATAATTTTCGAGAGAAAATTGGCCGGCTGTTCGCAATATACAGGATACATTCATATTGCGTCTTTGCTCATCCATCGGATTGCTCAGCCGAGCATGTGTATCGAGCGTAAAAACACCCATTTGTGACAAATTGAACTTATCTACAACCATATCACGGGCAACACCATCAATATCGATATTGGCGGTAATCACTTCGTGTATGGGCAATAATGATTGCCGACGGGTAGAGTGTATATAATACTGCGAAGCATCGGGATAGATATAATTGATGTCACGACACGACACATGGGCTTGAGCCAGCAAGCGCAATCGAGCATCGGCATTATTCTCTAAGATGCTCATATCGACATCGGCCGATGCCGAAAGGTCGCTAAAGGGAGTTTTCAACACAAAATCGGATAGTGTTATCTCACCGGCTTCGGTCATGGCAAAACGACATTGTGCCTGTGTAATACAAAGCCCTGAACGTTCATACATCGAGAGGCTGTCAAGCGACAAATGCAATTCGCTACCTCTATTATAAATATCGGACAACTGCAAGTTGATGCTACTTGCCTCAATGTGTGTAAAGTCCAACCCCGATGCAGGTTGCGCAGTAGAGGTTATATAGGCAACACTATTATCTGTCATATTTACCTTACCCACTCGCACATCCCATGGTTGCGACGAAGTCGTATCGGCCGGCATATCGACTTCGGTCGAGGTACTCTCTTCGTTCAATGGATAGGCCACATAACGATAATTGCCCTGCACAATCTCTACCGCCTGCACATCAACACTCTGACCGTCAAGTGATATATTGGCTTCTACAAGCCGTCCATCGCCCATATTCACCTGCAACGTGTCAAAAACACCGGGCATAGCCACCGTAAAATCGACATGCGACATGTGCAGGCTCTCCAACTCTACGTTCCATGCTTGAGTTGCACTTGTATCTTGAGCAACGGTATCGGGGAGAGATCGATACATCAACTCCACAGCCGAATTGTCAAGTACAATTGCACCGACACTTACTTTATTATCCGAAAGGCCTATCTTACCATCCGACAAAGCCACCCTACCTATCTCAGCAATAAGGTTTATAGACGAATCGGAAGTAATATAACTGGCATGAGCATCATGCAACGAAATATTGCGGACAACAACTTTCTGCGATATCAAAGGCAATAAAGCAACATCGGCTTGCAACTCGCCGGCGGAAACCATCGTATCACACCCGGCAGTAGTCAGTACGACATCATGCAGAGCCAGTCGCAGGGGGAATTTTAAGGAAAAACGTTCCACCGACAATCCCATTGGTGTATACTCTCCCACCCACTGCTCGGCATAGTTGATAACAGCACGTTGCACCGGAGGCATATACACCGACAAGGGTAGCAACACAAATAGTATTGCCATCACTCCGAAAAGAATAGATATTTTCTTCAGCCTACGTGTCATTTCATCTCAAAAACCACTGTTTAACAACTTTAAGCCACTCTTGCCACTTGCTTGAAAAACATTTAGCAGTCTGTTTTGTTTGTTCTATAGTAACCTGTAAAAATTCAATTGTAAAAGTATGAAAAATTTATGGATTAATGGACTTTTATCGGCTTTCTTTATCAGTATTTCGATTTTTGTCTATGCCGACAGACGAGAAAAAGAGATAAAAACCGAAAATTTACCTCAAAACGTACAACAATTCATATCATCACAATTCGGCAACGAAGAGATTGTCGGAGCACGAGTTGTGAAATATGGTTATCACAAAGTAATGCTAACCAACGGATATGAAGCACTCTTTGACCGTGAAGGCAAGTGGTTGGAGATTGATAATGAATATAATCATGCCCTACCATCTACAATCGTAACATTGCTACCTCAACAGGCACAAAAATATATAGCCGAAAATTACCCCGACTGTAAGGTGTGTGGCATTGAGCGCAATAGACATGGGTATGAAGTAGAGACAACAGGAAGCCAACCTATGAAGATACGATTTGCCCCTGATGGAACTTACATCAATAAAGAGTATGATTGATAAACCTTCAGACACAACCAACAAGAGACTGTATCAAGAGTGTAGAATAGCATTTTCGACACAGTCTCTTGTGGCATATAATAGCCACACATATATCAACCATTGAATGGAATATGTACCGGCTCGAGACGTGGAGCAAAAACAATACGACTGCGACACAATGTGTTGGTTTTGTGTCGCAACTCAAGAGTATGATCATACTCCGCCTTGATTTCACGGAACACATCTATCTCTATACCGGGACGCGCCTCATGAGCATAAGCTATCTCAAAACGTGCAACACGATTATTATCAAACCACTCAAAAGGGTATTGATTGAGCAAATACTCGACATACCGAGAGCTATTGACATGGCGATTGAGATCTATATCGCTATATCGCACTACAAACGAGTCTATCTTCTCACCCTCCTCAACACGCATACGAGTAGGAGGCTCTATCGGGCAAGAACGCTCAAGTACAAGCGTGCGCAACTCGTTAAGTTCTTCCATATTGGCCGTACGACGAGCCTCAAGGTCGAGCACCAACCATATAGTACGAGCATATCCACACACCTCGCCACGACTATCCAAAATAGCCATGTTGCGAGTTGAGAAACGAGTATTATAATCCTCGATCCACGTCTCAAGAGTATAATTCTCATTGATAGCCGGGAAACGTTTCATCTCAATAGAGAGTCGCGACAAAACCCAAGCTGTGCGGCTTGCTATCATCTTTTCGTAACCAACGCCCCACGAGTCGGCATGCAACGATGCTACCTTGATAATGCGACCTACCAAGAACGAGAGTGACATCTCCTGCTGTCCGTTGCACTCTCCGGGGGTAAGTGTAAAAGTTTTTGTATAGAGTTTCTGTTTCATAGTCCAAGAAAAAGTTACAAACAGCAACTGTTTTTTTGCGATGCGAAGATAATAAAATTTCCCAAAATTTCGCGCACACTCCCAATTTGTATTATCTTTGTATGTTTGTAACTGTCACATGCCTGCAAGATGAAGCACACACACATATATAGACACTGGTTTGTAAGTATCTTTGTGATGCTTATTGTGTGCATAGTGGCCGGATGCAGCCCCACCCGACATGTACCCGAAGGCGAATACCTACTCGACAAGGTAACTATAAAGACCGACAATAAAGATATATCGGCAGGAAGCCTCAAATCGTTTATCCGAACCAACCCCAATTATCGTATTCTCGGAGTCTTACCTCTGCAACTCACACTATACAACCTCTCAGGCAAGGATACCACCAACGTCATCAACCGTTGGTTGCGCAACATAGGAAAAGCTCCCGAGCTATATAGCGAAGAGGCAATGCAATTGTCTTGCAACGAGCTATACAAAGCAATGTCGAATATGGGATATATACATGCCGAGGTTACCGCCGACACAATCGTAAAAAATCGACGCATGAATATTACATATAATGTAAAAGCCAATGAGCCATTTTACATCGACACGTTGATTTTTGATTTTCCTCAGGCCGACATTGACAGCATTGTGCGATCGCAACCAACCCTCATCAAAGAGGGTATGTTGCTCGACCGCTCACTACTCAACCGAGAACGTGACCGCCTCACCGCACAGCTACGCAACAACGGATACTTCAACTTTATCAAGGACCACATCACATTCAATGCCGATACATTGGCAACTACTCGTGGTGTAGAGCTATCTGTCACATTACGCCCCAAGCCATCGGTGGTAGATGCCCGAAATACCTCATCTTACGACAACTATCACAGATATTATATCAATAAGGTGTATGTCATTACCGACCCACAACTCAACAGCCTCAACATATCTGACATAGACGTTAGCGATGCCAAGCAGTATGAGCACGTTGATATTCTACACGGTGAAAATCATTACCTTACCGACAGGTCTATTGCCGACAACTGCTTTATCATGCCCGGCACCATATATAGCACAGACGACATCAACCGCACATACACTTCGTTCAGACGACTCTCATACTTGAAGAGTATCAACATCCGATTTACTCAACATGAGTTGAGCGACGAAAACGACCTTCTGGACTGCTATATCTTCTTGGCTCCGGGTCGTGCTCAAAATATCAGTGCCGAGCTCGAAGGCACAAACTCCGAAGGCGACTTGGGTATAGCCGCACAACTCTCATATCAACATCGCAACATCTTCAAAGGCTCGGAGATTTTTACAACCGAGATACGAGGTGCGTATGAGAGTGTATCGGGTACAATACAAGGCATTATCAACAACCACTATACCGAGCTTGGCGGTCGTCTGGGACTGAAAGTTCCCAAGTTTGTATTCCCGTTTGTGTCAAACGAATTCAGTCGTCGCATTCTTGCCACAACCGACTTTGACCTATCGCTCAACTTTCAGCAACGCCCCGAGTACACCCGCATCATTGCCGGTGCAGGATGGCGATACAGCTGGTCTCGAGAAAAGCACCGCCATCGCCTCGACATCCTTGATATCAACTATGTATATCTGCCACAATATATGGAGGGCTTTCTCGAACAAATAGCTCCGGCCAACCCCCTGCTACGCTATAGCTACGAGGATCATTTCATCATGAGTATTGGATATAACTACTATACCAGCAATTTATCACAAAACTCACCCATGAAAAACGCTCAATTGCGCGACGTATATACACTGCGCTCCTCTATAGAAACAGCAGGTAACATACTCTATGGTATATCAAACGCAATAGGAACGCCCAAAGAAGATGGATATAAAATATTCGGCATACGATACTCCCAATACATAAAGGCAAGCGTAGATTATAGCTTCCTACACAGATTTAACAAAAATCACTCGCTGGCCATGCATGCCGGACTGGGTATAGGTGTACCCTATGGCAACTCTACGGTAATGCCGTTTGAAAAAAGATTCTATGCAGGAGGTGCAAACAGTGTGCGCGGATGGTCGGTACGTTCATTGGGTCCGGGTAGTTACAATGGTTACAACAACTACAACAGCTTCATATATCAATGTGGCGATATACGCCTCGATCTCAGCATCGAGTACCGTGCCAAATTGTTCTGGAAAGTCGAGTCGGCTATTTTTATAGATGCCGGTAATATATGGACCATAGACGAGTACGAGACACAACCCGGTGGAGCTTTCCGCTTTGACTCTTTCTACAAGCAGATAGCATTAGCCTATGGTGTTGGACTTCGACTCAACTTTGGTTTTGTCGTAATTCGTGCCGACGTGGGTATGAAGGCATACAATCCTGCCGACAACACCGTAAAATGGGCAATAGCCGACCCCAACTTCAAGCGCGACTTTGCTTGGCACATTACCATCGGTTATCCGTTCTAACAAATGGTACACAAGCCTCAACCGCCTCAAGCAACAGAAAATGAATAGAATTTGCTATAGTTTTCACAATTTTCAACTTCCTATTTTCATATTTCAATTTTAATGCTTACCTTTGCATCGCTTTTTAGGTCGGTTGAGTAGCTCAGCTGGATAGAGCAACAGCCTTCTAAGCTGTGGGTCCAGGGTTCGAATCCCTGCTCAATCACAATCGACAGCCATCTTGCACACCAAGGTGGCTGTTTTTTTCATTCATGGCTATGCACACCTAAAAAAACAAACCCAAACGTCATGCCGATACGTTTGGGTTTGCTCAATTTAACCTATTAGCTTATGAAAAAATTATCTTACCACAACTTTTCTGATAGAATAGTTGTTATCTTCTGTCGATACTTTTACGATATAAACTCCTGCGGGGAGGTTCTCATGTGACATTTCAAAGCCATTTACCGAGTATACCTTAAGTTCGTTGTAACGACCATCAACAACGATGTCATTATCCTCAACTCTTACTCTCACGTCATCGGCAAGTGATGCTTCTACGCCAGTGAAATAGAAATCGGTAAAAGGTCGCATGATTGAGTTCTCTATCACACAACTCGATGCATCATCCGCATCATAATCACTCACAAATGCAATGATTTCCATATTGTCACTCACCCATTTGTCTTTGATAGTGAAGTCGTATGTGTATTTAAATGTGTTATCCTCATTCCATGTTATCTCTTCACCCCAACCCCACGGGTCGTTGAATGCACGAAGAGCATTGTTGTGAATATATTCCGTGCCGGCTCCCGACTGATTACGGGCTTTGATATTGTTCTCGGTAAGATAAATGGTAATGCGAGGTGTATTCTCACAGAATATAATACTACGTTCACCGGTTACAGTTACCGACAAGGTCTTGGTCTCCACATCATACGAGGCATCCATTTCAAGTCCAACATAAGCCGGTTTGTCAAGGCGATAACGGAGTTTATCAGCCATCTTTTCAGCAGAGCCGGGATTGCTCCACACGCCTGTACGGTCGGACATAAATGCAGGAGCATAAGTACTACCACCTTGATTGAACAGCCAAAGCATATTCTCCGAGGCATCAACTGTAAGCCAATCGGTATAGTAACCCGAATGGTGACATATCAGATTAAGTTGGTTATTGGGGTATTCTTCTTTAAGTATATCCATTGCTTCGTGCAGAGTAGCCGATCCACCGGGACAATTGGGGCATTGTTCGGTTGTAAATTCTTCGATGACGAGATTACGTTCGTACACCTTATTAATTACATTGAATAACAACTCTTTACTATTATTTTCTATATATTGATCATCGCCTTCATTGAGTTTTATGATGGAGATAGTCATTTTCACGTCTTCTTTTAGTTCTTGCAATGTAGGATGAATAACAAACTCGAAACTACCTAATGTATCATATTCAAGATTGCAATCGACATGTGTTACAATAGGCTCTGAATTTTCTATCGCACACTCCACATCAAAACCGGTAATAGTGTATGTAGCCACATTGCGCACACCGACACTCACTTTCATGGGTGTGTCAATGGGATAATTTTCAGGAATAACTGCGTTTTCCAACTTAAGGTCGAATTTGGGCAAATTCTCACCTGTTACAACCGCTTCGATACTTGCCACACCATATTCGGTAGGCGATTGCCACTCTTGGTCACTGCCCAATTTTACAAACAAGGCATTCTCTTCATACACACCTACGGTAGATATACCAAAGGCTGCACCCTTCTGTACGATAGTGTATCCTATGTACAGGCCCTTTTCACCTGTTATCTCATAAGGCGTAGTTAAAGCAACATCGTTCCAGCCCTTAACAATTTTTTCGGCGGTAGTCTCAACAAGATTTTCTCCATCCAGTTCGGCTCGTACCCAAACAGTAAGTTGGGTCAAATTGAGTTTAGTCGATAGTCCGGCTTTTATTGTCTCAATTTTATTTCCCACATGGTTATCCATGATTGCTTCGGGCAAGTAGATAGCAGCCTCAACGGTGGTAGCTTCAGACACACCAAATTGTCCACTCTTGGCAACCTCGCCATTACAATAGCCCAAGCGTATCGATGTTGCTTGTGCTTGTGCTCCTATAAATGTAAATAGGACGCTTATAAGTAGTATAAATTTTCTCATGAGTTATGATTATTAGCAGGTGGGGTATTGCCCCCACCTGCGTTATTCATAGATATAATTTACTTGTTTCTTACAATAGCTTTCTTCGCTGCAGAAGAACCATCACTGAATATAGTCTTGACAATATAGATACCGTTTTCGGGTTTCTCTATTCTCATACCGTCGATGCTGTAGAACTCTTGCGAAGTGATAACTTTATTATTCTCAACTGCATTGATACCTGTTGTACCATCATATACAATAAGGTCATCAATCTTCAACATCCAATGGTTTTCACAATCGTGGTGACGGAATGCCAAATGACAAGTCTTACCGGCGTACGATGAAATATCAACTTCACGCATTTGCCACTCTTCAGTATCGGGTGTTTCATTGTACAACTCTACCCAGTCGGCTTCGTTGAATGTCTTGGCAAGCTCCTTATCGGTAATATATACGGTATAAGTATCACCTACATAATCTCCGGCAGCTTGAAGAGCTACCCACCAAGTAAGTCTTACATTTTGAACCGAAGTCTCGGGGATGGTAAATTCGGGAGAAATCGCCCAGTTATCGGGAGTCAATCCACCCAAGTTATAATTGTATGACATTGATACAAGAGCCTGACGACCACTGCGTACAAACTTTTCTTCTTCGCCACCTAAGAGGTTAGAGCCAAGATCCCATGTCAAGCCATCAGCGTCACGGTCATAAACGACCCATTTGGCAGCATCATCTTCAAAGTCCTCGAGAAGAAGTGTTCCTTCACGTGACAATGCTTCACCCTTACATTTGATGATTACTTGACCGGCTGTTGTTTCAAATACCAAGTCGCTCTCATATACTCCGGCTTCAATCGGATTGAAACGTACAGGAATAGTCAATTTGTTATTGAAGGCAATAGGCCAGTTTCGGGTCAAGTCTGCTTCGAAAGGACCTTCGCACGATACACTATAGATTTCAAAACTTTGACCACCGACATTTGTGAATGTCACTGATTGCTTTTTGCTCGGGCTTCCTGCATATACATTCTCAAATTCCATCTCATCTACGTCAGTTTCTACGGCATAGTCTTCAAAGTCTTGAAGATGGAGCTTCAAGTTATATAAAGTCATACGGTCTTCACCCCAAGTCTCATTGTCACCACCTTGGTCAAAGCGTACCATAATATAGTGCTCTCCGGGAGGGAAGATTGTGTATTGAGAGTAATCCATCCACTCATCCGACTTAGCAATAAGTTCCTCTGAACCCATTTCAACCTCGTACAATCCCTCAAGATATGCATATTCAATCCACTGGTACATAGTCATGGGTTGTTTGATTTCAAGCGAACCTTGCTCACCATTTACATATTGATACTGACTGTTATAAGCGGCCTTTCCACTGAAACGGGCATTCCAAGACAAAGTACCAAGCTTACCATCGGGAATAGTAAATGAAGCCTTCAACCAAGAAGTAGTAGGAACGGGGTCGAGCACTTTAGATGTTGAGTTGTAAGCTACACCGTCTTCAACGATATAAGGATTATCGGGGTTAGTCTCAAAGACAAAGTCACCCTCTAATACGATAGAATTGAAGTCGGGCATCTCGCGAACAAATGCATGGTTGTGCAATGTAATATCACCGGCTGTAGTTGTGAGGACAATATCACCCTCGAATGTACCGGTTGTATTAGCTTCAAATTTTATAGTAACGGGGAGTGTTTCCATCAAGGCAGCCTCGGCATCGGGGATGGTAACGGAGAAGTTTTCGGTTGATGTAGCCGAGAGGAGTTTCAAAGGTTGCTTACCCTCATTGAGGAGGTTGATTATTTGTGCGCCACTTACAGTTGCT
Organism: Bacteroidaceae bacterium; assembly: GCA_017522135.1. Classification (GTDB taxonomy): domain Bacteria; phylum Bacteroidota; class Bacteroidia; order Bacteroidales; family Barnesiellaceae_A; genus Barnesiella_A. The sequence goes on from JAFXAB010000014.1 coordinate 57,089, forward strand.
CCCTCAATGATGAAGTTACCAAACTCTACCAAGTCCGACTCTACGCTTACTTTATAATCTACAGCTTCAACACAGTCAAAACTCAAGTCATAAACACAGAATTTATCAATATCGGCGCCGGCATACGGTGCTTCCCAACTAAATCTTACGGTGTGCTTACCGGGACCGAAACTTTGGGTATTTGACATATCATAGTCTACCACATTCTGATATACATAAGCAGCATAAGGATTGATGTGCTCATCGATAAAGATACCACCCAATGCGTTCCAACCTACCGACGATGTTACAACACCTTTCCAAGAGAAGGTTCCAATGCAACCTTCGGGTACTTCAACAATAGCGGTCAAATAAGAGGGAGTATAAGTTCTCACTCCCGAAGGGATAGTCATCTTAGCGACAGTCTTTCCTTCAACCAATGTCTCATCAAGAGCAAAGGGGTATTCCATACCTGTTCTCAACTCTATTTCACCATTCAATATAATGGGAGAATAGTCGGGATAAGGTATTGAAGTAGCATATAATTGTATAAGGTTGTCGCCATTGTCAGTTGTAACAGTGATGATACCTTCATACTCTTGATTGGCTTCAGTTGCTTCAAAATTTACAGTAACTGTAGCTGATTGAAGAGGCTCGATAATTCCCGATTCGGGGGTAACAGAGAAACACTCACCCTCAAGGGCAACTACATATTCACCTGCAACCTTACCGATGTTTACCATCTTAAATGTAGAGGTAGAAGGATAGTTGATGTACAATTCGCCAAAATCGATGGCCTCGGCAAACAAAAGAATGTTGGCCTCTTCGCTTTGGTGTGTAAGAACAGTCTTGGCAAAACACTCTTGAACACCATACGATTGTGTACCATCGGCAGTGTACATTGAACAACCATAATGTTGATCGGTAGTTATGCTATTAGTCTCCTTGTCTATAGTAAATACCAATTCGTCATGAACTTCCACCAACATACCACTTGCATCTACCTTACCGGCAAACATTACAGCGGGATATACACCATAGAAATTACCTACAACAGTAGCATCTTGAAATACCGATGAAGTGGGGATGGTAATAGTACCGGCAGCCTCGTCATAAGTACCAACGATATCTTCCTCGGTGGTAGTATCCCATTCCTCGCCGGTATCAAGATTGAAAAGGTTAGAGATAGTTGCTACAGTACCATCAAGAGTAACATCAACATCCCACATCAACACATCACCATTGAGATAGGCAAATGAGTAGCCTGAATACATTGATTGTTGTACAGCCAAATAAGTTGTGGTTGTTGCAGCCACCTCTTTGTAAGCGTGTCTCAAACCGGCCTTTCTTTGGGGTCTTTCTTTTACCAACTTGGCATCTGCGGCTATTTGCTCGGGTGCCATTTTTGTAATATCAACCTTTTGACGCAAATCGTATGGGTCATTTGTAGGTTGAAGACCGATGCTTTGAGCATTGGAGGGTGCGAATATTGCCAATACCATTGACAAAATTGCTAACGAAAGTAGATTTTTCTTTCTCATCGCACATTGAATTAAAATTAATATTTGATTGAATTATAAAAAATAAATTTGAATTCTTTCGGACAAATTTAATTTCATTTTATAAACAAACAAATACCAAATTTATCAATTTACGATTTTGAATTATAAATTGCTATTCTCAAACACTATTTTTTTAATAATTGCACATTCTCGCGATAAGCCGATGGCGACATGCCAACTTTGTTTTTGAATATAGTAAAGAAATTGGACAGAGAATTATAACCTATCGATATTGCAATAGCCTTGATGGGTTCGTCATTCGCAGGATTAGACAACAGCTCTATAGCCTCTTTAATGCGATAGTTGTTTATATAGGCCGAGTATGAAAGTCCACTGCTCTCATTGATGACTTGCGACAGATATGAACGATTGGTATTGAGCATTTGAGCCAACTTCTCGATAGTCAAGTCGGCATCACGAAAGACCTTTTCGTTTTTCATCAGATTTTCTAATCCTTCAAAGAGGTCACGACTCTTCTCTTCGCTCAATGCTGAACGGGTATATTTACCCGACTCGTCAATCGGTGTTTTTATATCCTTTGTATCAGGCTGAGCCTTGACATCATTTTGCAAGCGCTCGTAAGCCTGCTCTATCTGGAGTTTTAGTTTTTTCTCATTCTCAAGGTTTTCCAAGTGGGTTTGTACAATCAATTTATACCTTTTCTTGGTTTTATGATAGAGATAAAAACTCATGATTGCACTCATCGTAACGATGATAATAATAAAAATAAGAATCAACGTATTCTTGTCCTTGCGCAACAATTCGGCCTCCTTCATGGCAGTCTTTTGCTTCTCCTCGGTAATCTTATATCGAAGATCGAGGATGCTGAACTCCTTCTCCTTCTCAGCATTGAGCTGAACTTCCTTTATTGAATCATACTGTTTATAATAATTGAGAGCCTGCTCATATTGTTTGAGCGACTCATAGGCTTCAAATATGCTAAGCGAAATATTGAGATCGAACGTTAATAGATTGCACTCTTGTGTGAGCCTTTTGGTGGCCATGAGCAGGTCGATAGCCTCTCTATGACGATGTTGCTGGTTAAGGAAATTACCATAACTCAGTCTTGCATATATCTTATCATAGTCATTCGTCTCTTCTTTATCAATGATAGCTATCTTATAATACTCCTCGGCCTTGGCAGGATTTCCCATTTGGGCATATATATCGGCCATAAAGGAATAAATATATTGCAACTCGCAATTGAAATTATAATCGACAGCCACCTTCATCGCTTCTTGCACATAGGTAAGCGCCTTTTGCGGTTGGTTACTATTGAATAAAAAACATGCTATATTGATGCCGGCACTGTACTGACCCGACTTCTCTTTTATCTCTTTGGCCTTGTTATACGCATCGTAGCAAAATCCTATACCGGTACTATCGTTCTTTTGATAATATACAGCCGAAAGATTTACCAAGAAACCTATCTCACTACGAACATCCTTTATTGCACGGGTATACTCCAAACCTTTGTAATAGTGATTGACCGACGACGAGTAATCTTGACGGATATAATGGTCGTACAAGCCCAACGCCTTGTGAACAGTTGCCAAGGTTTGATAGTTCTCATCATCTGTTTTGCTGAGTTCATCAACTACCCGATTGAGTAGAGCTATCTTCTCATCATAATTATCTTCGTTACCGATTGTTACGGCACTCATCACATACAACGCCGTACCAATTGCCTCAGTTTTAAGATTTCCCGATTTTGAGCCGATATTGATGAGGTCCGATGCCTTTTGCTTTGCTTCGGGGTACTTCCTCATATGACACAGCTCAACACATTCTTTTATTCTCATATCATCTTCCGTGGAACTTCGCTTTACTGCAAAAGCCGGTATCAATGATGACACAAGAATGAATAATGATAGGAAGCAAAGTATATATAGTCGTTTTGTGTAAATCATATAAAAATCATAAATATGGCTAACTTTTCATAATAGCCGTAAAAATTGCAACTATGCAAGCTCAATCAAATAATATTGTCAAAATTACAAGTACCTCACAAACGAATCGGTTATATTATAAGCATCTTGCATAAAACAACCAATTTAATTGATTACCAATAAATTAAAACAATATTCATCGCATCAATAGCTACATTTATTCTATTGCAAATATATCAATCATCAGTAAATTAATCAAATTTTTTCATCAAAAACATTGAATAATCTCTCCTACTTAAGCAGGTATCTCACACGCCAAGGTGGCTGTTTTATTTTATAGCATCACGCTACGGGTTTCTATTTTTTACCTTACGGGAGGAGATAGAACGATAAATTTTTGTAGCTTTGTCACCGCCAACATTTACAATATGAAGACAATATACCACCTCATACTCACGTCGTTGCTTCTCACGCTGGTTGGTTGCAGCTCGGTACACAACATACAGCTCAACACCTTGCGTCCGGCCGAGGTTAGCTACCACCGCACCTACCCCTCTGTGGTGATAGTAAACAACTGTACAGCCGACAGCCTGCATGAGAGTAGCAGATATATCGATGAAAACGGAAAGCAATACCGCCTCACATCGGAAATGGACAGTATTTCACAGCTCATGACTATGTCATTGGGAACACTCCTTTACGACAGCCGGGCATTTGAACGCATCGAGATATTTACCCCCGATAGCAACAGCATTACAGGTATTGCAGGTATAGGAAATGAGTTGTTGAACGAATGGCAATCATACGCCCCCGATGACATTCACATTGCCATCAATGCCATTGTACCCACTGTTACTATGCAAGTAACCCCTATCGACGGCATTTTTTGCTCCGATATGTCTGTTGTATCGCAAGCCCACATGCAATGTTTCGTACCCGACCGGGAGGTTATAAACCTGTCGGTGTGCGATACTCTATATTGGCAATCGTATGGCGACACTCCCTATATGGCAAACTCATATATGCCCGATTTTGAAGAGTGTATCAACGAAGCCATCGCTGCACTGTCGCTCAAGGTCGCAGATATTTTTGCTCCACACATACGCATTGTCAACCGCTATATTTTCAGTACCGGACACCCCGCTATGAAAGATGCCTTTAAATATTGGGACAATAATCAATACACCGAGGCATCGTATATATGGGAGTATGTCTACAAGTATGCCAAGGATAAAGGTCGCCGGGCCAAGGCGGCCGCAAACCTTGCCGTGTATAACGAAATAGAAGACAACTACACCGATGCTCTGAAGTATGCCCAAGAAGCAGCATCTATCTTTGTCAATATCAACGAAGTAGAGGCAGCACAATATACCATCAACTACTGCTCCGACCTCGAGAGTCGTATTGAAGAAGCTCCACTATTAGACAATGTCATGGAATAGGAGTATTGCACACCTTATACCACAAGCAAAAGGCCTCACAGTTACTTACTGCGAGGCCTTGCGTATATAGATATAGATGCACTACTCTTTGTTGGTAGTCTTGCTACTGCGTTTACTACGATTGAAACTGCGATAGTCGTCAAGTTCTATCTCAATGTCTGGCTCTACAAGTTCTTGACGAGGCTCAAACAGGAATTTAATATACTTGATACTCTTGCCACGCTCGAGCCACTGTTGCTCGTAGAAGGTCTTTATGCCAAGGATATCATCATCGATACCCGAGTTGTATAGGTCGTCGGTATCTATCAGTATAGGGAATTTGTTCTCTTGCACCATCGCGCGAGTATAGGTATACAAGAACGGGCTATCGCTCTTGAGGTGGATAATGCCATTCTCTTTGAGTATCTCACGATATAGTTCGAGCATACGTGTCGAAGTAAGACGCTTGCGTGTTTTCTTCATCTGTGGGTCGGGGAAGGTAATCCATATCTCCGATACTTCGCCGGGAGCAAAAAAGTGAGTTATCAACTCGATATGTGTACGCAAGAAGGCAACGTTTTCAATACCTTCGGCCAACGCTTCACTGGCACCGGTCCACATACGTGCACCCTTGATATCTACACCTATAAAGTTTTTGTCGGGATAACGACGCGCCAATCCTGTGGCATACTCACCTTTTCCGCAACCCAATTCCAGCACTATAGGATTGTCGTTATGAAAAAACATTTCGTTCCATTTGCCACGCATATCGAAGCCTCGTTCTTTGAGCACGGCAAAGGGATATTGAAAGACATGTGAGTAACTCTCCATGTCGGCAAATTTTTGGAGTTTATTTTTAGCCATAAGGATAATATACTATCGTATTACGCGAGCTATCTTCAATATAGTTTGCTTTCCATCTACCGTAGCAACTTGCAAGATATAGATGTTGTGTGCATAGGCTTGTGTATCAATAACAACCTCTTGGGTGCGTGGCTGTGCCATGTACAAAGCCATACCCGACACATCAAACAGGCGAATATCTTCTATTTCTTGCGATGCTACCACCTTGAGATTATAGTTTTCAAATACCACTTTTACATCATCGCTCTTGTCGACATTCTCTACTGCTGTCGCTGCATTTATAGTCCCGAAATCGTTCCATTGCGCTGTACTCTTATAAATGGGTACACTTGCTGTCTCTACATTAAGTGTTTTTTTCTCTACATCCATATTGGCAAAAACCATTTCACCCAAGTCGGCAGGCAACTCTCGGAAAGAGTAGAATATATCGGAACTTATGCAACCGTCAAACGCATGGTCGTCAATATACGATACCGTGCGCGGAATTACGGTATAGGATGCCGATGTGTTGTGATAAAAAGCATATCTGCCTATAGTTTCTACTCCCTCGGGCATAAAATCCAAGATTTTCATGGCACAACATCCGGCAAATGCAAAGTCATGAAGTCTGTTTACCGATGCCGGCAGAGCTATAGTCTGCAATGAGAGACAATGCCCAAAAGCTCCTTCGCCTATTATTTCAAGAGACTGAGGCAACTCGACATACATCAGATTGGAACATGCCGAGAAGGTCCATGCCGGCAACTCTTCCACATTACGACATTGCGACATATCTACCGACTTCAACTGTGTACAGGCGGCAAATACGCCTTCGCCCATATCGACTATACCCGCAGGCAGTATCACTGACTCCAACGCACCACATCCGGCAAAAGCAGCATCACGGATGGCTGTGAGACATGCAGGGAGTTTTATCGAAGAGAGTTGTGTGTTTTGTGCAAAGGCTCTCACACCTATATATGCTAAATCAGAGCAATTCGACAAATCGATACAACCGAGTGTGGTACATTTATCAAACGCATAATCGCCTACTCGACGCAATGCCGCAGAGAACTCCACCTCATCAAGTGCCACACATCCGCTGAAGGCAAAATCTCCAATACTTTCTATCGAAGAACAGCCTGTTACCGATACAAGGCTCTCACACCCAGCAAATGCTCCTTCTGCTATAGACTTGACAGTAAGGGGCAATTTTACGGTCTTAAGGTTGGTAAATCCCAAGAAAGCCGTAGGAGGAATTTCACCGGCCTCGAAGTGTGTATGTATACCTAAGTATTGTTCATCGCGACTATCATACAATTCTATAGAGCAACCCGACAAATCTATCGACTCGATGGCTGTAGCATTATTGTTGATACAAACAAAGTCGCGCACATCTATAGAACCTTTTATGGTTAAAGACTTGAATGAGTAATCTCCTGCAAGAGCCTCTTCAAGACCGCCACATTCAATATTCACTATTTTATCTTGTGCTACAGCCATTACGGCAACACACAATACTGTCAAGAAGGAGATAGTTTTTCGGAACATATATATTATTCTTATATTTAGGTTGCAAAGGTAGCTATTTTTAATGTAATGGCAATATCTTGTCTCCTATAATAGTAGCTCTATAAGCGACAATCGATACGTATTATATTTTCTACCAGAAACAAGTCGCGTATTTCACTCTTGGGTATTTCTATATCGTCATACCTCTCATTTTCACTACGCAATATCACCATTGATGCATCGGGATGCCGTCGCACATACTTTACCATACGATAGTCGTCGAGCAACACAACATATATCTGTCCCCAGAATATGAGATTGGGGTTACGCACCTCACGTATGGCTATTAAATCGCCATTGCCTATGACGGGCGACATACTGTCGCCACTAACACGCACAATACAACAATCGGGATGAATGGCCGGCATATTGATTGTACCTATAACCTGCTCTTCGGCAAACATCCTATCGCGCGTCATACCTCCGGCTGTTACATCGAGGTCATATACTTTTGCACCATCAACCACCGTCTGTGATATTACTTCGGCCGGTATGGTAACAGTGGGTAGCTGACTGACAATGTGGGAGTTTTTCCACATATCACCTTCACCATTTACAAGCCACTCTTTCGACGCTCCTACTGCCACTACAATCTTGTTGTAGAGGTTGTCGCTCAATGGCAACTTTCCATTGAGATGCTTAGAAAAGTTGGAGGCATCGACACCTATACGCTCGGCAAAGGCGGCCTGCTTCAAGCCCATGCTATTCATCAACTGCTTGATACGTTCTATACGGACATCACTACTCATTGGTTATTGTGTTGGGTTATAAACCATAGCTTAATAAGCAAACAACCTATCAAAGGTTTATTTACCATACAAATGTATGGTTTATTACCATATAAATAAGTAGAATGATGTTTTTTTGTGTTTTATTAACAAATAAACATGGTATTATTACAAGCCCAAAGATTACAGAGCATGAGATCCGTCGCAAAAAATGCCATTCTTGCTACGGCCGCACCTACATATAAAGGTGCGACGCTTTATCATAACAGAGCCATTGGGCAATACTACTCGCACATGACCACCTATGCGCAATGGGCCACATTCTATAACCTTCACCTCTACTTGAGGCACAATATGCACTATACTCTTTTCCATATTCATGCTGTTCTTTTTCTTCTAAAACATTGCATCGCACTGTTTTGTTTCGTTGTTGCATGATATATAAGTGGTAATAGACTATTTTTGTTGTTTAAGAAAAATGTATGTACCTTTGTAGGGATATATACTGATTATGAAAAACAGACTCGGCCAAAGACAAATAGACCTTTTGCAACAAGTATACATGACTATCATCATGGGATGCGTTCTTCTCTTGTGCTCTTGTCACAACAGCTCTACTCCTCGCCCCCATGCATACTTTCGCATAGATGCATATCCGGCACACTATACCCCAACACGATTGGGCAGCATATCGCTACACATCAACGACTCGGCCAAGCGTATTATTCCCAATGCTAACACCGACGAGGGTGTTTATTGGCTCAACATTGTATATCCACGATACAACGCCACACTATACCTCAGCTACATACCTCTCAATAAAAATCTAAACCATCTCATGGCCGAGAGTATCGAACTTGTATATCGTCAGAATGTCAATACCGAGCAAGTGGAAGCTATTGCCTACGAGGATTATGAAAATCACTTATACGCTACTCTTTTTACCCTCTCGGCCGGAAGTGCCACGCCCATACAGTTTATAGCTACCGACAGTACTCGTTATCTATTACGGGGTGCTCTCTATTACGACACTCCTGTCAAGAGCGATAGTGTTGCACCTTCACTACAATATCTCGAAAACGACATTATACACCTCATCGAGAGCATCTCTCCTATATCTCAATAAGCAATTATGCCCTACTGCGAAACATTCGTCACACCTCAACAAATATATATCGGTATATGGCAACTCACCGAGACTCTCGATGAGTTGATAACTCTATGGGGTAAAGATGATTATCCGCAGCATTTCATCGATGCTCGTGCCGACAAACGACGTTGTGAAATATTGGCTACGGCTCTTCTCTTGCGCAATCTTATTGGAGATGATGTTGAGTTGCGACACGCCCCCAATGGGTGTCCCATCATAGACAGCGGCTACATCTCTATATCGCACACTGCCACGCATGTGGCTGTGGCACTGCATGCGACTCGTATGGTAGGAGTAGATATCGAAACAATTGGCAATAGAGCAGTACGGGTGGCTCCCCGATTCATGTCGCCCGAGGAGCTTGCACATCTACCGCAAGAAGATAGCTCAATTATCGACAATACAACTCCTCGCACTGCAACCATTCACATTACATGGTCGGTCAAAGAGGCTGTTTATAAAGTCTTTCCCTCGGCCATAGAGTTCCGTCGCGACATAATTTTATCGCCTATACAGGCACTGCCATCCGGCTCGGTCGACGTTCTCCTGCACAACAACAGTACCTGTATTGAGGCTCATTATACACTCTACAAGGGCTGTTCGCTGGCTTGGGTCGTGAGATAACGAGAAAACTCGCCCATAAACAACAAAAAAGGCCATATCCTTCAGGATACAGCCTTCATGTTGTTTGTCGTCGTGCTTGTATTAGCCCTCTACGATAGCATCGTTGGGACATACACCGGCACATGTACCGCAGTCGAGGCATTGATCTGCATCAATTTTGTAGATATCACCCTCTGAGATTGCACCAACGGGGCACTCACCGATACAAGAACCGCAAGCAACGCAGTTGTCTGTAATAACGTAAGCCATGGTTTTAAGTTTTTAAGTAAATATTAGGTTATATAACGAGAGCAAAGGTAAGACTCTTTTTGGCTTCTACAAAATAAAAATCGTCTTTTTTATGTACAAAAACTACACTCGCATCGTAATTGATACATTCTCAATCAATAAGCACATTGGGCTTTTTACATCGCTATAATCAATATTTACCTACCACCTTATATGCAACCCCTCCATAAATAGGCACTTCGTAATAATAGTAACCATTGAAATAGTAAGCGGGGCGATTTTTGTAGCAGACATAGCTCACGCCATAATTGGGCAAATAGGGTACTATCATTCCTATAGAGGGTGCTATCACCTCATAGTGCGTACCATAGTTGCGGAAGAATGTACCATCGTAATAGTAATAAAAACGGTTCTTGAATACGATTGTTTCACAACCATCGGGCAATGTCAATAGCGATAAGCCATAGGGTGCTGCTACTACTTGATATACTCCATTGACAAGTACATGAAAACAACAATCGTAGAAGTAATATACCACTCCGCCTACTGTATAATAGGGTGCACGAGGAGGGGGCGGTGTGTCGAAACGGTAGTTGTGAGGGCACCCGCGACCGTGTGGCGGTGGTACAACATGATAACCATGCGGGGGCTTGGCATTGGGAGAATAATGGGGTTGTGGTGGCATATTGTGGGGATTATCGCGATGCAATGATCCGCTATGGTGTTGGTTATGACTGCCATGTTCGGGATAGTATCGCGATGGATTGTCTTGGATTTTGTTGCCTCCTCGCTCTCCGCCTGTACGATTACCGGTATAAGTGGGCTTTGTTGAATTTGAAGACTTCGACGATGAAGGACGATTACGCTCCACCACACTGGCATTGCTATTACTACCCCTTCCCGTTGAAGATGAGGTCGAATTATTCGCACGAGGCATTATTTGAAACGAAGCCGATGGTGACGCAACGTCTTGACTACGTTGTTTCTCGTTACTTTTCTGACGAGTCGATGATACACCTCGTGACAGATTTTCTCCACCACGACCACTCGACACTGTGGATGAGGCTCGGACATCGCCGCTGCGCTGTGCCGCGACCATAGAGACTGAACTCAAAGCCAGCACCACCCAAAAACTCGACAACAATATTTTCCGTCTCATAACTCTCTTTTTTGTGTTACGTTGTGATATTCTTTATTTTTATGACTCGAATTGCCACAAATGGTTTAAGAGAGATTTTACAAACAGCCTTATGCGCTGAAACACCGGCCTTACAAAAAACACAAGGGCTGCGCCGGACATCATTTACCCGGCACAGCCCCTCAATATATTGCTATGAAACGATATTATACAGTAAGTATCTCCTTCTCTTTAGCAGCAAAGAGGTCATCAAGACGTTTCATCATCTTGTCATGAAGTTTTTGTACGGCTGCCTCACCATCTTTCGACACATCCTCGGGCATGCCATTCTTTACAGCCTTTTTCAGACCCTCGATAGCATCACGACGAGCATTGCGAATACTTACCTTGGCATTCTCTACTTCATTTTTAGATTGCTTTACAAGAGCTTTACGACGCTCTTCGGTCAAGGGAGGTATAGAGATGCGAATAACCTCACCATTGTTCTCGGGGGTTATACCCAATTCCGAGTCGATAATGGCTTTTTCTATTACGCGGAACATCGTCTTCTCCCACGGAGTAATAACGATGGTGCGCGCATCGGGTACTTGCACATTGGCTGCACCACTGATGGGCATCATTGAACCATAATAGTCCACACGAATATTATCAAGCAACTTGGGGCTGGCCTTTCCGGCACGAATGTGAGCCAACGTTTCGTCAAGAAATTCAACAGTTTGCTCCATTTTGCTCTCGGCTGCATCGAGATAAGTTTTTACGTCTTCCATAATTCTATATTTTACTTGTTTTTTTCAATACACATAAGTACCTATATGCTCACCCGACATTACCTTCTTGAGGTTTCCTACAGTATCCATATCAAACACGATAATAGGCAGATTGTTCTCCTTGCATAAGGTGGTGGCTGTAAGGTCCATAACCTTCAGTCCACGAGTATATATCTCATCGTAACTTATACTGTCAAACTTGGTCGCCGTAGGATCTTTTTCAGGATCGGCTGTATAGATACCATCTACACGTGTACCCTTCAACATTACATCGGCCTCTATCTCTATACCACGCAATGCCGAGCCGGTATCGGTGGTAAAGAATGGATTGCCTGTACCACACGACATGATTGCAATTTCGCCTCGTTGCATAGCCTCGATGGCACGCCACTTACTGTAATGTTCGCCTATAGGATGCATATCAATAGCTGTGAATACACGCGCCTTTTGTCCTATGGCATCGAGAGCCGAACTCAATGCAAGGCTATTTATTACGGTGGCCAACATACCCATCTGATCGCCTTTTACGCGGTCAAAACCTTTGGTTGCGCCACTCAATCCTCTGAATATATTTCCTCCGCCTATAACTATACCTATTTCTATACCCATATCGGCTATTTCCTTGATTTGGGTTGCATACTCTCCGGTTCGTTTAGGGTCTATTCCATATTGTTGCTCGCCCATGAGCGACTCGCCACTCAACTTGAGCAAGATGCGTTTGAATTTTCTCTCCATACCAATTTTATATTTATTAGTACAAATATATTGAAAAGCTCTACTGCAAATATACAAACGAATAATGCAACGATGCAAATAAATTGCGTGATTTTGTAACAATCGCCTTTTTATTCCTCATTACAGCCTTATTTAACGTAATAACAATGTTATTAATATAAAATTTTGCAAAGGAATATAATTTAAATACTAACTTTGCGCATACACCACTCAATATAATGATAATGAAGAAACTGATATACACATTGCTCATTGTATCTATAGCATGGCCGGCCATGGCCACAAGCTACGAAAGACGGTTGGCTCGCATGAACGACCATTTTAATCATGCCGAATGGGATGAGGTACTGCAAGAGACTCGAAAAATGGTCGATATAAGACCCAAAGATGTTGCACCTTACTCTGCGGCACTTATTGCTGCACAATTCCTCAATGATATCCCCACCGAAAACAAGTACTTGATGCTATCGCAAAACAACCGCGTTCACATTGATTCGTTACTGCAACAGGTGTATGTACGCACCAAGCTCATTCACAACACCTATGTATATGAGAAACTATTGGTCAACCTCAAAGCCAACAACCGCTGGCTGTCGCGTGTATTCAACATTTACTTGCTCGATTACTACAACTTTGCACGCAAAACTCAAGAAACCATCACAATAGCCGACGAACTGTTACAAGCCACCCCCGACAATCTGCGCTTTAAGAAAATCAAGGCCAATGCTCTCTTCTATCAAGGCGATAACGATGAAGCCATAGTGCTGTACGAAAACATCTTGAAAAACGACTCTACCGATTATGAAGTGCTCACTTTCTTGGGGGCATACTACACGACTCGCGACATAACGACAATAAATGAGATAGACTCATTGTACCGACACGATGCTCAACCCATAGACTCTGTTTACACAACCCGCAAACAACACATTATAGATACACGCATCAAACACACTATCGCAATACTGCGTAAGGCTCAAGCCATACAACCTTCGGAGCACCTAAACAAGCAGATAAAGCGACTTGAAGATATTACCTACCATCTACCCGAAAGGCGAACTAATGGCCGAAATTGATATTCTATATAATAAATACAACCTCTTTGAAGGCATATCTACGCAAGTTGCCCTCCGTATCACATAGTATCAAATATCCATCGGGTTGCACCTCGCGAATTGTCGCCATAAACTCTCCCTTCGCATCTCTATACAAGAAGAAGCCTTCTCTACGATACAGCACGGAGGCATAATCACGTTGCAACTGCACTTTATCTTCTACACACTGTGCATAGCGCACACTTGTAGCCTCTAACACCTTATGAAGCATCATATCAAGGTCATACACCTCTGCTGTAATCTGTCGCAACGATATAGGATTGGGGGCATCACTAATAAAGTGCTGCTGATTGATATTGAGCCCTATACCCACAATAGTACGCGAAATATTCATACCCGTCAGATTGTGCTCGATGAGAATACCGGCTATCTTACGATCGCCATAGTATATGTCGTTGGGCCACTTTACACTAAAACCACTTCCATATTGCGATAAAACATCTACTACAGCCAACGATGCAGCTTGCGACAAAACAAACTGCTCTTGAGGGGCTATCCCTTCGGGACGCAACAGATAGCTGAAAGTGAGATTTTGTCCCGGCTCCGACTCCCACGAATTACCTCTCTGCCCGCGACCGGCCAACTGCGTGTTAGTCGTAACAACACAACCTTCTTGCTGTGTGCTCTCGCTATCTATTCTATCAAGATAGGTATTGGTAGAACAAGTCTCCTGCAACTTTATTATATTCCATTCAATTCTTTCCATTCTTCAAGTAGTTTTGTAATATTTTCACGTTGGCTACGATTGAGCTTTTTCACAACCTCGCAATACGAATGTAGTATCCAGCCACACACCACACTATCGGGCAATCGTGGTGAGACAAAAACAGTATTCCAATATTTCTTATTGCAATGAAATCCCGGCACAACCTCGGCATACGCATCGCGCAACTCCAGCGCATAGTCGGGATCACATTTTACATTAAATCGTAGATCGGGATTATCCAATCCGACAAAAAGAAATATTTTACCCTCGATTTTAAATACCAATGTTGTATCATCAAAAGGAAAACATTCGGTCACCAATGGCAACGATAGACAGTAATTTCGCAAGCTCTCAATATCCATTGCTTCATATATTTAACGGTGCAACAAATGCATCTTCGATATGTTCTATGGCAAATGGCGGCTCCTTGCCTATGATAGAGATTATATCAAAGCGTACTTCCATATCCAACCCATACATACGCATGTATGCATCCGTAGCTCGCACCGTATTGCGTATTTTCTTTTCCGTAACAGCCTCCTCGGGGTATGCATAATCGACATTACTGCGTGTCTTTACCTCCACTACCACAATCGTAGCATCACGGTATGCCACGATATCAAGCTCATACTTGCCACTCACCCAATTTATATCGCGAACTACATAGCCGCGACTTATCAGATATTCGGCAGCATACTCTTCACCACTCTTACCCAAAAGATTGTGCTGCGCCATAATTTTTACATATTATTATATAAGTGCAAATGTACAAAATCGAGGCAAAAGTTGATTTTGAAAATGAGATTTATTTACTTTGTAAATTCAATCTTATATGGTAAGTAAATACCGAGTTATAGAACAACCCTTAACGACATAATCATGAGTACAAACAGAAACACAATCATTGCAGCTATAATCATAGCATCAGGCTTGTTCCTAATGGGACTTTGCATACAAAACGGGCTTGAAAACGGCCTGAAAGACGAGCGAATTGTATCGGTACGAGGCCTTTCCGAACGCATCGTGCCTGCCGACAAAGTTGTATGGCCTCTCGTATACAAAGAAGTAGGCAACGACTTGAAAACACTGAGCCAACAAGTAAATAATAAAAACAAAATTATTGTCGATTACCTGATATCAAAAGGTATCGCCAAGGACGAGATATCTATTGCCTCCCCCGAGATAATCGATTTACAAGCCGAACGATATATGAACCAAAATGTAATATATCGCTACAACCTTACATCTATTATCACTGTCTCTTCACAACAAGTCGAGTTGGTTCGCAACCTTATTGCCGAACAAGGCGAACTACTTGACAAAGGTGTTGCCATCGTTTCGGGCGAATATAATACACAAGTCAATTACCTCTTTACCGGCCTTAATGACCTTAAGCCCGATATGATTGCTGAGGCTACTCGCAACGCCCGCGAAGCTGCCCAACAGTTTGCAACCGACTCCGATAGCAAATTGGGCAAAATAAAAACAGCCTCACAAGGTCAGTTCTCCATTTCCGATCGCGACCAATACACTCCTTACCTCAAAACCGTACGCGTTGTAACATCGGTAGTATACTACCTCAAAGACTGAAACACTGAAGATGAACTACAAAAAAAACATACCGGAGGCTCTCAAGCGACTGCGCACACTCATTACACACATGGGGTATGAGTGTGAAGTTGTAGACAAAGACAACCTTTTTATCTTCCAAGCCAACATCGATACCGATGATGGCGACTCTTTATGCATCAACATTAATGTCACCGAGAACGGTGAAAACCAACTTATTGGAGACGGAAACTACATAGCATTAGAAGTATTTATACCATGCGACGTAAAAACGCGTGAAGACGAGATGGAGTTATCGTACTACATCATGGAACTCATTACACACGTCGACCTGACAACCATCCAATACGTACCGCAAACCCACCAAATCCTTATTTCACGCGTCGACTGTATAAGTAACGATATAAGCGACGATTTCATTATAAATCATATCCTCACGCCTTGTATCAACGAGTTTCTTTACATATTCTACCTCATAGAAAACAAACCGCCGCAGGCTCTTATACAAGACGAAGAGCCTCCCAAGCCCTGCAACAAACGATACCTAAACTGACAACAAGTCAAGGAGATATGAGATAGACAAATCAACCTATTCATGCATATAACATAGAAGTTCTATAAAAGAAGGTCAAGGGAGATATGTGGCAGGTATACAAAAAAACATCGCCTCGGCAACGTTTGTTGTCGAGGCGATTTAAGTGGCGGCTGCCTACTCTCCCACTTGCGCAGTACCATTGGCGTGACCGGGCTTAACTTCTCTGTTCGGGATGGGA
>JAFXAB010000015.1 GCA_017522135.1 Bacteroidaceae bacterium
CGCAAAAATAACGCTGTTTACCCCCGTTGTAACCATCTCTGACGAGGGTTCGTTGCCCGCATTTTGGGCAAACTTTTTATCCATTTCTAACGCAAATAGTGCAAATATATAAAAATCAATTAATTGCCCCGATTTTATCTATTAATTTTGACCAATAAGCCGAAAAGTTTTAATGGTGGTGGTAAGCTCGCTTTTATCACTCACATGTAGTAGTCTCTTTCACTTTATCGAGTATATGATTGGCTGCTTCAGCATCCTTCTCAAAGACAAGAAGTTGTATACCGCCGAGAGATGTGTGCCCTATGGGGTAAATACCCGAGAATGTTTCGTTGGTAAGCATGCAAGGTATACCTTCATTTTCGAGTATATCGCGAGCCATGAAGGCTTCTACATTGGTTGAATATTCGCGTACAGTAACGAGTTTTTCTTGATCTTTCATGGTGATAATAACTTAAGGTTCATTGCAAATATATCAACTAATAATTCATATTGCAATCTCTTTTAGTTATTTTGTGTTAATCTATCAAGAGTGTATGCCTCTCTACATAACTTCGATATTGTCACAATCGGCATGCCAGGTAGCAAACAATTTTTCAGTTGCGCACTCGTATTGCCGAGCCGATGATGATTTGATTACAGCTTTGCGCTCCTTGTGCGGTGCTTGTGGCAGAAAGTATTCCCACAGAGCATGTGCTCGTTGCAGTAGCTGGCTCTCGCCTTGCGATGTTGCTTTCAGTGTGTTGTAGAGGGTGTTGTGGAAGGTGTAAGTGCGTTCTATAATCTCACTTGGCGAAATAGTTGTTGCGCATGAGAGTAAGGTTGAGAGGTAGGGCCGAGCAAGCAAGCCTCGTCCCATCATTATACACTCAACAGCAGGGTACTCGGCCGTAAATCGTTCTACATCGGCCGGTGTGTTAATATCTCCGTTATATATAATTTTGTGAGAGCAGTGCAAGCAAAACTCCTCAAAAGCCTTTATATCGACACTGCCTTTGTATAGTTGTCGACCTATGCGAGGATGTAATGTTATGTGAGTGAGGGGTGTAGCGTTGAGTATATCTATCAGTTCGCGCCATTCGTTACGGTCTTCCCATCCAAGTCGCATCTTTACAGAGAATTGCATTTCGGGATATTTTCTGGTTGCATGCAACAGTTCGGTCACCATCTCTTTGTGTGGCAGTAATCCCGAGCCTCTGCCATGTAGTGCTACCGGAGGAAACGGGCATCCCATGTTGATGTCGGCGTGCTTGTAACCGTTGTTCAAAAACAGCTCGGTCAATTGTTGCAACTCATTGGCATCGCGAGGCAACATCTGAGGCACTACCGGTGTGCCAATATTGTTTTCATGAGCAATATCCGACAAGTCGCGTCGTCGGAAGTCGCCTTTCTCTATGCGCACAAAAGGGGTGTAATAGCTTGTGATACCGCCCCACATGCTATGGTGCAGTTGTCGGTAGAGTGCTGTGGTGTAGCCTTGTAGTGGCGCAAAGTATAGTTGCATGGAGTGACAAATCCAATGAGGCTGTGTCGAAAAATTTATTTCGACACAGCCTCATTGTCCTGTTTTATGCTTCAAAAATATTTTTAGATTGTTGCCAAACACGTTCTTTAGCTTCGGCGGTAGGCTTAATATCGCTCATATCGCGCATAGCCTCAATACGTTGTTTCTCCTCACGAGAAAGTTTCTCGGGTACATATACCGATACGTTTACAACCAACGAGCCCAATCCTCTGTGATTGTACATCGGCAGACCCTTGCCACGTAGTCCGTAACGTTTACCGGGTTGCGTTCCGGGTTCTATCTTTATCTTGGCAGTACCATCGAGAGTAGGTATCTCTACCGTACCTCCCAGAGCTGCAGTGGGGTAGTCGAGCAACAGATTGTATACGATGTCATTGCCTCGACGCTCAAAGTCGGGGTGCTTCTCTTCCGAGAAGAAGAGATAAAGGTCGCCGTATTCACCACCGCGACGTGGTGCGTTACCCTTTCCCTCAATAGGCATTTGCATGCCACCTACAACGCCTGCCGGAATATGTACGGTAGTAATCTCTTCTTTGCGAATAATACCCTCACCGTTGCAATGAGGACACTTGGTAGATATGCGTTTTCCTTCACCCTCACAATCGGGGCATGTTGTTATAACTTGTTGTACACCGCCAAACATGGTGCGCTGTGCTCTCATCACGCGACCCTGACCTTTACAAGTAGCACAAGTGGTAAAGGCTGTTCCATCCTTGGCACCGGTGCCGTTACAGTGAGGGCAGGCCACGTAGCGTGTGTATTTCAACTTTTTGTCGCAGCCATTGGCAATATCGTTCAGCGTGAGTTTTACGTTCATGCGCAGATTGCCTCCAACGCGACGTTGACGGCTTTCGCCATAGCTGCTACCACCTCCGCCAAAGAAGCTGTCGAAGATACTGCCACCACCACCAAATCCACCAAACAGGTCGTTCAGGTGCGAGAGAATATCGTCCATCGATCCGTTGTAGCTATATCCACCACCACCGGGTCCACCCAATCCTTGGTGGCCAAATTGGTCGTAACGAGCGCGTTTGTTCTCGTCGCTCAATACCTCGTATGCTTCAGCGGCCTCTTTAAATTTTTCCTCGGCGTTCTTCTTCTCATCTTCCGATGCTGTCGACCACTTGTCGGGGTGATATTGAATAGCCTTTTTGCGATAGGCTTTTTTTATTTCGTCGGCTGTTGCCGTTTTGGCAACATCAAGTACTTCGTAGTAATCTCTTTTCTCGGCCATATTGCGGTATAAATTATTGTGCTACAACTACTTTTGGAAAACGAATAACTACATCGTTGAGTGTATATCCCTTTTGAGTGCAATCGATGATAGTACCTTTTTGTTCGGGGGTGGGAGCCGGTATCTGGGCTATAGCCTCGTGTTTATCGGCATCAAACTCTACGCCTGCTGTTTCCATCTCTTTTACACCATTTTGTTCAAGATAAGCGCGGAATTTGTTGTATATAAGTTCAACTCCTGTTTTCAATGCCTCTACATCATTGCTGTTTTCTACAGCTTGCATAGCACGCTCAAAGTCGTCGATAACGGGCAGTATTGCTTTCATGCAACTCTCACCTCCGGTCTTTATCAAGTCGGCTTTCTCGCGCAAGGTGCGACGACGATAGTTGTCAAACTCTGCCATCAGTCGCAAGTAATCATCTTTTTGTTTTTCGAGTTGGGCTTTCAAGTCGTCAACTTCGGCTGTCAGTTTGGCAGTCTCGTCTACTTCCTCAACAGGAAGTTCCTCTTCCTGCTCAACAGCATTTGCTGCATCCTCTGTTACTGCAGTATCAACATTTTCTGTGCTAATATCTTTATTGTCAATATCGTGCGATTTGTTTTCTTTTGCTTTTTTACTCATATCTATTCTGTTTTTTATTCCGTATTAAGGTGAGGCGACAGCATTGTGGTTGTCACATTATTAAATAACAAAAATATTGCCAAAGTATAGCCCCTTGTTATAGGGTGTGTCATAAAGTCAGTTATACCATACATTCTCCATGCCATACAAAGCAGTCGGAAAATGCGTCGGTACAATGCACCATAGAGTCGAATATGCCAAATACCGACGAGCCCGAGCCAGACATCGATGCGTAAAGTGCGCCCATATCATACAGGCGTTGCTTGATGGCGGCAATGCGTGGGTGTGTCTTAAATACACTCTTTTCAAAATCGTTAGACACGCACATCGGCCATTGCTCGATGGGCTTAGCAAGTCCTTGGGCAAGATGTGTTTGAGGTGTTTGGGGTGTCACGTGTGCGTATGCCTCGGCTGTAGATACCGCGATTGAGGGTTTTACTAGCACTATGTACTTTCCTTTCAACGAAAATTGAGTCGATGTAAAACAGTCGCCAATGCCCGTTGCGATGAGCGGGCGGTTGTAGATGAAGAATGGACAGTCGGCACCCAATCGGGCTGCAAGGTTGGCCAACTCATCATCGTTGAGTGGTAGGTCAAACATATCGCGCAACATAGTCAGTGCGTATGCCGCATCGGCCGAGCCGCCTCCGAGTCCTGCTCCAAAAGGTATCACCTTGTGCAGATGTATCTCCACAGCCGGCAGATTATAAGTCGACTGTAACAATCGGTAGGCACGCATTACAAGGTTTTGCTCGGCATCTCCATCCACAGCTATACCTGTTACGGTAAGGGTCGTTTGTTCTCCCTTTGCCGGTACAATCTCCAGTATATCACGAAGTTCTATCGGATAGAAAAGCGTTTCGAGGTTGTGGTATCCATCGGGACGACGGTCGGTGACATATAGTCCTATGTTTATTTTGGCGTTAGGAAAAGTTATCATGAACGATTATATTTTTACTTCTGCAAAAGTACATTTATTCGTCGACAAATGCAACTGTTACATCACATTGCATACATCTTTCATCGCACATACACATGCGACGTTGATACTCTGTTGATAAAAAAAGCCCCGTTTCACCGTTGCTTATTCTCTTATTTTGTTTAATTTTGTAGCACTTGATTATAAAATTTAAGGAGTACAGCTTATGGCACCCATGAAACGATATACATCGCGAAATAGTAAAAAAGAGACAAACTATATGCCCGACATGTCGGAGTTGGGAAAACTACCCCCTCAGGACACGGAAGTAGAAGAAGCTGTTCTCGGTGCGCTCATGCTTGAGAAAGATGCCTATACCCGCATCTGCGATATGCTCAAGCCCGAGTGTTTCTACGACCCTGCCAATCAGAAGATATACAAGGCAATAGCCGACTTGGCTGCCTATCAAAGGCCTATAGATATGCTCACCGTTACCGACCAGTTGCGCAGTAACGGTACACTCGACGAGGTTGGTGGTGCATTGCGTATCAGCGAGCTCACAGGTCGTGTCGTTTCGGCCTCGCACGTCGAGTATCATGCTCGCATCGTGTCGCAGAAGTATCTGGCTCGCGAACTCATATCCTTCTCAAGCGAAGTGCAAGCCAAGGCCTTCGATGACACACAAGATGTCGATGACTTGATGCAGTTGGCCGAAGAGAAACTCTTTCGTATCTCGCAAAACAATCTTAAAAAAGATGTTGTACAGATACGTCCCGTTATTGAAATGGCGATAAAACAAATCGAGGAAGCCAAAAAACGCGACAACAACATGAGTGGTCTCGCCACCGGATTTCATGAACTCGACAGGATAACATCGGGGTGGCAAAACTCCGACCTTATCATCATAGCTGCGCGCCCGGCCATGGGTAAAACCGCCTTTGTACTGTCTATGGCCAAGAATATGGCAGTCAATTACAATTCGCCCGTAGCAGTATTCTCGCTTGAGATGTCCAACCTTCAGTTGGTCAATCGTCTCATCGTCAACACCTGCGAGATACCGGCCGACAATATCAAGCGAGGCAATCTCGAAGGCTGGCAATGGGATCAGTTGCTCACCAAGGTAAATATCCTTTACGAGGCACCTCTATATATCGACGACACTCCCAGCTTGTCGGTATTTGAATTACGCACCAAGGCTCGCCGATTGGTACGTGAGCATGGCGTGAAAATAATCATTATCGACTACCTTCAGTTGATGAATGCAAGTGGCATGGAGTATGGAAGTCGCGAACAAGAGGTGAGTACTATCTCTCGCTCACTCAAGCAGTTGGCCAAAGAGTTGAACATACCCATTATAGCACTATCACAGCTCAATCGTAGTGTGGAGAGTCGCGGAACGGGCAATGATGCCACAGGCAAGCGACCTCAACTATCCGACCTCCGCGAGTCGGGAGCCATCGAGCAAGATGCCGATATGGTATGCTTCATACACCGCCCCGAGTATTACCTCAAGACCAGCGAAGATGGCGCAAACAACGATATACGTGGCCTGGCCGAGATAATCATTGCAAAGCACCGTAATGGTGCTACCGATACGGTCAAATTGCGCTTCCGTGGCGAATTGGCGCGATTTGAAAATTGGGACGAAAAAGACCGCATCCTCGACTCGGCATTCAATCGCACACCTGCCGATACTGCAACTCCCATGCCACAACCCGCACCTCACACAGTTATGGCATCCGATGCCATGAGCAAGATAGCGATGACACAAGAGGAGTTCCTCAGTCGTCGCAACGAAGATGTTTTGTAGAATTTAATATAAACCCTATAAACACAGCGACTTATAGTCAAAGGTTTTTTTATTAAACAACGATGACATTATGAAAACATTGCCATTAATCGCCAACGACCCTTGGTTGGAGCCTTTTTCAAAAGCTATCGAGGGACGTCACAATCGAGTGAAAGAGGTGAAAGACAAGCTCACCCATAAAGGCAAAATACAACTATCTGAGTTTGCATCGGGTTATTTGTATTATGGTCTCCATCGTCAAGACGATGGCAGTTGGATTTTTCGTGAATGGGCACCCAATGCCACCGAGATATATCTTATAGGCGATTTTTCTCAATGGCAGGAACGTACCGAATATAAGCTCCACTCGCTACACAATGGCTCGTGGGAGATTAAATTAAAACCCGAACTATTGCATCATGGCGACCTCTATAAGTTGTCGATACATTGGCACGGTGGTCAAGGCGAGCGTATTCCGGCTTGGGCAAAGCGTGTCGTTCAGGACCCCACAACCTATATATTCTCGGCACAAGTGTGGGCACCTGACAAGCCCTACAAGTTTGCCAAGCGCAAGTTTAAGCCCACAACTTCACCTCTGCTTATATACGAGTGCCACATAGGCATGGCTCAGAATGAAGAGAAAGTGGGTACATACAATGAATTCCGCGAGAATATATTGCCACGCATTGCTGCCGACGGATACAATGCCATACAGATTATGGCCATACAGGAGCACCCCTATTACGGCTCATTCGGTTATCATGTCTCCAACTTCTTTGCACCCTCATCACGTTTTGGAACACCCGACGAGCTCAAGCAACTTATCGACGAGGCTCATCGTCTGGGTATAGCTGTCATTATGGATATAGTGCACTCTCATGCCGTGAAGAACGAGCAAGAGGGATTGGGGCGTTTCGATGGCTCGTACACTCAATATTTCCACGGAGGCGATCGCCGCGAGCACTCGGCTTGGGACTCGCTCTGTTTCGATTATGGCAAGCATGAAGTCTTACACTTCCTCTTGTCCAACTGTAAGTATTGGCTCGAAGAGTTCCACTTCGATGGATTCCGTTTCGATGGTGTCACATCCATGCTCTATTACAGTCACGGACTCGGACAGTCATTCGGCTCATACAACGACTACTACGATGGCAGTCAAGACGACGATGCCATTGTATACCTCACGCTGGCCAATATGCTCATCCATGAGGTCAACCCTCGTGCCATAACCATCGCCGAAGAGATGAGTGGCATGCCCGGTCTTGCAGCACCGTTTGAGAATGGCGGTATGGGATTTGACTATCGCATGGCAATGGGCATTCCCGACTATTGGATTAAGACAATCAAAGAAAAGAAAGACGAAGACTGGCACCCCACATCGATATTCTGGGAACTGACCAACCGTCGTGCTGATGAAAAGACTATATCCTATGCCGAGAGTCACGACCAAGCCTTGGTAGGCGATAAAACCATTATATTCCGTCTTATCGACAAGGAGATGTATTGGCACATGTCGGTATTCAGCAACAACTACATGGTCGATCGCGGTATTGCCCTGCACAAGATGATACGATTGGTTACCCTCGCCACTATCAATGGCGGTTATCTCAACTTTATGGGCAACGAGTGGGGACATCCCGAGTGGATCGATTTTCCTCGCGAAGGCAACGGATGGTCACACAAGCATGCCCGCCGTTTGTGGGAACTTGTCGACCGCGACGACCTCAAGTACAAGTATCTCAATCATTTCGACAATGCTATGATCGAAACCGTATTGTCCGAGCGTCGTTTCGAGACTTCGCCCGTAGTGAAAGTTTGGGAGAATGATGGCGACCAAATCCTTGCCTTCAGTCGCAAAGACCTCCTCTTTGTCTTCAACTTCCATCCTTACAAGTCATACACCGATTATGGCATGCTTGTCAAGCCCGGCAGTTACGAGATAGTACTCAACAGCGACCGTGCCGAGTTTGGTGGCTTCAATCAGATTGACGATAGCATTGAGCACTTCACACACCACGACCCCTTGTACAAGAAAGCTCGCAAAGAGTGGCTCAGACTGTATATACCCTCGCGCACCGTATTGGTATTGCGCCGCAAGAAGTAAAAACGCCCCTTACAACAATATCAAGCACTCCCCCATACAACGTGGGGGAGTGCTTTTTTTCGTTATAATCCCTATCTATATAAAAGCAACAGCGGTGCACCTGTTTGATGCACCGCTGCAATGCTATATTTTGCTACTGTTATTTTACAGCCACCTTGTAGGTGCGGGTACCATTATTGCTCTCGCATCTTACAAGATATATGCCTTCGGCAACATTCAGCTCTATGACTTCACTCGGTTGCTCATATTCTGCTATCACTCCACCACGCAGGTCGTAGAGGGTAACATGGCTTACCTTGCCGTTTACATACAATCTCTTCTCTGCTACATATACATCCATTTCGCGGTCTGTTGCTACGGCCTCTATAGCATCCAACTCGTTGAGGTTGATGGTGTATGAGAATTCACGATAAGCTACATTTTCGCTCCATTCGTCATACATGAATGAGCCAAATACTGTACCGTCGCTATTGCAATATACCGAGCCCGATACGATGCTGTCTACATACTCAAAGTTGATAGGTTGGCCATATTCGTCATACTCTGTAATCTTGATTACTTCAAAGTTGCACAGATTCTTTATCCACTCGCCGGTGGCATTGTCAATGGCCGAGATATAGTCTACAAACGATGTCAATGTCTTGCCATCTTCCGATACGATAAAAGAGTTGCGTGCATAAGCTCTTGCTGGGCTTTGAACTACAAAACGACCATCGTTCATTGCACTCGATGCTATCATGTCTTGTACTCCTTCTACACTTACTATTGCATTGCCGTTTTCAAGGTCTATGCGACAAGGAGTGCGGGTTACTTTAGGAGCAAGCGGATTGCTGGCATCGACACCTTCTATTGTTGTGCTGTAGTAGCGACCATTGCCCGAGAGGAACACATTGTTGAATATAAAGCTGCAGTTGTACATTACCTCATTAAATACAGCCTCAAAGTCGTTGTACAATTGTGCGTATTCGCGCATCGCATCGCTATACTCATTGTAGTATTCAAAGATATAGTCTTCGGCAACAGGTTCGTTGGGGCATATCGATATTTCGCCATTGTTGTATTTCTCCAACTCTATCATGTACTCGTTCATAGCCTCAAGATACTCGGCCAACTCCTCCTCTGTCATATACTCTTTGGGATCGGGCATCTCACCGGGCCAAGCAGCAAATTGTGTACCCTCGGGATATAAAACGCCCTCATCTATAGTGCGATAGCTCCATACACCATCATTGTCTTGTGTGTAGATAATGGGGTATATAAAGAATCCCGACCAGTCTACAATCTGACCTACCACTGTCTTGCCATCGTCACTCACGGCTATAGCTGTGATGTATTGAGGCTTGCGACCGCAGAAGTCGGTTGTGGGGCAGGGCAGTGGCTTATAGCTGTCATATCCACCCTCGGCATTGCGATCCCAATATACGGGTTTCACCATTAATTCGCTGTACATGTTCAAGCCGTTACCGCCCACTTGACCTACTATGCGACTGCCATCGGGGGTTATACCGTGTGCCATGTTGAGTGCCGCATTTTCTTCTTTTACAGGAAGGGGTGTCCATTGGCCATCTTGCCAGTAGGCACATGTGGCATCATTGGTACTGCCTACAAGTATACCGTTGTTGCTTATGCAATTGCCTATGCCGGTTGCATAGTATTCGGTTACGGCATCGGGCGAGGCTGCATACTCTGCATATTCGTCGCTATCTTGAATATAGATAAATACCGAACCTATATTTTGAGTGGCAAGCCATTTGCCGTTGGGCGACATCTTGTCAAAGTAGAATCCATCGTGGTGACGTGTTACTTGTGCCATAGCAACTGTCGCCATAAGCATCGATACAAATAAGAGTAGTGTTTTTTTCATAAGAATTAATGTTTAAAAATTAAGAATTAATATATCTCAAATATATCGCAAAATTACCTAATAAAAATTCTTGAAACAATGTTTGTATGCTATTTAACGCAATATTTAACACAATAATTTCTAATTATTGTGCACTCTTGACCGTTACACTCGTCTAAATAATTAACTTTGCATCATAATAGCAAGCTCGTTTTGTACGAAAACCTGCACATATACCACTATGCCACATAAGTTATACACTTTTCGCATACCTTTATTATTGCTTCTCTTTTGTATTACAGCCCTTGCATCTGTAGCACAAAGGAGTACTCTGGTACGTGGCATTGTGCTTGACTCTCTCAGCCACGAGCCATTGCCCAACGTGTCGGTTATATTGGGTGAGACGGGCATGGGTACTATGACCGATGCAAATGGTCTCTTTGAAGTACAGTCGCAGTTGCCTTTTGAGCAAGTACGATTTTCTACTTTGGGCTACAACTCGCAAGTGGTTGACATACGTCGGGCGCGCAACAACAATCTGCATGTGCTTCTATCGCCTGCATACATCGCTCTTGACGAGGTTTTGGTGCAACCCTCCAAGGAGAAGTACAGCACGAAGAACAATCCTGCTGTAGACTTGGCACGACGGCTTATCGGCATGCGATCTCAGCAAGATTCGCTCTCTCCGCACTATCTCTCTCAGAAAAAGTACGAAAAGACAACCTATGCCATCAACAACTTCTATGACTTTGTACGTGCCAATCCCATTGTGCGTCAAGCTCCTTTCCTCATGCAATATGTCGACACTTCCGATGTCACTCTATCTCCCATCCTCAACCTTTATATCAATGAACGCACGGCCGATTGTTATTTGCAACGATCGCCACAGTTGGTACGTGAGATTACTACAGCTCGCAACAGCGCAGGACTGGAGGGGTTTTTCGATAAAGAAAATCTGCAAGCACTCTCGACCGAGATGTTGCGCGAGGTAGACCTCTTCAGCAACGATATTATGCTCTTCGACCAGCAATTTGTCAGTCCGCTTTCGCATCATGCTATATCGTTCTATAAGTACTATCTGCTCGACACGCTCGATATCGATGGCGAGAAGTGCATCGACTTGGGTTTTGCATCTTACAATCCACAATCGCTCGGATTTGCCGGGCACCTCTATGTAGTTATCGACGATTCGAGCTATTTTGTCAAGCGTGCACGATATACAATCCCCAAGGATATCAACCTCAACCACGTGAGCCGAATGATTTTGCGCCAAGATTATCAGCGCGACTCTTTGGGTTGTCCCATAAAAGTATACGACGATGTAGTAGCCGAGTTCTCTATAGGCACGCACATGCCCATGCTTTATGCTCGCCGGTCGGTCTATTACTCTCATTTTTCGTATGACAAGCCTGCCGACATACTCTCGTTGACGCAACCTCGACGACCATTGCCTTATGAGGCTTTGATGCAGAGCGATGATTTCTGGATAGAGCATCGTCCTGTTCCTTTAACTCCTCAAGAGCTTGGTGTTGACGATGTGGCATATCGTCTGCAAGAAATTCCGTTTATAAAGACTGTTTCCAAGATTATACACACACTCACTACAGGGTATATATCAACACACTCTATCGACAAGAAGAGTCGTTTTGACATTGGCCCATTCAACACCTTTATCAGTGGCAACAGTATAGAGGGGTTGCGCCTCAAAATAGGTGGTACTACAACTGCTATGTTATCACCGCACCTCTTCCTGTCGGGGTATGCCGCCTATGGCTTTGACGACAACAAGTGGAAGTATGCCGCATCGGTCGAATATTCGTTCAATCGCAAGCGATACTCGGCTTTGGAGTATCCCATACGTTCTGTCAAAGCATTTTATCGCTATGACCTCAACTTCTTGGCACAAAGGTATATGCACACACAGCGCGACAATTTTGTCCTTTCTCTGCGTCGTGCTCCCGACCGCAATGCCACCTATATGCGCACTTGTGGCATCACATACCGACACGAATTTCTTGATGGGCTTGCCATAGAGATAGGGTTGCGCAACGAAAGGCAGGAGAGTACTCCCTACTTGCCCTTCAATCTCATGAAGAACGATGGATCGATAGAGTCGCTCACCTCATTCTCTCAAACATTGGGCGAGGTAGTCTTACAGTATTGTCCCACCGACAACTTTTACTCGGCCTATGGACAGCGTTATCCCACCAACAGCGATGCTGTTTCGCTATCATTCAGGCATATATTTGCCATTAAAAACATAGGAAGTAAATATGACTATCACCACACCGAAATGGCTGTATCCAAGCGATTTCGCATGTCAAAGTGGGGATACATCGATGCCATAGCCAAGGGTGGTGTGGTATGGAACAACGTACCCTATCCGTTGCTCATCATTCCCTATGCCAACATGTCATATACCATAAGCCCCGAGTCCTATTCGTTGCTCTCGCCCATGGAGTTTATCTTCGATAAGTATGTTGCATGCGATATTACATACTATGCCAACGGATTGTTATTCAATCGCATACCATACATCAATAAACTTGCCTTGCGCGAGGTCATCTCGTTTCGTGCCGTATATGGCTCTATTACCGACCATAATTACTACCCCGAGCAGTCCGGTATGTATGTGTTCAATCCCGATTGGAACGTCAAGCGTATGAACGGTGCTCCTCCTTATATGGAGATGAGTGTGGGTATCGACAACATCTTGTCTATATTGCGGGTCGACTATGTTTTCCGCCTTACATATCGCGATGCTGTCAATGCCGATATTCGCGGATTGAGGGTAGGCCTGCATGTTACATTCTGATTAACAATCAATTATTATATATATTATGTTTAGTTTTCGTGAAGCTGCCATTCAAGACATTCCTCTCATACGCACATTGGCCGATGGCGTGTGGCAAGAGACTTATGCAGCTATTCTTTCTCCGCAGCAGATAGACTATATGTTCGATATGATGTATAGTACCGAAAGTCTCACTGCACAAATGCGCGACAAGCATCATCAATTTCTCATTATCAATCGCAATGCCGAGCCTTGCGCCTACATCTCTATCGAGCCGTTAGGCAATGGGCGATACAACTTCCAGAAAATATATGCCCGTAGCGAGGTACATGGCTGTGGGGTAGGGCGTTACATGATAGAACAAGGTATCGATTGGATACTGCGTCGCGAGGTCGATAACCACTCTGTCAGCGACATTGTTGTCGAGCTCTTTGTCAATCGCGCCAATCAGGCTGTCGACTTTTATCGTCACATGGGGTTTGAGATAGTAGACACGCGCGACCACGACATAGGCAATGGTTTCTTTATGAACGACTATATCATGGAATTGCACATAAAACGCTGAAATTATACAGAAAAGAGAAATCCCCGCACATGGGAATTTCTCTTTTTCGTTATTGTAAGACTCTACAACTCTTATTTCGCAACAGCCACCTTGCTCACCCTGTTGCCGATGTGCACAATATACATGCCCGATACGGTAGGTGCAAAAGTCGCAATATCATCACTCAGTTTTATGGTAGCCACTGCAACACCTTGCATATTATAGATGGTAGCAACTTCGTCGCAAGTACCCTTTAGGTATATAACACCATGCGCACAATAGACATCGGCATTGGTAACAACCTTGTCAAGTGCATCGGGCATTGAGCCTTCGATATTCACCTCTATAACATTTGACCAGCTGCTCATCTTACCCTCTGCTTCGGCTCGTACCTTGTAGCGATATGTGCCGGCACTCACAAGATTTTCTACACTCAGTACAGTATAGTAAGTATCGGTAATACCCTCTATCATGCAGCTCTCGGTTACACGCAACTGCTTCGATGCTTTTGTCATGGCATTGTTTATTCTTGCCTTGCCAATACCATCCATGCCGGCAATGCCGTTTATTACAGTCAGGTCGTCCATGAATATACGACGAGTTGCATCGAAACATATTTTCAATTCTTCGCATCCGTTATCGAAGGCAATGTATACGTCACGGTTTTCTCCTGTGGGTATCTGCGACAGATCCAATTTGTACGACTTTATTGTTGAACCGTAGGTATATATCGTAAGCGAGCCCGATTCTGCTGCCTCGTTATATGCACTTGCTGTAAAATGAAGTGTATATTGCTCTTCGGTGTCAAATGCCGCAGTCGTTATTGAGCCCGGATACTTACTGCTACCCAACTTAATGCTTCCGTTGTTGCAGAATACCTTTGAGCCTATCCAGCCCTTTGTCATGGTATAGTCATCAAGTGTCGATGAAACGTCGATATCTACTTCGGCCGTAAATTTGTCAAAGTTCTCAGCAAAGGCTTCTGCTTCCGGCTCTACTTCATCCAATCGCTCTACATATAAAGTGTAGCTTGTAGCATCATTCACCCTCGACCAATAGGCCGTAAATTGGTCGTTGGCAATTTCTCCGGCCGAGGTGGCAATAGGTGCATCTATGGCAGCGGCATTGCCTCCCATAAAGTCAAATGTCGTAACACCGTTATTATAGGCAATATTGGTTATGGGCTTCTCTTTTATTACTGTGGTATGTATCTTCATTTTGGGAGTCGATGTCTCGGTGAGCGAGTTATTTCCATTATATGGATACAAGTCTCCCTCTAAGCTCGTTGCATTCCAGCGATTATCGGCCGGAATGAGTCTGAAACGTTGTCGTGAAGGCTTGTCATTGGGTGCATTCATCTCCCATTCATGAGCGTCATAGTCTACGGCTACCACCATCATACCCTCGGCGGGAAGTCCGGCATCCCAACCCTCTTTCTTGCGCGACTCAAGGGTGATATATTGATTTTCGTCACTCGATGTTATTCTATATGCGGCACTCTTGTCGCTATTCAATTCGGGCATTGTTATCGTTGTTGCTTCGGTAAGCTCAGTCAACTCCAGCCATCCGCAATAGGCGCGTTCATAGGCATTATAGCCAATGGGTACATATCCATCTCCTGCATAGCAACCACCATCCATTACACTCCACATATCCATGCCCATGCCTCCCGAGTAGTCTATATCATACCAGTCGGGCAAGCCCAGCGTGTGGCTGTATTCGTGGCAAAATGTTCCTATGCCTTCGGGCTTCAATCCACTACCGCCGGCAAGTTCCGACGAGCAGGCGTAGGCATCAAGCTGTACACCATCTATTATTACCGTACGCCCGGCTCCTTGATATATATACCATGCATGAGGCCAGATGGCTGTGGTTGTTACACCTCCTATATTCTCGCCATAGCCGGCATATATTACATATACAAGGTCTACCCATCCGTCGTTGTTCAAGTCATAGTCGGCCATATTCACAAGACCGTTTTGGCTCGCGATTTCACATGCCTCCGACACCATTTCATCGGGTTTTACATCGTTTCCATAACTGTCGTTACTGCCGTAGTACGACATATTATTACTTAAGGTGATAGGGCCTATTACATCAAATTGCGGCTTGAATTGACCATAGCTTTGGGCTGTGAAATAGTCGCGTGCCGAGCCTATCGAGCCATACTCATCGGTATACCCCTCCTTGTTCATCATATCATTTATGATGCTTTGCGAGGTCGTGAATGTCTTGTCTTGAAATTCGACAAGAAGAATCAATCCTTTTATATCTCCGGCATCCGAGTTTTGTCGGGCTTTGGCTTGACGCATAGGTGCACGACGCAATTCTATACCACCCCTCTTGTGGTTGAGACGCTCTTGGTACAACAATTGCTGTTGCTTGGCTATAGCCTCTTTGGTTGCTATATCCATTACAACTCTATTGTTTGCTTTCATACTGCCGGCAACAAGATTTTTTTCGCTATCGAGTACGATATAGCGGTAGAAGCCATCTTCACACAAAGTTACGGGATTGCCATCTTCGGTAGTGTAATAGTGATAATACTCATCACCACACAATCGCAATGTTATCACACTGCCATCGGGTTGTGTGTAGCTTGTCAATGTCTTTCTTGCAGGAGCAGCATTGACACAAGTCAGTGTCAATGCTACTATTATGGAAAATATACCTTTTTTCATCTTCTATTTGTTATATTGTTTTGGTTGCTTATTGTGCACTTATTTTCTTGCACAATTCGCCACAGCGCACTACATACAATCCACGAGTTGCCGGATGGTAGTATGTTTCGCCATTGACAACAGGTACGGTTGCTACAAGCACACCTTGTACATTGTATATATATGCATCTGTTGCTTTGTTGTTGCATATTACAATTTCTGTACCGTTGTAGTATGCGTCACAATCTTCATTCAATATGCTCTCCACATTGTCGGTTCCGCCCATGAAGTCAAACGATGCCACCTTTGTGTCGGTGTCGAAGGCAATATTCGTGACAGGCTTTCCCTTGATGGTTGTCAAGTGTATCTTCATGGCAGGGCTGGTCGATTCGGTAAACGAATTTTGACCACCGTTGGGC
>JAFXAB010000016.1 GCA_017522135.1 Bacteroidaceae bacterium
CCGGATGCGCCGAAATTTGGGATTAACGAGAGCATGATTGGGAATTCTTGTGAGCCGACACCTTCTATCCATATATCATTTATTTGGCTGCTCTCATGTGTTACATAGAAAACATGTCTCTCTTTTCCATAATATATTTGAGTCTCTATGCTATCAACAATAGTTTCTCCTTGTTGAAATTGTATTGTGTCTCCGGCTTGTATATCAAAGTCATAAATCATTGTCTCAAACTCATTGTTGAGTTCGCGAGTAAACACCTTCTTGTTTTCTTCACGAATATAACCATGAAGTCCGGCATAGGTTATTTCATTAGTAATAGCATCAAGTATTGATATGTAGAGTTTGTGATAGAGTTTGTTATTTATTTCAGTAAGCTCACCGATACCTACTTGTTTATAACTTGAGCTTGAAACTTCAAAACTTACCCAAACTTTTCCTTCTTCAACGTAGGGTATATACTCATGCTCGGCGTATGCCGATAGAGCAAACAATACTGCTAATAAAGATAAAATACGTTTCATATTACCTCCTTTTTTGCAAACATAATAATAATATTTGTAAAATTGTTCCTTCATAAGATTTTTTCCTTTTATGTTTATTGTACCACCATCAAAAATAACATCTCCATGCGCTTTCTTGTCAGTTACATTGCTTCCTATTTTTATGTTCGTTGCATTATATTCTCTATTCTCACTGATTGTTTCGTTTTGGATATATAATATATTTTCAACCCCTCAGTCACTTACGTGACAATTGTCTATCGACCAATTTGCTCACGCTCGGCATAGCCACATTGCAAATTCATTGCGTCAGCTATACACACGCCTCGGGAAAATAGGGAGGAAAAACGCACCATCACGGAAAAGATGTAACCTTTTCTATCCCTGCGTTTTATGTAAGGAAAATACAAGAGTGGAGTCCACGTAATGGGTAGGGGTTGATTATGGCTATACTTTCTTGAGGAATTGTACGGCCGAGCACAAGAGCATGGGTCCCAGTCCCGAATAGAACGATGCAAAAAACTCAATGGGTATGCCTTGTATATGTCGCAATGTAATGCCAAGAGCCATCATAAAAACAATCAACAACCAACCTTTGAGTGGAAAAGTATGCCAAAAGCGACTTCTATCGGGCAAGCCGGATATGTGTGCAATATATCTCTTTACAACCTTGCCAAATATAAAATAAAAGCCACAGATGACACACAATGTAATGGCAAACAGCCACCACTGTGAGAAAGGTAGTTGACTGTAGGCCAAAATACCTTTCATTGTGATTATAAAGCCAGGTATAGCCCATACCAATGTTGCCACAAGGTAGTGATAATTTCTCTTTATCAACATAGAGCTAAAGGCTAATATTTGGCAAACCGATACTTGAGTCTCAGTGTCTCTTTTTCTGACGCCGGGAGTGAATTGAAATATCTCTTCCAACCGATACAGAAATCGATGTGCCAACGCCAGAAACGACCTACAAAAGAGTTGGGCTTTTGTTCATACTTCTGCCTCATAGGGCCGTGTGCGCATTTGTATTTTTCCATATCTATAGGTTATTAAATGAAAGTTTTCATCATTTTATGAAGCAACACATATAGCTGCATAGCCTCTTCGTTATCGAGTTTTACGCATTGAGCCATCTTTACAGGAACGTCGGCCACTTTCTCCTGCAGAGCTTCTCCAATGTCGGTAATGGATATAATGACGACACGCTCGTCGTCATGCGACCTCTCACGGCACAACCAACCATTACGCTCCATCTTCTTGAGCATGGGAGTAAGCGTACCCGAGTCCAAGAACAGTAGTTTACCCAACTCTTTGACAGATATACTCTTATGTTCCCACAACACCATCATGGCTATATATTGTGTATAAGTCAACCCCCATGGCTCCAATAGCGGAGTGTAGGCACGTACAACCTCCTTGGCACAAGCATATAACGGAAAACAAAGCTGATTTTCGAGTTTAAGTCGTTCATTCATAATAGCTTGATTATATCTTTTTCTATTTTATGAGGATTGGTCATAGGAGCATAACGCTCTACAACATTGCCTTCACGCGAGACGAGAAACTTAGTGAAATTCCACTTAATATCATCGCCCATAAAGCCACCTTGTTGAGTTTTCAAGAAACGGTACAACGGAGCTTCATTCTTACCATTGACATCGATTTTGGCAAAACGCGGAAAGGTGGTTTTATACTTCAATGTGCAGAAGTTACCTATCTCTTCATCACTACCGGGGGCTTGATGACCAAATTGATTACAAGGGAAATCCAATATCACCAATCCCTGCTCATGGTATTTATCGTAGAGTTGTTGCAACCCTTCGTACTGAGGGGTAAACCCGCACTTGGTGGCTGTATTGACAATGAGCAACACCTTACCTTTATATTGCGACATAGATATTTCACTACCATCTACCGCCTTTATTTTACATTCATAAATGTTCATACAAAAAACACATTTTAAACAATTAAATTTTATACAACAAATATAGACAAAATAATTTGAAAACAAAAATTATACAAAAAAGTTGATGCAAGGCTCAAGATAATTTTTACACATGGCACATTCTATTACTACATCGGATAACAGAAAAGAGGGCATATATATAACAAACAATCGGGAACATTCGTTGATGGAACGCCCCGATTGTTTGTTGTGAAAACCAATATACTATCTTGCTATTACAAGAAAATAGTTCTTTTTGCCCTTTTGTACGATAAGGTATTTGCCGGCTACGAGATGTGAGTCGTCTATTACTTGGTCGAAAGTTGCGAGTTTCTCCTTGTTGATAGAAACGCCACCACCTTGAGTGAGCTTGCGCATTTCGCCTTTTGAAGGGAATATAGCCGCTTTGTCGGTAGTGAGTTCTACAGCTTTGATACCGGCCTTGAGCTCATCGAGCGACACTTCAAAAGTGGGCACACCATCGAAAACATCGAGCAGAGTAGCTTCGTCGATGTTGCGCAAAGTATCGGCAGTTGTATTACCAAAAAGGATGTTTGATGCGGCAACAGCGGCTTCATAAGCCTCTTGGCTGTGTACCATAACGGTAATTTCTTGAGCCAACCGCTTTTGCAAAGGACGCAAGTGGGGAGCTTCGTGTTGCTCGGCAATGATAGCGTCTATCTCTTCACGAGATAGTGATGTAAATATTTTTATATAACGCTCGGCATCAACGTCGCTTACATTCAACCAGAACTGGTAGAACTTGTAGGGCGAGGTATATCGGGCATCGAGCCATACGTTACCGCTTTCGGTCTTGCCGAATTTTGTACCATCGGCCTTGGTAATCAATGGACAAGTTATGGCAAAAGCCTCACCACCATACATGCGACGGATAAGTTCGGTACCGGTAGTGATGTTACCCCATTGGTCAGATCCACCCATTTGCAACTTGCAATTGCTGTTGTGATAAAGATAGGCAAAGTCATAACCCTGCATCAACTGGTATGAAAATTCGGTAAAAGACATACCCTCGCCCGATGTACCCGAAAGACGTTTTTTTACAGAGTCTTTGGCCATCATATAATTGACGGTGATGAGCTTACCCACACTACGAATAAAGTCGATAAAAGAAAACTCTTTCATCCAATCGTAGTTGTTGACAAGAACGGCAGCATTGGGGGCATCGGATTCGAAGTCGAGGAAACGAGCCAATTGTTTTTTGATAGCCTCTTGGTTGTGTCGAAGGGTAGTTTCGTCGAGCAACTTGCGCTCTTGCGACTTCATAGAAGGGTCGCCAATCATACCTGTAGCACCACCGACAAGGGCAATGGGCTTGTGACCGGCACGTTGCAAGTGACGCAACATCATTACACCAACGAGGTGTCCTATGTGGAGCGAGTCGGCCGTGGGGTCAATACCAAGGTATCCCACAGTCATCTCTTTCTGCATTTGTTCTTCTGTACCCGGCATCATATCGTGTATCATGCCACGCCATTTCAATTCTTCAATAAAATTCATTGTTGTATGTTGTTTTGTTATTTAATTACATATTTTTGCCACGAGTGCAAATGCAAAAGTAGTATAGTTTGTGATAATAAGCAATTATTCATAAGCTAAAATGTTTTTTCGGCACGCATTTCTACCGATTTTTGCAGTTCATGAGGCTCTATATTGGCAGCATGAGCCACAAGATCATATATAGCATTTATACACAACCTACTTTCATCGCTTTCCACCCACAACATCTCAATGGGAGTGATGGCAACAGCCTTGGCGTTGAATTTTTCGCCAAAGGAGAGTTCAATACCATGATTGATGAATTGTTGGGCTGTAGAGGCATTACCCCTAAATCCGTGCACAATCCATTTTTGTGCAGGCTTGTGTTTTTTGCACAGTGAAATTATAATATGCGCCGATTTGACAGAATGTATGATAAGAGGTTTTTTGAGCATTTCCGACAACCCAATATGATATTCAAACAGGGTTGTCTGTTGTTCTATATCGGCACCTCTCAAACAGTCTATACCACACTCGCCAATAGCAAGAACATGCCGATGCTGCGATAGTTGTTGCAACAACCGTAAATCATGGTCGGTAACACGATTGCTATCCCAAGGATGTATGCCTATAGAGCATAGTCGCGGAGCTTCTCTATCGAATTGTGCAAGAGACAGAGATACTATTGCATGATGAGAAAGATTGTTGCTGTGGGTATGTATATCGTTTATAGTCATTACGGTACAGGATCATAACCACTGCCACCCCACGGATGACAACGGCATATACGTTTAACAGCAAGCCACACACCTTTTATGGGGCCGTGTTTCTTGATAGCCTCAATGGCATATTGCGAGCACGTGGGGGTATAACGGCATGCCGGAGGCAATAGGGGAGAGATACAACTACGGTAGAAATAGATGGGAAGCAACAGTAACCACGTAAAAAATCTCTTTATTGCTGACATGAGGTATCTTTTTTATATCGTTGTGGATGATATGATGCGGTATAGTGGGTGTTGTTGGGCAAGGTGTGATGAGAGTAACACAGATAAAGTGTTTTTTTCGTCACTTATCTATCTCCATCTTTATTGATGATAGAGGCAAGTTTGTTGAGTGTATCTATCATGCGTTGCTCAATGTGCGCATAGTCTTGCATATCGGCTGCTATATATAAAAACGCCATATCGATGGTATTGTCGCCCATAGCAGGTAAAATATGCTTATGAAGGCGGTATGCCTCGCGAATGCGACGACGCAACCACACACGTTTTACAGCGTGCTTAAACTTGCGTTTGGGCACGCTTATAAAAAATTGAGGTCGCTCATCGGGAGTGTTTTTAGGGTGAATGCGGTATACAATTCGCAAGGGATATTGCGCAAAGGACTGCCCATCCGCAAAGAGTTGTTCAATCTTGGTGCGGCTACATAATTTCTCTTCTTTGGGCAGTCGGTACTTCATCGCTGTATTATAAAAAACACCTCGCAGATATATACGAGGTGATATATAGGTCGTGAAAAAGATTATTTCTTTTTGCTGTTTTGCTTCAAGAACAAGTCGAGAGCACCTGTTATTGAAGGCATCTCGGGGGTAGGAGCTTCCAGGTCAAGACGCAAACCGGCCTCCTTGGCAGCCTTGGCTGTAGTAGGACCATAACAAGCAATCTTTATATCGCCTTGCTCAAAATTGGGAAAGTTCTTCAACAAAGAAGCTATACCAGCCGGACTGAAGAATACCAACATATCATAGTCAAACTCTTCATCGGGAGTGAAATCGTTGCTCACAGTACGATACATTATCGCCTTGGTATAGTTTATCTTGTTTTGCTCAAGAAAAGTTGTCTCGTCTTTGTGTACGTCCGATACAGGAAACAAATATTTCTCGTTATACTTGGCAAGCAAGGGAACCAAATCTTCCAATTTATTAGATTTGGTGCCATGATGTATCTTGCGCTTGCGATATATAATATACTTTTGCAGGTATAGTGAAATGTTTTCTGTTGTACAGAAATATTTCATGGTATCGGGGATGGTCACACGCAGGCTCTTACACAACGTAAAGAAGTGGTCGATAGCAGTGCGCGATGTAAAAATGATAGCCGAATAATCAAGTATCGAAATTTTCTGTTGACGAAATTCTTTAGACGAAAGACCCTCGACCTTGATAAAGGGACGAAAGACAATCTCAACACCATACTTTTGAGCAATGTCATAGTAGGGCGATTTCTCTGTGGCAGGCTTCGGTTGTGAAACCAATATCTTTTTTATTTTCAATTCGTTATGATATTTAATGAAAATAATTTATAAATAAATACCACCAATTTTCTTATAAGAAGAATGGGTATTATTTCCAGCGTGCAAAGATACAAAATTAAATAATGTAATTTGTAAATATGTGGTAAAAAAAATCTAACACCCTTATAGATTATAATCAACCTTGCTAAAGTATACAAAATAAGGCATAAAAATATTGCAATACGCGACATTGCCGGCACAAAGAGCATAAGGAGTATAAACGGTATGAAAAAGAGCCCTATAAAGATATTTACCGAGGTAAAATTTTCAAGAAAACTATCGGTCTGTTGCCTGCTGCTGAAGATATTACCGAGCAGTCTGTAAACACACAGTTGCAAAAGATAATATACACCACATATAGCCACACATACAGCAATACTAAGCAAGATAAGATTACTATTTGTAAGAATGGGTGCTATAAGTGAATGATATAGAGCTATACCTTCGGTTGTGAAGGTGAGCAATAAGAGCGATAATCTCAGCTGGTTTTCATTGATGGTTGTCTCGTCAAAAAGATTTCCCCGACTGTTTACCTTGAATAGTGAAATGAACAGATGTCGTAAGTATTTATATCCTTGACGATAAGAGATAGCAAAGAAAGCAAAAGAAAATATCAACAAGCCTACCACCCAAGGGTTTTCGGCCGGTGTTATAGGGCGTTTTTCGGCATACAGCCCTTCGCGCAATACCGATGTCACACTATCATTGTGTGTTATGAGTCGGTGGGTATCGGTAGTAAACATCTCTATTAGAGAACTATCGTTGTTGTCTATATTGATATTGCTGTCGTTATATAACGTTGTAGAAATATCTACCATCGATATTGTATCATTGGTATATGCGCTATAAGTTTCGGGCATTGTATCGGGTGTGACAGCACTCATGGCAACAGGGTTTTCTCTTATTTTTCAACTTCTATTTTTCCCAACGAAGAGTCCCATTCGGCAATATTGTCAAGGGCGTCTACTACCTCTCGGGGAGTTTGTGCCACGTGCCACAGGCGAGCATGTATGTCACGCATAAAACGATGCTCAAGAGCATTTTGCAACATTTGCAACAAAGGGTCGTAGTAGCCGGCAGTGTTGAGAATAATGATAGGGTGGGTATACAAGCCCAATTGTTTCCATGTAATAATCTCTAACAACTCTTCGAGTGTACCACATCCGCCGGGCAGTGCAATAGCGGCTTTACCCAAGCGAGCCATAGTTTGCTTGCGCTCATGCATATCTTGCGTAACAACAAGGTGCGATAGTTGCTTGTGACACCAATCACGCTCTACCATAAACCGAGGTATAACACCGGTTACCGAGCCACCATTTTTCATGGCAGTATCGGCAATACAACCCATAAGGCCTATTTTTCCGGCACCATACACAATGGCTGTGTTGCGTTGTGCCAGCAGGGCAGCCAATTCTTGT
The DNA here is from genome assembly GCA_017522135.1 of Bacteroidaceae bacterium. GTDB lineage: Bacteria > Bacteroidota > Bacteroidia > Bacteroidales > Barnesiellaceae_A > Barnesiella_A. Next base: position 7,658 of record JAFXAB010000016.1, read on the forward strand.
GCCGCTTCAAAAAAGCACACATCCACCATGGGGCTTGAGGCACAATATATTGTAACACAATCTCTTGTAGTCATGATTTTTACAACCATTTGTTGGATCGATACCAAGCAACAGTCTCTCGCACACCCTCCTCAAGCGAGTAATGAGGAGTAAAACCAAGCTCTTCACTTGTCAAAGCAGTATCGCATACCCAATTGCGTTGAATCATAATGTGATATTTGTCGCGATTGATAGGTGTAGTACAGCCCGTGAGTTTGCTGAAAAATTCTGCTATATGTGTAATAATCCACATCAGTCTATTGGGCAATACGATAGGTATAACAAATTTTCTACCCAACTCTTGTGCTACATAATCGCAGAAACCCGATGAAGAGTAAGCACGCTCTTCCGAAATAAAATATATTTTTCTTTTCTTATCACATTCGACAGCAGCAAATATAGCTCTTACAAGGTCTTTTATATAAACAAAAGTAATAAGCTGCTTGCTCCAACCCGAACGGAAATCGACACACCATTTGATGGTTTTCATCATCAACAGATAGTCTTTTTCACGAGGGCCGTATACACCCGTCGGACGCAGTATGATATAGGGAAAGTTGGGTAATGATTGTAGATGTTGTTCGGCTTTGAGTTTGCTCTTTCCGTAGTTGGTATCAGGGCGAGGCATATCGGTCAGTTTGATAGGAGTGTGGTTCTTCTCGTCACCCTTTCCGCACACACTCAAGCTACTCATGTATATAAACTTGAGAGGAACCATATCACACTCGACAAGAGCATCGACAAAATTGCGCGTATACTCGTAGTTGATGGTATAGAAGTCGCTTTGTTTTTTACATTTGGTCACACCAAGGTTGTGAACGATATAATCCCAACCACCCATCTCATTCTTATAATGCAAGAGCTGAGCTCGCATCTTCTCGGGGTGAGCAAAGTCTAAATCAACAAAAGAGATATGGCTATCATTGAGATACTCACGCGATGTTGTAGAACGTACACCGGCATAAGTATCATAACCGCGTCGAAGAGCCTCCTCGACAACATGTCCGCCTATAAAACCACCGGCACCGGTTATCAATATTTTTCTTGCCATATATTTTCGTATGAAATAGAAGTGCAAAGTTACACAAAATTCAGTTATTAAATCTTTAGTATATATTTTTTGTCAAATTTTTACCTTTGTATAACATTTGTAAAAACCAATTTGTGCAACGAATAATGAAAATTTTCCTCATTTATTTGTTTCTTATGTGCTAAAAGCCTATTTTTGCATACTGATACTTATTGCTAAAACATCTAAACAATTAATAACAACTTAAATTTCAAACTTATGTGGTTAACTAACTCGTCGATAGGACGTAAAGTAGTCATGAGTGTATCGGGACTCTTTCTCGTTCTATTTTTAACATTTCACATGTGCATGAACCTTGCTCTTGTGTTCTCACCCGAGGCCTATAATGCCATTTGCGGTTTCTTGGGTGCTCGTTGGTACACACTTGCACTTACAGCTGTGCTTGCCGCAGGTTTCTTTGTTCACATTATCTACGCTTTCTGGCTTACCTACCAAAACCGCAAGGCTCGTGGTAACGACCGTTATGCTGTAAACGTACGTCAAAAAGATGTAGAGTGGTCTTCTAAAAACATGTTGGTACTTGGTATCATCGTGATTTTGTTCTTGGTGCTTCACATGGCACAATTCTGGTACAAGATGCAGCTCAATGAGCTTCTTCATGTTGATCCTTCGGTGAACCCCCACGATGGTTCGTACCTCGTAATCACAATTTTCCAAAACCCCGTAATGGTTGTTCTTTATGTGCTTTGGTTGGTTGCTTTGTGGTTCCACTTGACTCACGGTTTCTGGAGCGCGATGCAAACTATCGGTCTCAACAATGCCGTATGGTTCAAACGTTGGAAAGTGATAGGTAACGTATTCACTACTATCATCTGCCTCGGTTTTGCATTTGTAGTTGTTGCATTGTATGTACAATATGGTGTTCTTGGTTGGGACGTTCCCCAAATGGCCCATTAATCAATTAACCTGATAAAAAATTTTAGTTATGTCAAAATTAGAATCTAAAATACCTGCCGGACCGTTGGCCGAAAAATGGACTAACTATAAGGCTACTCAAAAATTGGTGAACCCCGCCAACAAACGTCGTCTCGATGTCATCGTTGTTGGTACCGGTCTTGCCGGTGGTGCTGCTGCTGCTACTCTCGGTGAGTTGGGCTTCAATGTTATCAACTTCTGTATCCAAGACTCACCCCGTCGTGCCCACTCTATCGCTGCTCAAGGTGGTATCAATGCCGCCAAGAACTATCAAAACGATGGTGACTCGGTATACCGCTTGTTCTACGATACTATCAAGGGTGGTGACTACCGTGCTCGTGAGGCTAACGTATATCGCTTGGCCGAGGTTTCCAACAACATCATCGACCAATGCGTTGCTCAAGGTGTTCCCTTCGCTCGCGAATATGGCGGCTTGCTCGACAACCGCTCTTTCGGTGGTGCTCAGGTATCTCGTACTTTCTATGCCAAGGGTCAAACCGGTCAACAACTCCTCTTGGGTGCATATTCATCATTGATGCGCCAAGTAAACAAGGGTAAAGTAGACTTGCGTACTCGCTACGAAATGCTCGACGTTGTTATTGTTGATGGTCGCGCTCGTGGTGTTATCATGCGCAACCTCGTTACCGGTGGTATAGAACGTTTTGCTGCTCACGCTGTAGTTATAGCCACTGGTGGTTATGGCAACGTATTCTTCCTCTCTACCAACGCTATGGCTTCAAATGGTTCGGCTGCTGTACAATGCTACCGCAAAGGTGCATACTTTGCCAACCCCGCTTATGCTCAAATTCACCCCACATGTATACCCGTTCACGGCGAGTTCCAATCTAAGTTGACACTTATGTCTGAGTCTTTGCGTAACGATGGTCGTATCTGGGTACCCAAGAAGAAAGAGGATGCCGAGGCTATCCGCGCCGGCAAGCTCAAACCTACTCAAATCAAGGAAGAAGACCGCGACTACTACTTGGAGCGTCGCTATCCCGCATTTGGTAACCTCGTGCCCCGTGACGTTGCTTCACGCGCAGCCAAGGAGCGTTGCGATGCCGGTTATGGCGTAGGTACAGGCTTGGCTGTATATCTCGACTTTAGCGATGCTATCAAACGCCTTGGTCGTGATGCCGTTGAGGCTCGTTATGGTAACCTCTTCCAAATGTACGAGAAGATTGTTGATGACAATCCATACGAAACTCCTATGATGATCTATCCCGCTTCTCACTACACAATGGGTGGTATCTGGGTAGACTATGAGTTGCAAACTACAATACCCGGTCTGTTTGCTATTGGTGAGGCCAACTTCTCAGACCACGGTGCCAATCGCTTGGGTGCTTCGGCTCTCATGCAAGGTCTTGCCGATGGTTATTTTGTATTGCCCTACACTATCCAAAACTATCTCTCAGACCAAATTCAAGTACCCCGTTTCAGCACCGACTTGCCCGAATTTGCCGAGGCCGAGAAAGCTGTTAAAGCACGTATCGACCGCCTCATGGCTATCAAGGGTAAACAATCGGTTGACTCATTGCACAAAAAACTCGGTCGCATCATGAGCGACTATGTAGGTATGGGTCGTAACAAAGCCGGTCTTGAGAAGGCTCTTGTTGAGATTGAGAAGATTAAGAAAGAATTCTACAGCGACTTGCGCATCCCCGGCGAGGCTTACTCGTTGAACGTTGAGTTGGAGAAAGCATTGCGCTTGGAAGACTTTATCGAGATAGGTAAATTGATGGCTATCGATGCCTTGCACCGTGAGGAGTCTTGCGGTGGTCACTTCCGCGAAGAACACCAAACTGAAGAGGGTGAAGCTAAACGTAACGACGAACAATTTATGTACGTTGGTTGCTGGGAGTATAAGGGCGAAGATCAAAAGCCTGAGTTGCACAAAGAGGAACTCAACTATGAGTTTGTCAAAGTTCAACAACGTAACTACAAACAATAATCGGGAATTACAGTTATGGAAAAGACTATAGATTTAACACTGAAAGTATGGCGTCAACGTGACCGCAAAGCAAAAGGTCAGTTTGAGACATATAATGTGAAAGGCATTTCGACCGACAGCTCATTCCTTGAGATGCTCGACGTGCTCAACGAACAACTTATCAACGAAGGTAAAGAACCTGTTGTATTTGACCACGACTGCCGCGAGGGTATATGCGGTATGTGCTCATTGTACATCAATGGTCACCCCCACGGTCCCGACTCGGCTATCACTACTTGCCAATTGCACATGCGCAAGTTCAATAACGGTGATACTATCACAATCGAGCCTTGGCGTTCTGCCGGTTTCCCCGTTATTCGCGACTTGATGGTTGACCGTACTGCTTACGACCAAATCATCGCTGCCGGTGGTTACACTTCTATCAACGTAGGTGGTGCGCAAGATGCCAACGCTATACTCATCCCCAAGACCGATGCCGACGAGGCTATGGACTCGGCTTCTTGTATAGGTTGCGGTGCTTGTGTGGCTGCTTGTAAAAACGGTTCGGCTATGTTGTTCGTTTCGGCAAAGGTCAGCCAACTCGCTCTTCTTCCCCAAGGTCGCGTAGAGGCTGCTCGTCGTGCCCGCGCTATGGTGGCTAAGATGGACGAACTCGGTTTTGGTAACTGTACCAATACAGGTGCTTGCGCTGCCGAATGTCCCAAGAGTATTTCGCTCTCAAACATCGCACGCCTCAACCGCGAGTTTATAAAAGCTAAATTTCAAGAGTAATACTTATAAATAAGTATAATACACTTGGAGGCTGTGTCATATATTATTGACACAGCCTCTCTTATGTTTTGTACAAATTGGGGTATAATACAAGGCATTGATATTTAGGGAGACTCTACTATTAAAATTGAAAATGCTCTATTTATCGTTTTGAAGCTAAACCTTGCAAATATAGAGTTTGCTGTATTTAATAGTTCTATTAAATATCCATATACTACTTTATGCTGTAGTTGTTTATCCAAACAAGACTCTTATCGGATACCTATAATATCTTATATATACATGCTGTCACCTCTTTATATATGCAATTTTCTATATTTTATCAACACTCTTTTTTTTACTTTTCAACAATTATTTTTGCAATTTACATAGAGTTATCAACAATATAGCTATATACTTAATTATTAATATTTTGTACCTTAAATAAACATACTTATCAATAATATATAAACAATTAATAAACACATTTTATTCACAAAAATAGTATTATTTAAGTATTACTATTGTTGATAAGTAAAAGGTAACTATTACATTTGTATTTATGAAAAATATATTCATCATATTTGCCATTTCAATATTTGCATACACTTTTACACCGGCTTATGCAGAAGAGAATGACTATGATGACATGTTGATACCTGTTGTAGAAAATCCACAACTCAAAATAAATTTATACGAAGGTTACTATTGGGCTTGTATAGAAAATGATACAGTACAAGTATTTCAGATGAAACCTTTTATAGTATATCCACCACTCAAAAAATTTAAAAATAAAAAGAGTGAAAAATTCTATTGGAAAACAGTACGTGATGTAAAGAAGACATTACCTTATGCCAAACTTATCTATGATATACTTGTAGAGACATATAGATATATGGAGACATTGCCCGACGATGATAGTAGACAAAGACATTTGGTAAGAATGGAAGACGAACTTTTTAAACAATATAAGCCTATACTCAAGAAATTTACATATTCACAAGGCAAAATGTTAATAAGACTTGTCAATAGAGAGTGTAACCAATCATCTTACGAACTTATAAGAGCTTTTTTAGGAAGTTTTCGTGCAGGTTTTTGGCAAACTTTTGGAGGTCTCTTTGGTGTAACTCTTAAGACAGAATGGGATCCGGAAGGCAAAGATGCCGAACTTGAACGTATATGTGTTCTTGTAGAACAAGGAATATTATAAACTATATAATAGTCTTATTATCAATAAATTTTAATAATCTATATATAGTTATCAACAATAAAAAAGTTTACAATTTCAATTTTTTGAAAAAATCCCATATAACAAGTCCGGCAGTTACCGACACATTAAGTGAATGTTTTGTACCATACTGAGGTATCTCTATACATCCGTCACATTTATCAACTACCACTTGTTGCACACCTTTTACCTCATTACCCAATATTACTGCATATTTGTGTCCCTTTTGTAGTTGTATTGTATGTAAAGGTATACTGTTTACTACCTGTTCAATCGAATAAACAGTATAACCCAAAGAATGTAACTTATCAACAGCCTCGACAGTATCTGCAAAATAACTCCATTTTACACTGTTTTCGGCACCGAGAGCTGTTTTGTGAATATCGGTATGCGGAGGCGTAGCTGTTATTCCACATAAATATATCTCTTCTACAAGAAAAGCATCGGAAGTGCGAAAGACAGATCCTATATTATTGAGACTCCTTACATTATCCAATACTACAACAAAAGATAATTTATCAACTTGTTGATATTGTTCGGTTGATAATCTGTCCAATTCCAATATACTTTTCTTCTTCATTTATTATTATATTTACATGGTTGATGGTGCGAATATACGCAAAAATATCTACATAACATTATGTGAATTTTATTGTTAATAGCTGTGGATATTGTTATTGAATATACTGGTGTTATAAACAATATAATTTGAAAAAAGAGTCTGTGTTGATAACCAACAAAATAATTACACTATTATAAACATTAAAAACTCTATTTTTCCATATTCTTAATGGCAGAATTTTATTAACTTTGCCACATTAAACATGAAGTTGAAAAACTGTGTAAATACTTGATAATGATAAAAAAATATTGTTGATAACAAATAGGTATATTTTTATAATATCTTGATAACTTAAAAAACAAAAAAAGTAAAAAAAAGTTATCATGCTTATCAACAAGATAATATCATCAAAAAAAAGAATTTATAGAAAAAAATTTAATTTATTATATATATGATTGCTGTGGATATTTCTCGTGGATATGTAGATGCTCCTATCGAAAAACAAATAGATATAGAGGCCGAAATAAAGAGAATGAAAAAAGAAAAAAATGCTGTCATTCTTGCTCACTATTATCAAGAGAGTGCTATACAAGAAATAGCCGACTTTGTAGGTGATAGTTTGGCTTTGGCTCAATGGGCTGCCAAGTGCGATGCCGATATATTGGTTGTTTGCGGAGTGCATTTTATGGGAGAAACTGCCAAAATACTGTGTCCCGAAAAAAAAGTTCTCATACCCGATATGAATGCAGGGTGTTCATTGGCCGACAGTTGTAAAGCTGATGACTTGGCATCTTTCAAGGCTCAACATCCAGGTTATAAAGTAATATCTTATGTAAATACTTCGGCTGCAGTAAAAGCTCATACCGATATAGTTGTAACCTCTACCAATGCACGTCAAATAGTAGAAAGTTTTCCTGCCGATGAAAAACTTATATTCGGACCCGATAGAAATTTGGGAGGATATATCAATTCTATTACCGGTCGCAACATGTTGTTGTGGAATGGAGCATGTCATGTTCATGAACAATTCTCGGTAGAAAAGATTGCGGAATTGAAAAAACAACATCCCGAAGCCGATGTATTGGCCCATCCCGAGTGTAAAAGTACAATATTGGCACTGGCTGATAAGGTAGGTTCTACAGCTGCTTTGCTTAAACACGCTATAAAGAGTGATAAAAAAGAGTTTATAGTAGCTACAGAAAGTGGTATATTACATGAAATGCGCAAGAATTGTCCTAACAAGACATTTATTCCCGCGCCTCCTGCAGATAGCACTTGTGCTTGCAACGAATGTAATTATATGCGCTTGAATACAATGAAAAAGTTGTATAATACATTGAAATACGAATTGCCTGAAGTAACAGTAGATAGTGAAATAGCAGCAAAAGCTATTGTACCTATAGAGCGTATGCTTGAAATATCGGCTAAACTCGGTTTGTAAAAAAAAGATAAGAAAAATATAAAACAGATACCAAACTATATGGAATATAATTTTAAGGAAATAGAAAAACGTTGGTCGCAATTCTGGAAAGAAAATAATACATATAGAGTAGAAGAAAATAATGGTAAACCCAAGTTTTATGTACTCGATATGTTTCCCTATCCTTCGGGAGCAGGATTGCACGTAGGTCACCCTCTCGGTTATATAGCTTCTGATATATTTTCGAGATATAAGAGATTGCAAGGTTACAATGTATTGCATCCTATGGGGTATGATGCCTATGGTTTGCCCGCCGAACAATATGCTATACAGACAGGACAACACCCTGCTATAACAACAGAAAAAAATATAAATCGTTATCGCGAGCAGCTCGACAAAATAGGATTCTGCTATGATTGGAGTCGCGAAATAAGAACTTGCGAACCTAAATATTATAAGTGGACTCAATGGGCGTTTATAAAAATGTTTGAGAGTTATTATTGTAATACTCTTCAAAAAGCACGTCCTATTGCAGAGTTGGTAGAAATATTTGAAAAACAAGGTACAGAAGGCATAAATGCCGCCTGTAGTGAAGAGTTGCAATTTACAGCAACCGAATGGAATGCCAAGAGCGAAAAAGAACAACAAGAAATATTGATGAACTATCGTATAGCATATCTGGGTAATACGATGGTAAATTGGTGTCCGGCACTTGGTACAGTACTTGCCAATGATGAAGTGAGTGAGGGTGTTTCTATACGTGGAGGTCATCCCGTAGAGCAAAGACTCATGCGTCAGTGGTGTTTGCGTGTATCGGCCTATGCACAACGTCTGCTCGATGGCTTGGAAAATATAAATTGGACAGAAAGCCTTAAAGAAACTCAGCGCAATTGGATAGGTCGTTCGGAAGGTGCAGAGATGCAATTTAAAGTAGACAATAGCGATATAGAATTTACAATCTTTACAACACGTGCCGATACTATATTTGGTGTAACATTTATGGTTCTTGCTCCTGAAAGCGAATATGTATCGAAAGTAGTTACAGCAGAACAACGCCAGGCAGTAGATACATATCTTGAAAGTATAAAGAGCCGTACAGAGCGTGAACGCTTGATGGATCGTAGCGTGACAGATGTATTTACAGGTTCTTATGCTATCAATCCATTGAATGGCAAGAATATACCCATTTGGATAAGCGATTATGTATTGGCTGGATATGGTACAGGTGCTATCATGGCTGTGCCTGCTCACGATAGTCGTGACTATGCTTTTGCCAAGCATTTCAATCTTCCTATTATACCGCTTATAGAGGGTTGTGATGTTAGCGAAGAGAGCTTCGATGCCAAAGAAGGTATAATGATAAATTCTTGTGGTAATGGTCTTGACCTCAATGGTATAACAGTAAAAGAGGCTATCGCTGCAACTAAGAAATTTATAGAAGAGAAAGGTTTGGGTCGTGTAAAGGTAAATTATCGTCTTCGCGATGCTATATTCAGTCGCCAACGTTATTGGGGAGAACCTTTCCCTATCTATTATAAAGAAGATATGCCTTATGTATTGGATGTAGATCAACTACCTTTGCAATTGCCCGAGGTGGATAAATTCTTACCGACCGAGTCGGGAGAACCTCCGTTGGGTCGTGCCAAGAATTGGAATACAAAAGATGGTTATCCGTTGGAGTTGTGCACAATGCCCGGATTTGCAGGTTCATCGGCCTATTATTTGCGTTATATGGATCCGCATAACAATGAGGCTCTTGTATCGAAAGAATCCAATGAGTATTGGCGCAATGTAGACCTTTATATAGGTGGTACAGAACATGCAACCGGTCACTTGATATATAGCAGATTCTGGAATAAATTCTTGTTTGACTTGGGTTTGATATGTGAAGATGAGCCATTCAAGAAATTGGTAAATCAAGGTATGATACAAGGTAGATCTAATTTTGTATATCGTATAAAAGATACCAATACCTTTGTATCATATAATCTCAAGAATAAATACGATGTGACACCTATACACGTAGATGTAAACATCGTGAGCAACGATATATTGGATATAGAAGCCTTTAAATCATGGCAACCTGAGTTTGCTACGGCCGAGTTTATTCTCGAAGATGATAAATATGTATGTGGATGGGCTGTAGAGAAGATGTCAAAGTCCATGTTCAATGTAGTCAATCCCGATGATATAGTAGAACGTTATGGTGCCGATACCTTGCGTTTCTATGAAATGTTCTTAGGTCCTTTGGAGCAAAGTAAACCATGGGATACAAACGGTATTGACGGTGTACATCGTTTCTTGCGTAAATTGTGGAATCTCTATTTCAAAGGTGATGAGGTAAACGTATGCGATCGTGCAGCCACAAAAGAAGAGTTGAAATCATTACACAAACTCATCAAAAAAGTAACATGGGATATTGAAAACTTCTCATTTAATACTTCGGTAAGTGCTTTTATGATATGTGTCAATGAACTTACTTCTATGAAATGTAATTGCCGCGAAGTATTGCAAACATTGGCCATACTTATAGCACCGTTTGCACCTCATATTGCCGAGGAATTGTGGCACATAACAGGCAACACAACAACTGTATGTGATGCACAATGGCCTATATGTAATGAAGATTATCTGAAAGAAGATAATGTAACTTATGCAGTATCATTCAATGGTAAAGCACGTTTCAATATAGAAGTTGCTACCGGTACATCACGAGAAGATATTGAAAAAATAGCTCTCGAACATGAGTCATCGGCTCGTTGGTTGGAAGGTAAGACTCCTAAAAAAATAATAGTTGTACCCAATAAAATTGTAAATATTGTAATTTAATAGAACTATGGTAAAAGAATTGAAAAACAGCATTTGGTTTCAATTAAAAGATTTCCTATTTATAGTTTTAGGTTCTTTTAGTTATGCGTTGGCATGGCAAGGTTTTCTTATACCCAACCAATTGACAACAGGAGCTGTAACAGGTTTGGCATCAATTATATATTATGCATTTGGAACACCCCCTGTTGATGTAACTTATGCAGTAGCCAATGTTATATTACTCCTTTTTGCACTCAAGATTTTGGGTCTCAAATTCTGTATAAGAACAATATTCGGAGTATTTTTCTGTTGGTTGTTTTTGCATGTCTTGCCTCTATGGATACCCGATGGACTTGTACAAGGCGACACATTTATGGCATCGGTTATAGGTGGTATATTGTGTGGTGTGGGTCTTGGTGTTGTATTTACATCTAATGGTAGCACCGGCGGTACCGATATTATTGCTGCAATGGTCAATAAATATCACAATGTGAGCTTTGGTAAGATGTTGTTGTATATAGATATTATTATTATTTCTTCATCTTATCTTGTGTTCCATGACGTACAACGTGTTATCTATGGTTATATAATCATGTTTATTACCACTACCGTTTGCGATATGATTATCAATGGTATACGTGCATCGGTACAGCTTCTTATTTTCTCCGACAAGTGGGAAGATATTGCCGAGAGCATAAGCCACGAACTACAACGTGGTGTAACGGTATTGGATGGTATGGGCTGGTATACCAAGAAACCCAAAAAAGTACTTATTGTAGTTGCTAAACGCACTCAAATAACACAAATAGAACGACTTATTAAAAACATTGATAATAATGCCTTTATATCACAATCGGCCGTATCGGCTGTGTATGGTCAGGGCTTTGATAAAATAAAGTCGTAAAAATAAAAGTGTTTTTTTGCCGTTATCTATTTATATAATGAAGTGCTAAGATGAGAAAAATAGTTTTTGCAACCAATAATCAACACAAACTCGAAGAAGTAAGATCTATGATAGGATCTTACTTCGAAGTGTTGAGTTTAAGAGATATTGATTGTAATGAGGAGATACCTGAAAATGGAATGACCTTTGAAGAAAATGCTATTTCCAAGGCTCGATATATAAAGGATAACTACGGATACGATTGTTTTGCCGACGATTCGGGATTGGAAGTTACAGCCTTAAACAATGCACCCGGTGTATTCTCAGCGCGTTATGCAGGGGAACCTTCCAATTCACAACGCAATATAGAGAAACTCATGCATGAAATGCAGGGTAAAGAAGAACGTTCGGCAAGATTTAGAACATGTATAGCTTATTTAGCCGGTGATGAAGAACGTTTTTTTGAAGGCTGCGTAGAAGGTAATATTATAGACACATTGCGTGGTTGCAATGGATTTGGATATGATCCATTGTTTGTACCCTGTGGTTATGATGTAACTTTTGCCGAAATGAGCAGTGACGAAAAAAATAAAATAAGTCACAGAGCTATAGCCGTACAAAAATTGATTGAATATTTACTCAGTAAATAATATTGTCGTATGATAAAAAAAATATTAACAGTTTCAGTATTGTGTTGTGTAACTCTATTGTTACAAGCACAACAAGCAGTGGGTCAATGGCAACTATATCCTACTAAATCGGCACAATCAGGTATTATATATGAATCTCTATATGATGAAGTTTTCTATATATCCGGTGGCAATATTTTTTCGTATGACAAGAGTTCTTGTGAAATAGAAACATACAATTCGGGTAATTATCTATCTGATAATGGTATAAAAAATATTTACTACAACTATGATAATGGTTATCTTATGATTGTGTACAACAATTCCAATATAGACCTTATCTATGAAAATAAAAAGGTAGTGAATATATCGGACTTGAAGAATACCATTATGATGTATTCAAAGTCTATCAATGATGTAGCTTTTGGCGATAATAAGATTTATTTGGCTACCGACTTTGGTTTGGTTATACTCAATGATACCAAACACGAAGTATATGAGTCGTATATATACGAGAAAGCTTTTTCTCGCATTGTGAAAGTGGGCGAAAAATTGATAGCTCTTATAGACAATCATTTATATATAGCCAACATTCAACCCGGAATGTATAACTTTGATACAACGTGGTCTTCCATAGACTTGGGTGATATTGTACCCAATAAGGTATCGCATATGTATGCCTTCAACGACAAGCAAGTGCTTTTTGCTTGTAATGAAAAATCTTACATTTTGAATATTGAGGATAGTTCTTTGACCGAGCAAACCAACAATTTGTATTATGCCAAGGGTATCAATAGAACCAAGACCGGACACCTTATTTCTTTCAGTAACAACATAAGATTTGTTTCTAATGAAGTTTTTGCCGACAATCAAGTAAATATATTGGAAGTAAAATCGACCGATAATAAAAATATAAAAGATGGTTATTATTCGTCATACAACGCCCAAAACACTATTTGGTGTTGCAATGCTGTGGGTATTTCTAACTTTCAATATTCGGGTAGTACAATAGAATTTCTGCTACAACCTACGGCCTATAATACATCGAGTGTGTCAAAACCTCAAAGTGTGCAAGTTCACAATGGTAAAGTTTACGTCAAGGATATGGGTGCTTATAATCACTCTGTTGAAATGTCTGCCGCTACTACCATAAGTGTATATGACCTTAATAACTATAAGTGGTCTGACCTATCGTTAGACAAAGTTATGCGTGATGGTAAATCTACATCCAAAGGTCTCTTGCGTTCTTCATACAATTTAGCCTTCGACCCCGATAGCAGTGAGGTATTTTATGTAGGTTCATGGTTTGATGGACTTCACAAATTTAATGGTACAAAATATGTAGGTAATTATAACCAGAACAACTCCAATTTGTCACATCCTTGGGAAATGTTGTGTTCTTTTACCGATTTTGATGCCGATGGCAATTTGTGGACTCTTATGATAAGTAATAATAAGGGTTCTAATACACTCGTATCATGTTTGCCCGCCAATAAAAAAATATTAGATCCGGCATCTACCACAGCCGAAGATTGGATTACTTATGACGCAGGAGCCAACTTGACTTTCACCAGCAATCTGATGGTTTGCAAAAAGTCGCCTTACGTTTTTGCCATACATGGCAAGCAGGTAAGTCCCACACGTATCACTGTTATCAATCGCAATACAGGCGATATACGCATCTTCTCTACTTTCCCCGATCAAGATGGAGGCTCTTTTGGTAATGGAGTACTATACTTCTATACAGCCGTCGAGGATAACAATGGAGATGTATGGGTAGGTACTTCTTCCGGACCTATCATCCTCAGCAATTTGTCTAATATCATGAACAGTAACTATCGTTGCACACGTATAAAAGTTCCTCGCAACGATGGTACAAACTATGCCGATTATCTCCTTGAGAATGAGTCGGTAAATGATATAGTTGTTGACGGTGCCAATCGCAAATGGCTGGCTACATCATCATCGGGTCTTTATTTGGTAAATGAAAACGGTACTGAAATTCTTGAAAATCATACTACCGAAAACAGTATGATACCCTCCAATCTGATATATGACATGGATATGGAAGATGCTACCGGTGAGCTGTTTATAGCTACCGATAAGGGTGTTGCTTCTTATCGTTCGGATGTTTCGGAGGTAGCTGAGGATTATAATAATGTAGTTGTATACCCCAATCCTGTACGCCCCGATTATACAGGTTGGATAACCATACAAGGCCTCATGGACAACTCTTTGGTGAAAATTACCGACGTTGCAGGTAACTTATTTAGCGAAGGTTATTCAAATGGCGGTACATACCTTTGGGATGGTCGTACAGCTGCAGGCGAGCGTGTAAAGACAGGTATTTATCTTATCTACGCTTCGCAGAGTGGTGGCACAAGCGGTGTTGTTGCCAAGGTTATGGTTGTAAATTAAATTTTTGTAAAACAGACACAGTAAATAAGAGGAGGCATCGTGTCTCCTCTTTTACTATGGCAATATAATAAAGCCATGAAACACCCATTAGAAAAATTTATCTATTGTCCTTGTTGCGGAGACTCGCAATTTGTTGTCAATAATGCTTCATCAAAGCGTTGCGAAGTGTGCGGTTTTGTCTACTATTTCAATCCTCGAGCCGCAGTAGTAGCAGTAATACGTGACGAAAAAGGCCGATTGTTGGTGGCACGTCGTGCGCATGAGCCGGCTAAGGGTACTTTTGATTTGCCCGGTGGATTTACCGAGTGTGGTGAGACAGCCGAGCAATCGCTCTGTCGTGAAGTTATGGAAGAAACAGGCATAACCATCCAATCGGCACGATATCTCTTTTCTGAGCCCAATATATATACTTATTCGGGCATGGATATTCATACGATGGATCTTTTCTTTGAAGTAGTGGTAGATAGCTCTGTTGCTTATTGTAGCAACGACGATGTAGCCTCGTTGCAATGGATACATCCTGAGAATATTCAACCCGAAGATTTTGGACTTTGTTCTATTCGTCGCGGTATTGTCAGGCTGCTCAAAGATTTTTTATAATGAGGGGTAGTTGCCCCAATACATCCATCCTATCCAAGTTGCCAAAACAACAATGAGAGCTATGAGTGTTATTGTTGAGGTACGCTTGGTATGCGATGAGAAGAAATAGCTTGCTTGCAATGCTACGCAACCATTGAGTATGGGTAGGTATTGTATAAAGTGTACATTGTCTATAATGAGCAGGAGGGTTATATAGGTCGATAAAATACTTACAAATCCATTTGTTGCACGAGTATATATTTTCTCATTAAAGGCACTGTATAAGTTACCTATTCCGGTTACCAACCCTATCATTATAACAACAGTAAAAGGTAATATTTGCAGGTCTATGGTGGGTAGATTTAGTGATATGGAAAGAGCCGAAAAGTCTATTTCAGATAGCTCTACTATACCCAATCCCCATATAATCCAATAGGGAACTATCAGTCCTACAATCATGGCTGCAAAGGTGCGTAATGAGGTTGCCTGCATTTGTATTATTCCTACTACTATGATAGGTAATAGGTATAGTATGTGTGCATCTATAAACGTTGTTATCGAAAGTATCGTGGCTATGACAAAACCCTTCTCGGTTGCATGTTTTTCTTGATAGCAGCTATATAATATGGCTACTGTCAATATGGCAATAAAAGAAATTAAATTTGCCGGTTCATACTGATTGACCTTTGTGGGAGTGAGCAGTTGAAATAGCAGAAAGAAGAGTAGGGGAAGTAGCGTTTTTTCTTTGATAAGTCGGAAGTGTACAGCTATATGAGATATTAATATAGCTGTGAGCAATACGATACTGTTGTTGAGCAATATACCTATAATATTGTTATTTATATGCGATATGCTCCATCCTTTTACAATACCATTGTAGAAGTCTATCGTATGGTCTATGGTATCATCAAACATTATAAAGCCGGTAATTGCCACAAAAAACAATGTGGCAATTATGGGCATGATGATATGTATAATTTTATTGTTCAATCTCTATCAGATATTTTCAAGGTCGTTACCTATATCACGACGGTTGTATTTACCCTCAAAATTTATGAGGCTTGCCGAGCGATATGAAGTTTCGAGAGCTTCTTTACGTGTAGCACCGTATGATGTTACTGCAATGACACGACCTCCCGATGTAACAATATTGCCATCCTTATTGGCTGTACCAGCGTGGAATATTATACTATCTTTGATGTTTTCAAGACCTGTAATAACCTTACCTTTCTCGTAGTTACCGGGATATCCGCCCGATACCAACATCACAGTAACGGCCGCACGTGAATCTATTTCGAGTTTTTTCTTATCGAGTGTTTGTGTGGCAACACCTTCAAGTATATCTACCAAGTCCGATGCAATGCGTGGCATTACAACCTCTGTCTCTGGGTCTCCCATACGCACATTGTACTCTATTACCATCGGATTACCCTCTACGTTTATGAGTCCGAGGAAGATAAATCCGCGATACTCGATATTCTCTTTTTTAAGACCCTCTATAGTGGGTATTACAATACGTTGTTCTACCTTTTGCATAAACTCATCATCGGCAAAAGGAATGGGCGAAACGGCACCCATACCACCCGTGTTGAGTCCTGTATCTCCTTCACCTATACGCTTATAGTCTTTGGCTACGGGCAATATTTTATAACTTTTTCCATCGGTGAGCACAAATACCGAACATTCGATACCCGAAAGAAATTCTTCAATAACCACTGTGGTGCTTGCATTGCCAAACATACCATCGAGCATGGCGCGCAACTCATGCTTGGCTTCTTCGAGGGTAGGTAGTATCAACACACCTTTGCCGGCTGCCAAACCATCGGCCTTGAGCACATAGGGAGCTTGAAGGCTCTCAAGGAATGTATAACCTTCTTCGATATTATCGGCTGTAAAGCTACGATAGCGTGCTGTGGGTATGTTGTGACGCATCATGAAGGCCTTGGCAAAGTCTTTGCTACCCTCAAGTTGTGCACCCTTTTTCGACGGGCCTATAACAGGTATATGACTCAATGCAGGTGTGTTGGCAAAATAATCATAGATACCCTTTACAAGAGGATCTTCGGGGCCTACTACTACCATATTGATGTTGTTTTCGGTACAGAATTCTGCAATAGTATCAAAGTCTGTGGCCGATATATTGATATTTTTGCCCAACGAGGCAGTACCGGCATTACCGGGTGCTATATAGAGGTTTTCGCAACGAGGGCTTTGAGCCAGTTTCCAAGCGATGGCACATTCACGGCCACCCGAGCCTAAAAGTAGTATATTCATGTGTATGTTAAATTAATTGTTTTCGTTGTTGTTTTTACGTGTGCGTGTTCTACTGCCGGCGGTAGTCTTTTTGGGTGTACGAGCCTCGCCCTTGTTGGTTATGGTAGATGGTGTTGGGCGAATGCTTTTGTCTAAACGATTTTTATCGCCTCGTAGTGAGGTTTTATTGTCGTCACGACGGTCCAATGCTTTGTGTTTATTGTCACCTATAGGTTTTCTATCATTTCTTTCAAAAGGTTTCCTATCACTGCGACCAAATGTTTTTCTTTCCTCCTTGCGAGGTTTTTCTTTGTTGCGCAACGGACGAGGTTTGGGAGGCTCGGTTGCTGTAGCTCGTTTGTGAGCGGCATAAGTGCCTTCAAAGATTTCGTATTTGCGAAATTCGCACTCCAGCGCACCATTGAGAGTAGGAATTTTGGCCGACGGTTTTAATCCTATCTTGTCGAAATGCTCTTGTCGGTAGCCCAATATCCAAGCAGTGTAGCCTTTGAAAACATGTTTAAGTCTATTTCCTATGGCTTCATATAGAGCATCCATATCTTCAGCGGCAATGCGCTCGCCATAAGGCGGGTTTGTTACGATTATACCACCTTGAGCAGGAGCTGTTTCGTAGTTCTGTATAGGTTGTGTGGTGAGTTCTATATATCTACCCACACCGGCACTCTTTATGTTACGCTCGGCTATAGCTGTTGCCTTTACCGAGATATCCGAGCCGTATATTTTATGTTTAAACTCTCTCTCGTTACTATCGTCGTTGTATAGTTCTTCGAGCAAATCGGGCTCAAAGTCAGGCCATTTTTCAAAAGCAAAATGTTGACGGAATATGCCCGGATATGTATTTGTGGCAATGAGAGCTGCTTCTATGAGGAATGTGCCCGAGCCACACATGGGATCTACAAAGTTGCTTTCTCCATGCCAACCGGTGAGCATGATGAGACCCGCTGCCAACACCTCGTTGATAGGAGCTTCGGTTTGTGCATCGCGATAGCCACGTTTGTGCAACGACTCGCCCGAGCTATCGAGAGACAATGTGCAGGTCGTATTGTTTATGTGCAGATTGAATTGTATGTCGGCATTATTTAGTCGTACCGATGGGCGTTTGCCGTATTGTTCGTTAAAGAAATCGACAATGGCATCCTTCATGCGATATGTTACAAACTTCGAGTGTCGAAATTCGTCGGAAAATACCACCGAGTCGATAGAGAAGGTTGTAGTGAGAGTCATCAATTCTTCCCAATTGAAGTTGCGCAGAGTGTTGTATACTTCATCGGGATTGCTTGCCTCGAAGTGTAGTATGGGCTTGAGTATGCGCAATGCTGTACGGCAAGCCAAGTTGGCTTTGTAAAGCATTGCTTTATCACCCTTAAACGACACCATACGGCGTCCTATGTTTACATCACTACCACCCAAAGCGGTAATCTCTTCGGCCAATACTCCTTCAAGTCCTTGAAATGTCTTGGCAATTATTTCAAATTTTTCGTTTTGCACAGGTGTTTTATTTATCAAACGTAGCAATATAGAAAAAAGGTTGTTAAACATTGAAACGGAAGTGCATGATGTCGCCATCTTGCACAACATATTCTTTACCCTCGATACTCATCTTACCAGCCTCTTTGCATGCAGCCTCCGATCCAAGAGCAATATAATCTTCATACTTAATTACCTCGGCACGAATGAAACCCTTCTCAAAGTCTGTGTGAATGATACCTGCACATTGAGGAGCTTTGCTACCCTTGCGGTAGGTCCAAGCTCGTACTTCGGGTTCGCCGGCGGTGATATATGTTTCGAGATCGAGTAATTTATAGGCCGAGCGAATAAGGCGCGATACACCCGACTCTTCGAGACCCAACTCGTCAAGAAACATTTTGCGCTCCTCATAGTTGTCAAACTCGGCAATTTCCGACTCGGTCTTAGCTGCCAGAATAAGAATTTCGGCATTTTCTTCTTTTACAGCTTCTCGCACACGCTCAACATAAGCATTGCCTGTTACGGCACTTGCCTCATCGACATTGCATACATACATAACAGGCTTGCTGGTGAGCAAGAAGAGGTCTCGTGCTATACGTTGCTCGTCTTTGGTTTCAAATTGTACGGTACGGGCTGCTTTACCTTGTTCGAGTGCCTCTTTATATCGGCTCAACACCTCGTAGGTCATCTTGGCATTTTTATCGCCACCGGTTTGGGCTTGTTTTTGTACCTTGGCTATACGAGCATCTATTGTTTCAAGGTCTTTGAGTTGCAACTCATAGTCGATAATTTCTTTGTCTCGCACAGGGTCTACGCTGCCATCTACGTGAGTGATGTTGTCGTCGTCAAAGCAACGCAACACATGTAAGATTGCGTCTGTTTCGCGAATGTTGGCAAGGAATTTGTTGCCCAAGCCTTCGCCTTTGCTGGCTCCTTTTACAAGACCGGCAATATCAACAATCTCCACAGTTGTAGGCACAATACGTTGGGGATGAATGAGTTCGGCCAACTTGTTAAGACGCTCGTCGGGTACTGTAATAACACCCACGTTAGGCTCTATTGTACAGAAAGGGAAGTTTGCCGATTGCGCTTTGGCGTTTGACAAACAGTTGAAGAGTGTCGATTTTCCGACGTTGGGCAAGCCAACAATACCGCATTTCAATGCCATGATAATATATTTAATGTGTTTATTTTCATATCTTGGCGCGAAGATACAAATTTTTATGCGACTCACAAAACGTTGAACCATTACGCTTGTCGATTGTTTGTTGCTATATGCTACTATCTATTGACAACAGTTCTCGTTCTATAGCCTACAGGCTTCTTCAGCATATACGAGATATACTCTCGCGCATGGGGCTGCATCATGCCACGAGTGGTGTTTATGACAAGTGGATATATTTTATATTTGTTGTCATGGTTTCTTTTTTGGCTGTGTTCTTGTTGAGCCGACTCAGCAGTTTTTTTCTTCAACGCATACAGCAGCATCGCCAAGGTGTTTTTTGGGAAAACTTATACAAGTCGCGACTTATAAGTCGTATGCTGTGGTTTATACCGCCGGCCAGCATACACCTTATGTTGCCGTTTGCTTTCGGTGGTATACAGCTCATCTACCTACAACGCTTGTGTATCATTGTTTTGGTGTGGGTGTGTGTAAGTGTCGTAAACACATTTATAGCATTGTTGTGGGATACTCTGTACCGACGTAGTAGGATGCGAGACCGGCCTATGAAAGGTCTTGTGCAGATTGTTCATGGTTTTTTTATTGCGTTGGGGTGTATCATTACGGTGTCGACAATCATCAATCGTTCGCCTACAGCTCTCATTACAGGATTGGGGGCTTTTGCGGCTATATTGTTATTGATATTTAAGGATACCATATTGGGCTTTGTGGCCGGTATCCAGCTTGCTCAGTACGATATGGTGCGTAATGGCGATTGGATAACCATTCCGGGTACTATTGTAGATGGTGTGGTGTGTGATGTCTCTCTCAATACCGTTAAGGTGCGCAATTACGACAATACTATGATTATGTTGCCACCCTATACCTTGGTATCACAACCTATACAGAACTGGCGTGCGATGCAAGAATCCGGTGGTAGGCGCATCATGCAGTCTGTTGTTGTTGATCTTAACTCGGTACAATTTTGTACGCCCGAATTGATGGAGCGATTATTGGCCCATGCTTTTATTGTCGATTTTATTGAGAAGAGCGGTGTAACTATCTACAACCCTCTGAGCGATAAGACTGCTCATGAGGCTTTAGACAACAAGTTTATAGGAACCAATATGGCTCTCTTACGATATTTTCTTACATGCTATCTTTCACAACACCCCGATATACAACACAGTGGCTACACGTTGATGATTCGCACCTTGCAACCCGAGGGCAACGGTATACCTTTACAAATCTACTGTTTTTCCAACACAACTCATTGGGAGAGTTACGAAATCATACAATCGCAAATCTTGGAATATACCGTAGCCGTCATGCCCATGTTTGAGTTATATCCGTTTCAGAATGCCTCGGCGCGCGACTATATTGCTCAGTCGCTTGTATCGCAAGGTTACAAACCCGACGAGATTGGGGCTACCGGTATATAAACTATACACTCTCTGTCTGGCTGATGGTCTTGAGCAATTGCACGGCATCCAACACATTGGTAATATTATCTACCACCATAGAACGGCGTCCATTCATCTCGCGCAGCTTGCAACGACGTGGATTTTGTTGCAGATAGTTGAGAACTCGGCCAAAGGCTGTAGACTGATAGTAAGCCGTATGTTCATCTCCTACAAAATAGAGATACATGCGCCCTTGCTTGAGCGATACTTTCTCAAAACCCAGCGTACGTGCCACACGTCGCAAATTGACAACTTGTACAAGGTCGAGGGTCTCGGTGGGTATTGCACCAAAACGGTCGCGTAGTCGCTCGCAGAATGAAGCCACATCACTTTCGCGGTCGAGATTGTCCAACTCGCGATATAGTGTTATACGCTCGCTCTCCATTGGTACATATTCGGCCGGAATAAACAGGTCGAGGTCTGATTCAAATTGACAATCGGAAACAAAATTCTCATTGCTGCCTTTTTCTGTTTCGTTATAGTATAGCTCACTGAACTCTTGAGTCTTGAGTTCCTCTACAGCCTCTTTCAAAATCTTCTGATAGGCTTCATAACCGAGGTCGGCAATAAAACCACTCTGCTCGGCTCCCAACAGGTTGCCTGCTCCGCGTATATCAAGGTCTTGCATAGCTATATGTATGCCACTACCCAAGTCTGAGAAGCTCTCAATGGCTTGTAGTCGACGACGCGATTCTTCACTGAAAGCGTGGTGTGGTGGTGTGAGTAAGTAGCAGAATGCTTTGCGATTACTGCGGCCTACACGGCCACGCAACTGATGGAGCTCGCTCAAACCAAATTTATGTGCATTGTTGATAATGATAGTATTGGTATTGGGCATGTCTATACCGCTCTCTATGATGGTTGTTGCCAATAGTACGTCGTAGTCGTAGTTGACAAAATCGAGTATCACTTTTTCCAACTCGTCGGGCGACATACGACCATGCCCCACAGCTATGCGCACATCGGGTACAAGGCGTGAAATGAGGTTGTGGATTGTGGCCAATTGCTCGATGTTGTTGATGACAAAAAATACCTGACCATTGCGACTCATCTCAAAGTTGATAGCTTCGCGAATAATATCTTCGTTGAATGTGTGTACCTCTGTTATGATAGGGTAACGGTTGGCCGGAGGTGTTGTTATGGCCGATAGGTCGCGTGCTCCCATCAACGAAAATTGCAGTGTGCGCGGTATGGGGGTTGCCGACATGGTAAGCGTGTCGACATTGACTTTCATTTGCTTGAGTTTTTCTTTGACAGCAACACCAAATTTTTGCTCTTCATCGATAACCAAGAGTCCCAAGTCTTTAAATTCAACGTCCTTACCAATAATGCGATGTGTGCCTATGAGTATATCTACCTTGCCCTCTTTCAATTCGGCAAGTATACGACGCACATCCTTGGGCTTGCGTGCACGACTCAGATACTCTACCTTTACGGGAAATTCGCGTAGTCGTTCACTGAAGGTTTGATAGTGCTGAAAGGCCAATACCGTTGTAGGTACCAACACCGCTACTTGTTTGTTGTCGCACGTGGCTTTGAAGGCTGCGCGAATGGCTACCTCGGTCTTACCAAACCCTACATCACCACATATAAGGCGATCCATTGGTCGCACACACTCCATGTCGCTCTTTACCTCTTGTGTTGCTTTTATTTGGTCGGGGGTGTCTTCATATATAAACGAAGCCTCCAATTCTTGTTGCATAAAGTTGTCGGGTGAGTATGCAAAGCCTTTCTCCTGACGGCGTGCAGCATATAGCTTGATGAGGTCGCGAGCAATATCCTTCATCTTGCTCTTGGTGCGCTCTTTCATGCGTTCCCATGCTCCTGTGCCCAAGCGATTGAGTGTCGGTGCTTCTCCCTCTTTAGAGCGGTATTTCGACAATTTATGTAGGGCGTGGATGCTCACATATATCAAATCGCCGTTCTTGTATATCACCTTGATAGCTTCTTGTTTTTTTCCGGCAATCTCGGTGTGTGTGAGTCCTCCAAATTGCCCGATACCATGGTCTATATGCACCAGATAATCGCCTACTTCTATTTGTTGCAACTCGCGCAACGATAGAGCCATTTTACCCGAGCGTGCACGGTCGCTCTTGAGGTTGTATTTGTGAAAACGATCGAATATCTGGTGATCGGTAAAGCAACATACCTGCAGGTCATTATCGACAAAACCGGCGTGAATGGTATGTATGATGGGTACAAAGGTTATATTGTCACCTCGGTCGGTAAAGATATCTCGCAGACGGTCGGTTTGTTTTTCGTTGTCGCTGCAGATATAGAGACGATAGCCTTGTTGCAAAAACTTTGTAAACGACTCGCTCACCAAGTCGAAATTTTTGTGATAGATACCTTGCAACGAACAGTTATATTCGATGGCAGCCTGTGGGGTGTCTATGGTGCGCTTGCCATACTCTATTCGGCGAAATGTTACCAGACTACGTGTAAATACCTCGGCATCTACAATCTTTTGCATAGCATTTACATCGACCTCTTCTGTAACAAGTGCCTGCACGGCAAGGGTTTCGTTAGATAATTCTATGATGCGGTCTATGGTGTGTTTCAAGTCGCTGAATGCAAACAAAGTCTTACCATCGACAAATTCCAGCAGCGAAACACCTTTCTCTACTCTATTGCATACGTTGGGTATAATATATACCTCGTTGAGTCTCTCCCGTGAGAGTTGGCTGTCGACGTCAAACGACCTGATACTCTCCACATCATCTCCAAAGAAGTCTATGCGATATGGATATTCGTAGGAGTATGAAAACACATCGAGAATACAACCTCTCACGGCATACTGCCCCGGCTCGTATACATAATCGACCCGGGCAAATCCATACTCGCGCAATACCTGTGCTACAAATGTTATATCTATGGGTTCTTGGGTGCTTATGTGCAGTGTGTTCTGTTCAAGCACCTTTTCTTGTACAACTTTCTCTGCTATAGCTTCGGGGTAAGTTACCACCAATAGTGCCTCCTGGCGATTGAGGCGGTTGAGCACATCGGTGCGCATGATACCAGCCGGTGCATCAATCTGTCCGTATTTGATATTGCGCTTATAACCCGACGGAAAGAATGCCACTCGTTGTTCGCACTCAAGTTGCACAAGGTCGTGGTACAAATAACCGGCATCGTCGCTATTGTCGGCGACAATGATAGTGGGCTTGCCGGTATCGAGCAGGTTGCTCAGAGCAAAAGCTACAGCCGAGCCTTCCAATCCTGTAAATGCGATACGCTTGACTTTTTTATCCGACAATACACCCGACAAGGCTTTTTTTCGAGCCGGGGTATTGATTACCTTTTTCAGTTCTACAAGTTCCATTTATGCAAATGATTATCAATGAGCTTCAAGCCAATTATCGGCCACTCCGCTGTCGGCTATAAGGGGTACACACAATTGGTAGGCTTGTTGCATCTCTTCGGTAACAAGGCGAGTAAGTTGTTCAACTTCACACTCGGGTACATCAAAGTTCAACTCATCGTGCACTTGCAAAATCATGCGTGCTTGCAAGCCTTCACGTTGCATACGATTGTATATTTTTATCATAGCTATCTTTATGATGTCGGCAGCACTGCCTTGTATAGGGGCATTGATGGCATTTCGCTCGGCATATCCACGTACTGTTGCGTTGTGCGAGTTGATGTCGGGCAACATGCGCCGACGTCCGCATACTGTGGTTACATGACCACTCTTGCGAGCATCCTCGATACATTGTGTCATGTATTCTTTGATACGTGGATAGGTGGCAAAGTATCCATCTATAAGAGTCTTTGCCTCGGCTCGCGACACACTCAATCGCTCGGCTAATCCAAAGGTCGATATGCCGTAAATAATGCCAAAGTTGGCTGTCTTGGCTTTGCGACGCATATCGCTTGTTACCTCGTTTATGGGTACTTTGAATATTTTGGCGGCTGTAGCTGTATGTATGTCGGCTCCCGAGTTGAAAGCCTCTATCATGGCACTATCGCCACTCATGTGTGCCATGATGCGTAGCTCAATCTGTGAGTAGTCGGCCGAGAAGAATCGACAACCCTGTGAGGCTACAAAGGCTCGTCGTATCTCGCGACCTTCGGCATCACGGATGGGGATGTTTTGCAAATTGGGGTTGCTGGAACTGAGTCGACCTGTTGCCGTCACCGTCTGGTTGAATGAGGTGTGTATCTTTCCGGTGTTTTTATTGATAAGCTCGGGCAAGGCATTGATATAGGTGCTCAACAGTTTGCGCAATCCGCGCATATCGAGTATTTTGCCTACTATAGGATGATTGGGTCGCAAACGCTCCAATACCTCCTCGGTAGTCGAGTATTGTCCGCTCTTGGTTTTGCGGGCTTTTGCATCTATCTTGAGGTGCTCAAACAGTATCTCTCCCACTTGTCTTGGTGAGGCAATGTTGAATGTTACGCCGGCAAGTTGATGTATCTCGCTCTCAAGTGTTGCAATGCGCTCTTCGAGCGATTGTGCCGATGCACGCAATGCCTCTACATCTACACGCACACCGGCTATTTCCATTTCGGCAAGTACGCGCACGAGAGGCATCTCTACCTCTTCAAAGAGTTGTATCATCTGCTCCTTGCGTAGCTCTTCTTGCAATATCTCATATAGTTGCCATGTCACATCGGCATCCTCTGCGGCATATTCGCATACCTCTTTTATCGGAGCCTGTCGCATCGACAATTGCCCTTTTCCTTTTGCACCTATGAGGTTTTCGATAGGTATGGTGCGATATTGCATGTAGACCTCGGCCAGATAGTCCATGTTGTGACGTTGCTCGGGTTGCAACAGATAGTGTGCTATCATCGTATCGAACATCTTGCCTTGCAGGGTAACACCATAGTTGCGCATGACCATATAGTCGTACTTGATGTTCTGGCCTATCTTCATGATACTCTCATTCTCCAGCACCGAGCGGAATATCTCTACCACGCCCTCGGCTGCTGCACGGTCGGCAGGGATGGGTACATAGTAGGCCTCGTGGGCTTGCATGGCAAATGACATACCTACCAGTTCGCTCTGCAAGGCATCAATGCCGGTCGTTTCGGTATCGAAGGCAATTTGTGTCGAGTTGCCCAACAAAGCGGCCAAGTCCCACATGGCATCTTCGGTATCTGTCAGGTGATAGGTGTGGAGAATGTCGGTTGCGCTTTTGAGTTTTTCCTCCTCTTGAGGGGTCTGCTCGGCTGCATCAAAAACATCAAACAGAGATGCTTGCTGTGGAGTGTTCTGTGCAGTAGCTACAGAGGCTTTGGCTCCCAAGATACGGTCGGCAAGAGTGCGAAACTCCATTTCGTTAAAAATATGGCGCAGGGCTTCCTCGTCGATAGGCTTACGACGCAGGGCCTCTTCGTCAAATGTTACCTCAACATCGGTCTTTATCGTTGCCAAGAATCGCGAAAACTCTATCAACTCACGATTTTCTTGTACTTTGCGTTGCAAAGCACCTTTCAGTTTGTCGGTGTTGGACAGCAGATTGTCTATTGTGCCAAACTCTTGTATCAACTTCACCGCAGTTTTCTCTCCCACACCCGGGCAACCCGGTATATTGTCGGAGCTGTCGCCCATGAGCCCCAATATATCTATTACCTGCTTGGGTGTTGCAATATCGTACTTGGCACACACCTCGGGCACGCCCAGCACATCGTAGTCGCCACCATATCGAGGTCGATACATAAAGATATGCTCGGTAACCAACTGTCCGTAGTCCTTGTCGGGAGTCATCATATAGGTGTCAAAACCGGCCTCTTCGGCCTTTACCGCCAGCGAGCCTATCACGTCGTCGGCCTCATAGCCGGCCACCTCTATTATAGGCATACGGTAGGCCTTGATAATCTCTTTGATGATAGGTACGGCAAATCGAATGGCCTCGGGAGTCTCCTCGCGCTGAGCCTTGTAGCGGTCGTAAGCCTCATGGCGAAAAGTGGGGCCCTGAGGGTCGAACCCCACCGCTATATGGGTAGGATTTTCGCGACGAAGCACATCTTCGAGCGTGTTGACAAAGCCAAGTATGGCCGAAGTATTCTCTCCACGCGAGTTGATGCGCGGATTTTTTATAAAAGCGTAGTACGACCTGTATATCAACGCATAAGCGTCTATCAGAAACAACTTTCGAGAGATAGTATTGGTATTGCTTTCGTTCATGTCTATCGTATGATTTTATTGCTATTACACCCCTCCTTGTGGGTAGGGGTTGGGTATACAAAGATAATACAAATCGAGAGCAGAAGCAATAAGTTTACTTATAGATTTTGCCGAGATGCCGTTTATCTTCTCAAAAGATAATTATTGTGTCCGATATTTTTTTGAAGGAGTAAAAATTGGGGCTGTTTCTACTTGTAGGATTCAGCTCTTTGTGTTTATTGGGGGGATACCACAAACTATAAAATAACCATGGGAAAAACCTAAACAGCAGATTTTTAGATGTATAAGAGTGTTGTAAAATAAAAATTTTGCGAAAATCAATAATTTTATATGTTTATAACACTTATAGGTAAACAACTATTGCTTTGGATAAGTTTTATTTGTATTTTTGCACCGATTTTTCCGGAAGACAATGGATGTATTATACAACATACAAGCACCTATAAATGATGAATTGAAAGAGCTCAACCGTATATTGGTAGAGAAACTTCATACAGATAATCAGTTGATAAATAAGATTGTCGAACGCTATCTGCTCACTAAAGGCAAGCAGATACGTCCCATTCTTATTTTGTTGTGTGCTCGTATGATGGGTAATATTTCACACACCACAATCCTGTCGGCTGTGGCTATTGAGCTTATGCACAATGCCAGCCTCATACATGATGATGTGATAGATACCTCATTGTATCGTCGTGGACATCCTACAATAAATGCCCTTGAAGATAATAGGTTGGCCGTTCTTATGGGCGACTACTTTGTGTCGTGTGCCTTAAAATGTGGCGTAGAAACCAATAATATGCATATCATATCGGCAATGGGGCGTTTGGGTCAGGAGTTGGCACACGGCGAAATAAATCAGATTGATAATGCACGCCGGCACCGCTTGTCGGAAGAGGCCTATTTTGAGGTGATACGTCGCAAGACTGCTTCGCTCTTTCGCACTTGTATGTTTGTGGGTGCTATTTCGGTGGGTACCGACGAAGAGACTCGCTCTAAGTTGGAAAAAATCGGTGAGTTGTTAGGACTTTGTTTCCAGATAAAAGATGATATTTTTGACTACTATGATAGCAATGTTATAGGCAAGCCCACCGGCAACGACCTTAGAGAGGGTAAGGTAACACTACCGCTATTGTATGCCATTACTCACAACAAAGATGCTGAGAATGAACGTATGCGCGCTCTGCTCGACAACGACAGTCTCGATAGTAATGCTGTAGAAACCCTTATAGACTATGCCAAGCGAATGGGTGGCATAGAGTATGCACAAGTGCGCATGTTGCAGTTGCGCAATGAGGCTGTGGCCTCTCTCGAAACACTCCCCGACAGTCCGGCTCGTCAAGCTTTGATAGAATTGCTCGACTATACCATAAGCCGCGAAAAATAATAGCCCAATTATTTGTCTTGAGTTGTGTGTATGAGTCAATAACTTTTATTGATTCACACATAATCCCTATTATGTTACTCCACAAAGTAGTGCAGCAGTGCAGAAATAATTTTTTGCACAGGTGCACAATAAATGTGCATTTGTGCAATTTTAACTTGCTTTTTGTCATTTATTACTTGCAAATAACAACTTTTTCGATGCATTATCTCTACCTTTGCGCCGAACCAATTGAGTTTTTATGATCAATGAAATGACCTCCATGCCTGCACGCCAGGCTGAAAAGTACGGAGAGCGCGAAGCAGTCCGTTACAAAGATTATGTTACCAATGAGTGGATATCAATCTCTTGGAATAAATTCAAAACACTCATAGATACAGCCGCATGTGCGTTGGCGCAAATGGGTATTAAGGAGAAAGAAAATATTACCACATTTACTCAAAATACCCTTTATGGACTTGTTGTAGATCACGGTGCTTTCCAAAATCGTGCAGTGATAGCCCCGCTCTATGCTACAAGTTCGGCCGATCAGATAACTTACATCATAAACGAAACAGAATCACGCTTCCTATTTATCGGAGAGCAACCTCAATATGATGTGTGGATACAGGCTCGAGCCAACTGTCCGTTTGTAGAGCATGTTATCATCTTCGACCGTCAAGTTGTGCGTATAGAGAATGACAATCAAAGCATATATATGGATGAGTTTATGGCTTTGGGCGAAAATGCTTCGGACGAAATAAAAGCTGAGGTAGAGCGTCGTACACGTACAGCACGTCCCGAAGACCTTGCCACTCTTATATATACATCGGGTACTACCGGAGAGCCCAAAGGTGTTATGCTCACCCACACCAACTACGACATCATCATGCGCATACACAGGCAACGCCTCACCATGATTGACGATGAGGATGTTTCGCTCAGTTTCTTGCCCATGACACACATCTTTGAGCGTGCTTGGAGCTACTTCTGTCTCTCTATGGGTGTTAGAGTGGTTATCAACCGCGACACCAAGACAATTGCAGCTACCGTTAAGGAGGTGCGTCCTTCTTTGTTGTGCAACGTGCCTCGTTTCTGGGAGAAGGTATATGCCGGTGTACAAGAATTTATAGCTCGACAAAGCGGTGTAAAAGCCAAGATGATACAAATGGCCTTGAAAACCGGTCGCAAATACCATATCGAATACAAGAGCCAAGGTCGCAACATACCCCTATTGCTCAATCTGCAATATAAGTTGTTCGATAAGATAATCCTATCGAAGATACGCTATACAGTGGGTGTAAACAATGGTGTACTCTTCCCCGTTGCCGGTGCTCCTCTGGGTGATGCCATCAACGAATTTTTGATATCTTGTGGTATACCCATTACCTATGGTTACGGATTGTCTGAGACAACAGCAACCGTGTCATGTTTCCTCGCCAACGACTATAAGATAGGTACTGTAGGTACAGTAATGCCAGAGATAGAGGTGCGCATCGATACCGAAAACAACAACGAGATTCTCGTTAAGAGTGGAACGGTGATGCAAGGATACTACAAGAAGCCCGAAGAGACAGCCAAAGTGTTTACCGAAGACGGATGGTTCCGCACCGGTGATGCCGGTACTTACATCGATGGCAAATTGTCTATAACAGAGCGCATCAAAGACCTCTTCAAAACCTCTAATGGCAAATATATTGCACCGCAAGCCATAGAGAGTTGCTTAGGTGGCGACCGCTTTATCGAGCAAGTAGCCGTGATAGGCGACCAACGTAAGTATGTGACAGCCATTATCGTGCCTGCATATGAGGCTCTCACCGAGTATGCACAGAAGATGAAAATACAATTCCACACCTTCGAAGACTTGGTGAAAAACCAAGAGATATATGCCATGATAGAAAGCCGTATTGCCGAGTTGCAAAAGAACTTTGCATCGTTTGAGCAAATCAAGAAGTTTACTCTTCTACCACACGCATTCACCATGGAGCGTGGCGAGTTGACCAACACACTCAAGGTGCGTCGTTCTATCATCAATAAGATATACAAGAAAGAAATAGAGTTGATGTATACATAAAAAATTGGCTCAATGTTTGGCAAATAACACAAGGACGTACTACCTTTGTACGCCCTTGTGCTTTTTTCTTGAAATACAAGGTGTAAAACCGCAATAAAAAGTAAAAAATTCTCAATGATAACCATAGAGCAACTCAAAGAGACCGAAGAACGCCGTAGTGCATTGTATCGCTACCTTGATATCGACAGTAAAAAAATACAAGTCGAAGAAGAAGAATTACGCACCCATGTGCCCGACTTCTGGAACGACCAGAAGAAGGCCGAAGCACAAATGCGCAAAATCAAAGAGATAAAATTCTGGATAGAAGGCTACACCGAGGTAGAAAAAGCTGTAGAGGAGTTGCAACTCGCTTATGAGTTTGTAAAAGAAGGTGTTGTAGAAGAAGAAGATGTCGATGCAGCATACGAGCGAGCCATGAAACTCATCGAAGACCTCGAGTTGCGCAATATGTTGCGTCGTGAAGAGGATAAGATGGGAGTAATGCTCAAGATAAACTCCGGAGCAGGTGGTACCGAGAGCCAAGATTGGGCTTCGATGCTCATGCGCCTTTATATGCGTTGGGGTGAGCGTAATAACTATAAGGTTGCCATAGCTCACCTTATCGAGGGCGATGAGGCCGGCATCAAATCGGTGTCGATGCAAATAGAGGGAGACTATGCATACGGCTATCTCAAGAGCGAAAACGGTGTGCACCGTCTTGTGCGCGTATCGCCATACAATGCGCAAGGCAAGCGTATGACCTCTTTTGCTTCGGTATTTGTTACCCCTCTGGTCGATGATACCATTGAAGTAAACATCAGTCCTGCTCTCATCTCTTGGGATACATTCCGTTCGGGTGGTGCAGGTGGTCAGAATGTGAATAAGGTTGAGTCGGGTGTGCGATTGCGTTATCAATACAAAGACCCCTATACCGGCGAAGAAGAAGAAATTCTTATCGAAAACACCGAGACACGCGACCAGCCAAAGAACAAGGAAAATGCTATGCGACAACTCCGCTCGATACTCTACGACAAGGAGTTGAAGCACCGCATGGAGGAACAAGCCAAGATAGAGGCTGGCAAGAAAAAAATAGAGTGGGGTTCACAGATACGCAGCTACGTCTTTGACGACCGTCGTGTGAAAGACCACCGCACCAACTATCAAACATCCGATGTCAACCGCGTAATGGATGGCGAGATAGATGACTTCATCAAAGCCTACCTCATGGAGTTTGGTGGAGAATAATAGTAGTACTGTGTCAGAAAAGTTGTATATTTGCTGAACGTATCTATACCGGCCTCTGTAGTTCAACGGATAGAATAGCGGTTTCCTAAACCGTAGATTTGGGTTCGATTCCCAGCGGAGGTACAATCCTATAGCCATAAACGGCACAAAGAATATTATTGGACAACACAAGTGTGGTGTTGAATAAATCTTACAGTGAAAAAACGGGAATTACTACAGTGTTAAGTACATTGTTTTAGTTCCCGTTTTATGGTATTTTTTTCTGTGGGTATGAGGCTTTGTCGGATACTGTATACAAAACAGGTTGTGCCAAATAAATGACACAACCTGTTTTATATATAGCGTTTTGCGCTGTTTGTTGTTAGAGTTGAGGGCCTGCGGCTACGAGGGCTTTACCGGCTTCGTTACCTGTAAACTTGTTGAAGTTCTTGATGAAGCGACCGGCAAGGTCTTTGGCTTTTTCTTCCCACTCGCAAGCGCAAGCATAGGTGTCGCGAGGATCGAGAATTGCGGGGTCAACACCGGGCAACTCGGTAGGTACTGTGAATGAGAAGAAAGGAATTTGTTTGGTAGGAGCTTTGTCTATTGAGCCATCGAGGATAGCATCAATGATACCGCGTGTATCGCGTATAGAGATACGTTTGCCTGTACCGTTCCAACCAGTATTTACGAGGTAGGCCTTAGCACCCGATTTTTCCATTTTCTTAACCAACTCTTCGGCATATTTGGTGGGGTGCAATGACAAGAATGCTGCACCGAAGCAAGCCGAGAATGTGGGTGTAGGCTCGGTAATACCACGCTCGGTACCGGCCAACTTGGCAGTAAAGCCCGAGAGGAAGTAGTACTTGGTTTGCTCGGCGTTCAAGATAGAAACGGGAGGCAATACACCAAATGCATCGGCCGAAAGGAATATTACACTCTTGGCAGCGGGACCTTTCGATTGAGGACGCACAATGTTGTTGATGTGGAAGATGGGATAAGATACACGAGTGTTTTCGGTAACCGACTTGTCGCTGAAGTCTATCTTACCGTTGGCATCGACTGTTACGTTCTCAAGGAGAGCATCGCGCTTGATGGCGTTGTAGATGTCGGGCTCGTTCTCTTTGCTGAGGTTGATAACCTTGGCATAGCAACCACCTTCAAAGTTAAATACACCTTCGTCGTCCCAGCCATGCTCGTCGTCACCGATAAGGAGACGTTTGGGGTCGGTTGAGAGGGTTGTCTTTCCTGTACCCGAGAGGCCAAAGAAAATAGCTGTGTTTTCGTTGTTCATGTCGGTGTTGGCCGAGCAGTGCATCGATGCCATGCCACGCAAGGGGAGGAGGTAGTTCATGATAGAGAACATTCCTTTCTTCATCTCACCGCCATACCATGTGTTGATGATAACTTGCTCTTTGCTGGTGAGGTTGAATACAACTGCAGTCTCACTGTTGAGACCCAACTCTTTCCAGTTCTCTACTTTGGCTTTAGAGGCGTTGTAAACAACGAAGTCGGGCTCGCCATAGTTGGCCAATTCTTCGGCAGTGGGGCGGATAAACATGTTGGTTACAAAGTGTGCTTGCCATGCAACCTCAACGATAAAGCGAACTTTGAGGCGAGAGTTTTCGTTAGCACCGCAGAATGTATCTACAACGTAGAGTTTCTTGTTTGACAGCTCGTTGATAGCGAGGTCTTTCAATGCACTCCATGTCTCTTGCGAAACAGGTTTGTTGTCGTTTTTATATTCTTCTGAGGTCCACCATACAGTGTTTTTAGAAACCTCGTCGTATACGAAAAATTTATCCTTGGGCGAACGACCGGTATATATACCTGTCATTACATTAACAGCACCCAATTCTGTTACCTGACCTACTTCATAGCCTTCAAGTCCGGGCAGTGTCTCTTCTGCGAAGAGTTGGTCATAAGAGGGGTTGTGCAGCACCTCGGTGGTTCCGTTAATACCGTACTTTGTCAAATCTAATGTTGCCATTTTAATAAATCTTTTTGGTTTTTTTTACAAATCTTTCTTACCTATATGTGCCTTTTTCAAGGCTACGCAAAAGTAATACAAATTCAGCAAGTAAACGATTTATTAAAGAAATATTTCCTCAATAGATGCTAAAATTTTTAAATCTCAATGCTGTTTGCAAAGCATGGTTTGCAAAATTGCATGTCTTATGTGTTGCTTCGTTTCTTGATAAAAAAATAAGTATACTTTTTTTGTTCTCGCACGGCTTATTATTACTTTTGTACTATGAATATAACCTCTGTTACTTCTGTTTTGTTTTCGCCTACCGGCACTTCGCGCAAGGTGGCAATGGCTGTGGCCGATGGCTGTGGCTATCACAATAGTTGTGTGGTTGATGCAACCTATAATACTCCTTCCGATATGTGCTACAAGGAGCATGAGTTGGTTGTGGTGGCTGTGCCTGTGTATGGTGGCAAGGTTGCACCGCTTGCTCTGCAACGTCTCGATGCCATGCGGGGCGATAATACCCCCATTGTGCTTATTGTTGTGTATGGCAATCGCGCCTATGAGGAGGCTGTTGCTCAGCTCGACGTGTTTGTGCGCAGTCGTGGGTTTGTCACTGTTGCCGCTGCTGCCTTTGTCGGCGAACACTCGTACAGTACCGCTCGATATCCCATTGCAGTAGGTCGTCCCGATGCAGCCGACTTGGCCGATGCACGCGCATGGGGTAGGGATATTGCTGCAAAGCTTGCACGTATCGAGAGCACTCAATCCATTGATGTTGCTTCGCTGAAAGAGCCTCGCAACCCGTTGTTTTCTAAGCTCCGATTTATACTTTTTGTACTGAAACAGCGTCGCAAGAAGTCGGTTGCCAAACCGATGGTTGTAGTCGATGCCGACAAGTGTAAGCTATGTGGTAAGTGTGTAAAATTGTGCCCGACAGGTGCTATTGCAACAGGCGACTATCTGCACACCGATACCTCTCGTTGCATCAAATGCTGTGCCTGTGTCAAGGGTTGCCCTGCCAAGGCACGCACGCTCGACACGCCCTATGCCCCTGTGTTGTCGCAATGTTTCAAAGATAGAAAGTCTCCTACAACAATTCTATAGAGTGCATGTCGCAGATAGTTATACAACGATATATGTGGTTTTTCGATACCGTGTGGCGTTACAAGCGCATCACGCGGGGTGAGATAGAACGCCTCTGGTTGCAGAGTGACCTTTCGGAGGGAAATCCTCTTACCAGACGCTCCTTTTGCAACTATCGCGAAGGTGCCGAAAAGC
Organism: Bacteroidaceae bacterium; assembly: GCA_017522135.1. Taxonomy (GTDB): domain Bacteria; phylum Bacteroidota; class Bacteroidia; order Bacteroidales; family Barnesiellaceae_A; genus Barnesiella_A. The sequence goes on from JAFXAB010000016.1 coordinate 43,325, forward strand.
TATTCGACGTGAACATTCTATGCGATACATCGACCTACGAATATTATATCGAACAGGCTCAGCCCGACAAGAGTAGCGACCTGCAGAAGTGGTTGTTTGACTCACTCTCTGTCAACTACCTCATGCGGCATGGTGCCGATATGGCGCAACGCATTATACCCGAGCATATCCCGTCGGGCAACGATTATATGGCTTCTATTACCGAGGCAATGCAAGAGAGTAGGGTAATACGCATGATATATCATGCTTTCTGGAAGATGTCGGCGCAGAAAGTCGAATTGGAGCCATACTTTGTCAAGGCTTTTCGCAAGCGGTGGTATGTAGTAGGATATAATCGCAAAGACCGACAAATCAAGACCTATGCTTTGGACCGTGTTGTGGAGCTGGCTCTTACGACCGATACATTTGAGTTTCCGGCCGACTTTGTTCCGTCCGATTATTTTGTACATTCGTTTGGTGTGATACGCAGCGACGAGCACCCCGAGACAATACGTCTGCGAGCTACCATGCGACAAGCGCAATACCTGCGTGCCTTACCCTTGCATCACACACAACGCGAGTATGAGGTGGGCGATGGCTATGTCGACTTTGTATACAACATGTACATCACTTACGACCTCATACAAGAGTTGTTATCGCTGGGACGAGAAATAGAGGTTATATCGCCTGCAAAACTGCGTAACGAATTGCGTGGTAAGCTTCAAGCTGCTCTTGACTTATACAAGTAAAATCGTTCAATTATCAAACAGAGCCGACTTGCGATAGACAAACGCTACCAATAGCGTGAGTGCGGCCAGAAAGGCGTTGAATTGGAAGGCAAACAATTCGCTTGAATCGTGCATAATCAACTTGAATACTTTGATTACAAACGGGCACACCAGAATAGCTACATAATTCATAGCCATAACACATGCCAATGCAAAAGTGCTCTTGTGGGGCAATGCAATATGCGTGGTGCGGTCGTACATGATGGGTTGTATAATTCCATATCCTACTCCGGCACTTACACATCCTACGCCTACAAGCCACACATTACTTGTAACTACAATAAGTCCCAGCCCTACAACAATCATGAGCAGGCTCCACAATTGTGTGCTACGGCCTAAGGCATCTATAAAGCGGTTGAGAAAGAAGCCCGGAGCCATTATGGCAAGGAAAAAGAGCGAAATATATGTGCCCGACAGGCTTGTTGGCATGCCTCGCTCTTCGACAAGAAAAGGCAGATTGAGGCTCACTATCACCACCAGATAGGTTACCAAGCCATAGAATAGCATTACCTCTATAAGATGGTGCACCCCGATACCGCTGTTGCCCACTTGTACATGCGGACGCAGGCCATTGTCGGTATTATCTGTCTCTGGCGATGGCTCGGGCTCTTGCGACAATGCTTTGCGCAACTGAAATGATAGAATTATCGATACAATTGGAAACAAATAGACTATAAAGGGCAAGTGCCATTCTACCTCGGCCAAATATCCGGTTATGATGGTGGCAATGACGAGTGTGAGGTTGGTAATGGCCGAACTCAAACCAAACTGCTTGGTACGGTAACGACCTACAAAGAACCTACCAATCAAGCCGGTCGAGAGCGGGATAATAAGACCTGAACCCACACCCAATAATGCGCTGACTGCTATCAGCTGCCACATCTTATCGGACATAAGATATAGTATACCGCTTGATACAAAGATGACCAAACCTATCTGCAACAGACGAATGTTGTCGATGCGCTCGGTGAGTCGGCCTGCCAACAGCACAAATGGGATAATCATGAGTGATGGTAGTGAGGAGAGCATCTGTATATCCAACTCGGTCGCGCGGGGAAAGATTTTTTGTAACTCACCCAAAATGGGCGAAACAGCCAGTCCCGGCAGGGCATTCAGTGCCGAGATAGACCAAATGGCCAGCAATGTTATCAAAGGGATACGTCCCCTTCCGGTCTCTATTTTCATAATACAATTTTTTTGCACTATAAACACGCAACCGTAGGGGTGTGTTCATTGTACCCTATATGTGATGTTCATAAAATACAAAAAGGACTAATAATGCTTATTGCAATCAACATTCGCTCTCGTGCCAACGTTTACCGAACACTGCTAAATCTTATAAAACCACATTTGGATTATGGAAAAATCAGACAACAAAAATTGCTGCGAGTATGCTGCCGTATTCGGCTCGGAAGAGATGTTGAAGTCCTCACCTGTCGATACCATTCCTCAACATGGGACACGACCCGAGATTGCTTATCAAATGGTAAAAGACGAGACCTTTGCACAAACACAGCCTCGCTTGAACCTTGCCACGTTTGTTACAACATACATGGATCCGTTTGCCACCCGACTCATGAATGAGGCTATTGCTATCAACTATATCGATGAGACCGAATATCCGCGTGTGGCTGTGATGAATGCCAAGTGTATAAACATTGTGGCCAACTTGTGGAACTCGCCCGAGCAGAATAAGTGGAAAACCGGTGCGTTGGCTATAGGTTCTTCCGAAGCATGTATGCTCGGTGGTGTAGCTGCTTGGTTGCGCTGGAAGGAGCGTCGCATGGCGCAAGGCAAACCTACCGATAAGCCCAACTTTATTATCTCTACCGGCTACCAAGTGGTGTGGGAAAAGTTTGCCGACTTGTGGCAGATAGAGATGCGCACCGTACCGCTATCGCTCGAAAAACCTACACTCGACCCGCATGATGTTATAGAACTATGCGATGAAAACACTATTTGTGTAGTACCCATTCAAGGTGTTACCTGGACAGGTCTCAACGATGATGTTGAGGCTTTGGATAAAGCTCTTGATGAGTATAACGCCCGCACTCACCACGATATACCCATTCATGTCGATGCTGCATCGGGTGGCTTTATATTACCCTTCCTCAATCCCGAGAAGCGTTGGGATTTTCGTCTCAAGTGGGTATTATCAATAAGCACTTCGGGGCACAAGTATGGCCTTGTATACCCCGGACTTGGCTGGGTAGTGTGGAAGGATAAGAAGTACTTGCCCGGCAAGATGTCGTTCTCGGTCAACTATCTGGGTGCCGACATTACACAGGTGGGCTTGAACTTCTCACGCCCTGCAGCACAGATATTGGGTCAGTACTATCAATTCATCCGACTCGGATATGAGGGCTACAAGCAAGTGCAACACAACTCGATGGAGATAGCTCGTTACTTGCATCAAGAGATAGGCAAGATGACACCGTTTGTCAATTATTGCCAAGAGGTTGTCAATCCGCTCTTTATATGGTTTATGTGTCGCACCTACAGCAAGACTGCCAAGTGGACACTCTATGACTTGCAAGACAAGCTGAAACAGAGTGGTTGGATGGTACCGGCATATACCATGCCCAAGGATATAGAAGAAATGGTGGTAATGCGTATTGTCGTGCGACAGGGATTCAGCCGCGATATGGCCGATATGCTACTCGACGACATGCGCGCCGCCATTGCCGACCTTGAGAAACTCGAGCATCCCACGCCCTCGCGCCTCGCAATGGAACGCAACGAACATCATTGCAACAAGATGTTCACCCACACCGGATGTAGGAAGAAATAATCTTTAGTGCCTATTACCTAAAAGAGGGTGTGCCCAAATTTTCATTTCGACACACCCTCCGTTTATGCTCTTACTTAAATAGTCCTAATAACGTTTTTTCGAAACGACAGGTTGATTTACATTCTTGATGATAAAAAGGGAGTTCGTTAAACACTATTGGTTAATAGATTATTTTTTTGTAAAGACAATCTCTTTAATAGCTTGATACCACCATTCGTTGGCATTAGTGTTACCAACACCGAGGTCGCTTTGCCATTCAATTACAACTTCATCACCCATTGTAAGTGTCGCAATGTTTATACCAGACAAGTCGGGTTGATCACCGAGACCTGCAATAAGCATATTGTATTCTTGATCTTCACCACCGTATAAGCATTGACCATAAGGCATTTGGATGATACCTTGAGCGAGGTCAATAGTCGCATAAACGGGATAGATGTCATGTGCACTCAAGCCACCGAATATGCAAATGGGGTGAATCCAAATCTTATCTTCTGTCTCGTCATCGGCAGTGATAGTTACTTCCCAGTTTACATTGGGGGGAAAACCGTTGGAAGCAGAAACTGCAGTAGCTGTATAAGTACCGAAGAGTTGGCTCAAGGGGTTCTCATCGTCGGCAATTATGATAGCAATTCTATTGTAACTAGTGAGGCTACAACCGTTAGCAGTTGTAAGAACTACATCAAATTTCTTATTGCCATCTTTTGTATAGTTGTCGATAGTTTCTATAACAAGAGTTGCATAACAATGCTCGGCATCGAAGTTGATAACTCTTTCAACACCGGCTACAGTCAAGTCGGTAGTAACTTCGTTGATACGATTTTTAGTAGCGTCGAGGTTGTAAGTAGTAACACTCTTCACTATATAATCCGTACCTTCTTTAGCACGAACATCTTCTGCATAAGCTGTATCTGTAGTGGCGAAGTTTACCGAAGCTGTAATGTCTTCAAATGAAACGCATTGAATGGGAAGCTCGATAGTAGAAACAACACCATCATTTGATTCGGCAGCACTTATAGATGATATAGTGCTGCGAAATGTAATATATCCTTCAGCTTTAGTACGGAACGTGATAGGATTAATCATAGTTGTTTTACCTGCACCTTCGGCTGCAATAAGTAGCTTATAATAGGTAAAGCTCGACAGATCTGTAACCACAACCGGCTCTTTGCTATCAATGGGTACTGACTCGCCATTGAGTAAAACGAATGATGCGGAGGGAACCTCTTCCGAGTCCTCTATTACAACATATGAGATTTTTTCGGCATTAGTAGAGTCTATACGAAAACTCATCATATATTGCTCGATTTGTTCAATTTCAACAGAAACGATAAGATCTTCTGATAGCTCACCTTCATTACCTGGAATGTCGTTGTATTTTCCACAACTCCACAGTGCAAGTGTGAATGTTGTCATTACTAAAAAAATAAACTTTTTCATGATATAATATTTTAGTGTTAAACATTTACAATCTCCTAATATTTATTGCAAATGGCGAGTGTTGTGTTATATCTAACTCGCTCAAAATCTTTTCACGTCCATAGAAACGTATTATCTCATCAATCTCAGATTCTGTTCCACGCTCAAATACGCGGTTGATGACAAACTTACTATGCTCTGCAAAGTTGATATTATCAATGCTTGTGTCCCAAAAAAGAGTGGGGCTGAATTTTGATATATCCGGGCGATTGTTTATTGCCGTTTTTTGCTTCTCTAAGGCTATATCATAAAATATTTGTAAAGACATTAGGAAGCCTTCTTCCAGTTCGAGAGCCTTTTCTATACGTAGTGATAGCGGTGTATTCATGGACCTACGACCATGAATAATGGCACTCATTGTTTGCGGATGCTCCCCAATAGACTCTGCAAATTGACCACTCTTGAGCTTGCGCTTTTTCAATTCGCGTTGAAGGAATACTCCGGGATGTAGCCCTTTTAATATGTTTATCCTATTATCCATGGTGCAAAAATAAACAAATTTGTTTAGAAATCAAATTCTATCGATAAATCACAACATATAAATATTACTGTCCGATTAAAATTGAAAAGCGTAATCTATCGCTTTCAGCGAAATCATGCAAATATGAGGCTTGCTGTATCTATTCTTGAAACAAAGAGGTGTGTCTTGTTTGTTTTTGACACACCTCCCTGTATATAATTGAAGTCTTGACGATTATTTCAGCTTGGCACCTTTGGCGCCTTTGGCTCCTTTTACACCGCCACCACCGAGGGCAAAGATGTTTTGGGTATAGCTTACGGTCTTGTTGGCAGCTTCGCGCTTGCGTTTGAGGGCGAGTTGTACCATGCGATCCATCAATTCGTCGAAGGGTACTTTGGTGGCTTCCCACAAGTAGAACGACAAAGAGCCGGGTATGGCATTGATTTCGTTTACATATATATCTCCGGTATTATCGTCTATCATCACGTCGACACGCGCTACACCGTGACAAGAGAGTACACGGAATGTCTCGCCGGCGAGGAATTGTATGCGGGCGGTTTGTTCGGGAGTGAGGTCGGCAGGAATACGTTTCTCGCTGGCTTGCATGCCACTTTCGCCTTGACTGCCTCCCATATATTTATCCTCATACGAGAGTATCTTTCCACTCTTGATAGGCTCTTCACATACCGATGCCATGTAGTCGTCGCAGTCGCCCAGTACCGAGCAGTTTATCTCTTTGAGGTTTTCCACCAAGTCCTCAACTACCAAGCGAGTCGAATAGCGGCTTGCCTCGTCGACCTTGGTCATAAATTCGGCGCGGTTGTCGGCACGTGAAATACCTACACTTGAACCCAAGTTGGCGGGTTTTACGATTACGGGGTATCCTATTTTTTGTTCTACCTCATCAGCCCAACGGTCACGGTCGGCAAACCATTGCTTGTCGGTAAACCACACGTAATCGACAATGGGTATATTGCAACTTTCGAGTACCATTTTCATTACAATCTTATCCATACCGATGGCTGCCGAGAGTGTGTTGCAGCCGGCAAAGGGTATGCCGATGGTTTCCAACAAACCTTGGAATACACCATCCTCGCCATTTGTACCGTGCAATGCGGGTATCACTACATCGAGTGTGGCTACAATGGGGTTGCCGAAGAGTTTCTTTTTGCGACGGTAGAGGTTGTAATCGCCATACTCGGGGTTCATATACACCTCTTCACATTGTGCTTTGAGGGTGTTCATATCGCGGAAGTTCGATACCGACATGAGTGCATCGCCACTATACCAGCGACCCTCTTTGGAGATATATACAGGTACAATATTGTATTTGTTACTATCAAAAGCATACATTGCTTGGAGGGCTGTGAGCACCGAAATTTCATGCTCTACCGATCGTCCTCCGAAAAATACTCCTACGGTTGTTTTCATTATTTGGGGGCTATTATCAGATTTTACTTAAATGTGTCGGGCAGGTCATTTTCATACAACACCACATCGCCTGCTCGGGCTATCTGTACCAATCGGGCTTGTGCCATGGCAAAACTGTCGGCTACAAAAATCTTCTCCTCGGGCATACCTCCCTCGGCAAGACCCGCGAGTATAGCTTCGCGATTGTATGCTCCCACCACCATTACGTAGTCGGCTGCTGTGGACATCTGTCTGCCAAATCGTTGGTTATATTCTTTTTGTTTTTCGCCCAGCTCTATCATGCCCGGTGTTATAACAATGCGCTTGCCTGTCTTGATGCGTGCGAGTACATCGAGTGCCATACGTGCGCCATCGGGGTTGGAGTTGAATGCATCGTCTATTATCGACAAGCCTCCGGGTGTGCGTTTCATATTCAAGCGGTGTTCTACCTGTTCTATTTGGCTCACACCGTAACGTATTGATTTCTCAGGTACATCAAGATGTAATGCAACGATAACCGATGCCATGAGGTTCGACAAGTTACAGTCTCCTACCAACTTGGTAGCAAATTCTATGCGACGACCCTCGCCTACGATGGAAAAACGGGTCTCTACCTCACCGTACTCAACATCTTCTATATGGTAGTCGGCTCCGGGGGCGAGGGCATATCGTTTTACGGGTACATTGCTCACGGTGCGGTTGGCAATATATTCAAAGTCGTTGTTTACGACAGCCAACCCGTCGGCCGGTAGGGCATCGACCAACTCAAACTTGGTGCGTTGTACATTCTCTATCGACTTGAACGACTCCAAGTGTTGCTCGCCCACAGCCGTTACGATACCTATTGTGGGGCATACAAGGTCGCATATCTCTTTGATGTCGCCCAGCTGTTTGGCTCCCATCTCTACGATAAACACATCGTAATAGGGTTTCATCATTTCGCGTACGGTGCGTATTACCCCCATGGGTGTATTGTAGCTGCCGGGGGTCATCAATACGTTGTATTTCTCGCTGAGGATGCGATACAGGTAGTGTTTGGTGCTTGTCTTGCCATAGCTGCCGGTCACACCAATGATGCGAAGGTTGGGCATGGCTTCAAGTATCTTCTTCGCTTCGTTGTAGAAACCACGATTGATTTGCATCTCGATGGGGTGCATAAGCAGGTTGGCCAGCAATATCACTACCCATGAGAAGGCTGCCGCACAGAGCATGAGTATGGGTATAACACTTAAATCAAAACGTGTCAAGGATGCCCACAAAGTTGTGTGTAGCAATACAACCACCCACGAGGCTATATACAAGCGTGTGGCACGTTGGGTAAATACCACGGGTTTCTTGTACTTCATGCGCAACTCACGCACCGCCAATACTAACAATATCACCGCGATAAAGGGATGTGTAATCTCGGGTGTAAATCGAGTGCATGACATCAACAAGAGGAAGTAAACAGTGAGACGTCGGGGCGATGATGAGTCGCCGTTTTTTGTCATCCAATTCCAATAACGTTTGTTGCGATAGCTGTTTTGTTGCATCATTTGCAACTCATACTTCAACGCTACACCCACATATAAAATGAGTGTGATAATCAATACTATTTGCGTGATGAGTGTTATCATTATTGTTCAATTATTTGCCATAGATATCTTCTTTCAAGAAGGCTGTAAGATACGAACGAAAACGGAATGGGTTGTCGAGAAACGAATAGTGACCGGCATCCTCTATCACATCAAGACGTGCATTGGGAATGTGCTTGAGCATTACATTAGCCTCGCGTAACTTGGTATCTTTGTCTTTGGCTCCCCATATAAGTTGCACCGGACATTTTATCTTCTTCATCTCCTCTTCGAGATACTCATTTACCACCTTGACAAGTATGCGGCGCATCATGCCCGAGAGTGCATTATAATCGGCCGATCCGGCGGTACGACGGCGAGCCTCCAACTTCTCCTCGGCACGCTCTTGTCCCATTGTGAGGTATAGTATTTTCTTGTATAACTTATATGAATAGACCTTACAATAGTACTTCAACGGACGGCGTGGCTTGGCACCGGCTGCATCTACCAACACGATTTTGCGCACCTTGTTGCGTGAGCCATACAAGATAGACACTCTGCCTCCGAATGAGTGACCAATGAGTATGGGGTTCTCTATGTGCAGTGTAGATACAAAATGTTCAAGCATTTGAGTATACTCTTCCACTCCCCATACCTCCGATGGGGTGTCACTGCCTCCGAAACCCGGAAAATCGAGTGTATACACCTTGAAGTGTGGCGACAGAATAGCTTCTATTGAAGCCATTGTTGCAATATTGCAACCCCAGCCATGTAGCAAGATGACAGGTGCTCCTTTGCCTGTCTCTTTATACTGCACACGTGTGTCGTTGAGTGTTATTTGAGTCAACATACTTATTGTTTCAAAATCAATCTACAAAGATAATTTTTTCTGTCGACAAAACCACTACTGCAAGACGATATTTTTCTCTTTTCTCACAATAGTGTCACAAATAAATTCGGACTGCGAATTTTTAATAATGTATATAAAATTCCTTCCTCCTGCGCAGTCTTTGCCTATTCTCGCCTCTCTCGGCAGGAGGCAAAAGCATACAATATCTATAAAACAGTGTGGTAGACAAATAAAAGGTGCATACCCTATACGTCTATTGTTTAGCACTCATACTCACAAATCCAAGAGGCCGTGTCGATATTCAATCTGACACGGCCTCTCATGAATCATTGTATTATTGTAAAGTTTATATCTTCATTTTGTGGTGAGATTGTTGTTTAACAGCATCTACGACATTTACGACATAATCGCCAAGGCTCTCAGCTTCGGCCACGATATCCATGTAGTATATACCCTCTTGATAGTCGTAATGCTTGGCATTGATATTCTCCATGTTGGTTGCACGCAACTGATTGCGGAAGTTGTTAATCTCGTTTTCTTTGTTATAAGTAGCAATAATATCGGCGTTTTCGCCTTTCGATAGCACGGCAATAAGGCTTTCGAGTGCATCGGCATCAAGAGCCATAAGGGCATCGATATTGGTCATAATCTCTTCGTTGAACTTCACACTGGCCTCTTGCTTGCGCAACAATGTTCGTGCCAAGTTGTAGCAACAGTCGCCTATGCTTTCTATCTCGGTAACCATGGTAAGCATCGAGTTTACTTGCAACTTACCGTCGTAGCTCAATCGTCCGCTTACTACTTTGTTCAAGAAAGAGGCAATTTCTATCTCCATGCGGTCGCATATTTGTTCATACTTCTCGATGCGGCTGTACAACTTAGAGAAAGCCTCGCTACCCTCTTTCTCGTGCAAGAGGTCTTGTACCATGCCAAACATGCGACGTACGCGCTCGGCATATACCACAATCTCTTGGCGGGCTTGGGGGAGGTTCAATTCCGATGCACCCATCATACCGGTATTGATATACTTGAGTTGGAACTCCTCGTCGGTAGCCGACTTTTGCTTGATGACTGTGCATACAATCTTCTCATATACCTTAACAAACCATATCATGATAAGCACGTTGCATACGTTGAATATTGAGTGGAACAGAGCCAACGAGAACGATACGGTGGTTGCGGCTTTGGCTGCCTCTTCGGGAGGAAGTAATGCTGCCGATGAGTCTAACAAGTAGTTTACTTCGTCGGTCGACATACCGTTCAAGTGTCCTACAAGAGCAATAATCATGCGTGTGAAAGGGAAGAAGAATATAAGCATCCAGCACACACCGAACATGTTGAACAAGAAGTGTGCAAAGGCGGCGCGCTTAGCCGATACGTTGGCCGAGAGGGCTGCCATGTTGGCGGTGATGGTTGTACCGATATTCTCACCAAGTACCATAGCAGCGGCAATCTCAAATGATATCCATCCTTGACTACACATAATAAGTGTAATGGCCATGGTGGCACTTGACGACTGCATGATGATAGTGAGGATAGAGCCAATAAGCAAGAACAACAATACCGAGCCGTAGCCCATATTGGTGTAGTTGTTGAGGAACTCCAAGGCTGCGGGGTTTTCTTGCAAGTTGGGAACGGATTCCTTCATAAACTCCATACCCAAGAAGAGTAGTGAGAAGCCTACGAGAAACTCACCCCAATAGCGTCGTTGGTTGTTCTTAGAGAATATCAGGGGTATAGAGATAGCCATAACGGGAAAGACCACATCGGCAATCTTTACGGTGAAACCAAACAGAGATATAATCCATGCCGTTACGGTAGTACCCACATTGGCTCCCATAATTACGGCAATAGATTGTATAAGAGATAGAAGTCCGGCGTTGACAAAACTTACAACCATAACGGTTGTTGCCGATGATGATTGAATAAGGGCGGTAATAAGAATACCGGTGAGAACACCCATAAAACGGTTGTTGGTCATAGAAGATAAAATCTTCTGCATACGATCACCGGCAGCTTTTTGCAAACCTTCGCTCATGATTTTCATTCCATAGAGGAACATTCCTAATGCACCTATCAGTGTCAAGAAATCGAAAAACGAGTAATTCATTGTGTTTAATTTAAAATATTTTGTTGTATCTTTCGTCTTTATATACTATCTTTATCACCATAAAAACAGTAATCCAAATTTGTTTGCAAAAATAAATAAATAAAAATATTTGCACCATATTTGTACGATGTATTTTAACTTAGTTTTGAATTTTAACATTCACTTATAAGATAATATCATGGACAAGTATATCTCTATTTATTGTTGTAATACCGGTTTGAACATTGACGTTGAGGGTGGAGAATCGTTGTTGAGTATATACAATCGTATTGGCCTTAGTATGCCTCATGGGGCTATTACTGCGCGTGTTAATAACAAGTCTGAGAGTCTCAATTTCCGTATATATAATACCTGCGACGTGGAGTTTGTCGATATTAGCGATGCTTCGGGTATGAGGGTGTATGAGCGTTCGCTCAGTTTTGTGCTATACAAGGCTGTTCATGACCTGTTTCCCGGGGTGTCATTGCGCATCGAGCACTCTATATCCAATGGCAAATACTGCTTGTTGGGTGATGCACAAGCTCCTGTTGCAGTCGATAAGGTAGATGCTATACGCACCCGCATGCGTGAGATTATCGACAAGGATTATCCCTTTGAGAAGAAGATGGCACACACCTCCGATGTGGTAAAGATATTTGAACAACAGGGCTTGACGCAAAAAGTAGACCTCTTGAATACAATAGGAGACTTGTATACCGATTATTACGAACTTGACGGGCTGGCCGATATGTATTATAGTTGGTTGGCTCCATCAACGGGCTGTCTGAAGGTGTTTGATTTGCAACCATTTGCCAATGGTATGTTGCTATTGCCTCCCGACAAAAGTAATTTGTCGCAACCTGCCAAGCCCATTAATCAATCGAAAATGCTTGAGGCCTTTGACAAATACAATACTTTCAATCAGATTATAGGGCTCAGTGGTGTGGGGCGTCTCAATCGTGCCATCGAGGAGGATAAAGCCTCGGTCTTGATACAGGTGGCCGAAGCCTTGCACGAAAAGCAAATTGCTGCTATTGCCGATGAGATAGCTGCCTTGTTCAATCAAGGTGGTGCACGCATAGTACTCATATCGGGTCCTTCATCGTCGGGCAAAACAACGTTTTCCAAGCGACTATCGGTGCAATTGATGACCAACCGTCTTATGCCGGCGGCTATATCGCTCGATGACTATTTTGTAAATAGAGTAGATACACCCGTTGATGAATGGGGTGAGTATGACTACGAGTCGTTGTATGCACTCGACTTACAACGCTTCAATAGCGACTTGCAAAGATTGCTCAAGGGCGAGTTGGTATCTCTGCCTACCTACGACTTCAAGAGCGGTTCACGAGTAGAAGGTGTAAAGAGTATGCAACTCACCCCCAATACTGTGCTTATACTGGAGGGTATTCATGCGCTCAATCCTGAGCTTACAGCCTCTATACCCCAGGCGCAAAAGTATGGCATATATGCCTCGGCACTCACTTCGCTCTCAATCGACGACCACAATTGTATACCCTCTACCGACAATCGCCTGTTGCGTCGCATCGTGCGTGATGCCAAGACACGTGGTGTATCACCCAAAGATACCATTGCGCGCTGGCCGAGTGTGCGCCGAGGTGAAGATAAGTGGATATTTCCTTATCAAGAGAATGCACATGCTATGTTCAACTCGTCGTTGCTCTTTGAGTTGGCCGTAATACGCGACTATGCCATGCCCGTATTGCGCACAGTGCCACGCAACTGTCCCGAATATGCCGAGGCTGCCCGTCTGCTCAAGTTCTTACATTACTTCCGTTCACTACCCGAGAAAGAAATTCCACCCACATCGCTCCTTCGCGAGTTCCTTGGAGGTAGTAGCTTTAAGTATTGAGAGATACAGAAATTATAGCTATCTTTGCGCGATAAAATTTGTAGTTATACATAAATAGAAGTATGAAGAGAGAAGATTTTGAAATAATGGCTCCGGTGGGTTGCTACGAGTCGTTGCAAGCAGCCATACAAGCAGGAGCCGACTCGATATATTTTGGTATCGAAGGCTTGAACATGCGAGCACGCTCGTCGGTAAACTTCACCATAGACGACCTGCACAATATAGCTCAAATATGCGAGCAGAATGGCTTGAAAAGCTATCTTACGGTCAACACTATTATCTATGACAATGATATGGAGTTGATGCGCAGCATTATCAATGCGGCTCGCGATGCCGGTATCTCGGCTATTATTGCCAGCGATGTTGCTGCCATGACCTATGCTCGTAGTGTCGGTGTTGAGGTGCACTTGTCTACCCAACTCAATATATCGAATGTAGAGGCTTTGCGCTTCTACTCACAATTTGCCGATGTTGTAGTATTGGCTCGTGAGTTGAATATGAGTCAGGTAGCCAATATCTACCGTGCTATCGAGGAAGAAAATATCGTGGGCCCGGCCGGAAAGCCTATACGCATCGAAATGTTCTGTCATGGTGCTTTGTGTATGGCTGTGTCGGGCAAGTGCTACTTGAGCTTGCACGAGATGAACCACTCGGCCAATCGTGGTGGTTGCATGCAGATATGTCGCCGTTCATACCAAGTTACCGACCGCGAAACCGGCGAGGAACTTGCCATAGAGAACCAATATATCATGTCGCCCAAGGACCTCAAGACCATACACTTCCTCAACAAACTCATCGACTCGGGTGTGAGAGTATTTAAGATTGAGGGCCGTGCTCGTGGCCCCGAGTATGTAAGCACGGTTGTTTCGTGCTACAACGAAGCTATTGAGGCTTGTCTCAACGATACATTTACTGATGAGCGCATCGAGGAGTGGAATACTCGTTTGGCCACTGTGTTCAACCGTGGTTTTTGGGATGGCTATTACTTGGGACAACGACTTGGTGAGTGGTCGAAGAATTATGGTTCGTCGGCAACCAAGCGCAAGGAGTATATAGGAAAGGGTGTCAAATATTTTTCCAATCTGGGTGTGGCCGAGTTTCTCCTTGAGAGCGGTGAACTATCGGTGGGAGAAGAGATACTTATAACCGGACCCACAACAGGAGCTTTGTTTGTAACTGTAGAGGAGATACGAGTGGCTCTGAAGAGTGTCGATAAGGTAACCAAGGGTGTGCACTTCTCTATCAAGCTTGATAAAAAGATAAGACCATCAGACAAACTATATAAATGGGTCGACACCGACCGTAAACAATAATTGATGTCCGCCATGAGAAGATTGTACGCAATATTATCGATACTCATACTCTGTACGGTTGTGGTAGGTGCTCAATCTTTGCATACAACCGATGCCGCCTCGGACTATGACAGGGGATATACTATGTATTGCGATGGCAACTATGCCGGTTGTGTTGATGTCATGTCGGCATTGTTACAGCGCACCGATGCCTCGCAATATCATGAAGAGGCTGCGTTCTATGTTGTTATGTCGCAGGCCAAGCGTGGTGTTAAGCACACTCCCGAGTTGCTTGCTCGCTATCTTTGGGAGTATCCCTACTCTCTACATCATAGCGAGATATCTCTGGCTCTTGGTTACTACTATTACAGTGTGGGTGAGTATGACAAGGCTATTGAAGAGTTGGTAAAGATAGGTCTGGGCAGTATCAATAGTAGCGAGCAGGATGATTATTGCTATCGCTTGGCCATGAGCTATATCCATACACAACAGCCCGATAAGGCTCAACCCCTGCTAAGGGCTTTGGTGCAGAACTCTGCGCAATACCGCGATGTGGCGCGATATTATAGTGGTTATATTTATTATGACAAAGGTGATTATACCAATGCTCATCGCACCCTTATGCAAATACACGGGGGGTCGGAGTATGAATTGGAGGCAAAATATTTGTTGCTTAATATAGATTTTGCCAACAAGCAGTATGCACAGTGTGTAGCCTCGTGCGACCCTTTGATAAAGAGTAAAATCAATCCCGAATATCTACCCGAATTGTATCGTATAGCCGGTGAGAGTCATTACCAATTGGGCAATGACGAGCAAGCCCTGTCATATATCTATAGCTATATAGAGTGTGCCGATACTCTCAATCGTACTACTCTGTACATGGCCGGTATATTGTCCTATCGCAACAAGGAGTATAGTAAGGCTATAGAGTTGCTGGATGGTGTTGCAGAGGCCGATGACGATATATCGCAAAACGCATATTTGCATAAGGGTTTGGCCTATTTGCAAATGAAAGATACGCACAATGCTTATGTCTCATTCAGTCGTGCGGCCGATAATCGTTGTGATGAAACCATTCGTGAAATAGCCCTATACAATAGGGCTTTGTGTGCCTACGATGGCAAGTTGAACTTGTTTGATAGCACGCTGGCTCTCTTTGAGAACTTTGCTCGCGAATATCCGCGTTCACGTTATATTGATGATGTGAATAGTCGCATTTCCAATCTGCATCTCTCGTCTCGCAACTATGCCGACGCTCTCAATTATATTGATAAAATAAAGCAACCTTCGAGCGAAATACTCAAACAGCGTCAGCAGATTTTATATATGCTTGGTACAGAGTGTTTTGCCAATAATGACATATCACAAGCCGATGAGTGGTTTGTCCAAGCTGTCGAGATGGGCGACTATGCTCCGGAGTATCGAGTGCGTTCAATCTATTGGTTGGGCGAGTGTCGTTATCGCAAGGGTGTATATAAAGATGCGCTTAAGCGTTATGAACAAGTGGTGAAAAGTGATGTGGCCACCGATGCCTCTATGGTAGCATTGGCTCAATATAATATTGCGTATTGCTACTTCAACACCAAAAAATACAAAAGTGCCGGCTCGGCTTTTGAATTGTTTACTCAAAACCCCTCGGCTACTATACCCTTACTTATAGATGCTTATAGCCGTATGGGCGATTGTTATTTTAAGGCTCGCGACTACGCTACGGCCGAGAAATACTATGCTCGTGCAGCAAACTATAAAGGCAATGGTAGTGACTATGCGTTGCTGCAACAGGCTGTAGTGACGGGGGTAAATAAAAAATACAATCAAAAAACCGCGTTGCTTAAGCAATTTATCAGTGAGTATCCGCAATCGGAATATAGCAGTGAGGTATACAATGAGCTGGCTCAAACATATATCTCAACAGGCAATAGTCGTGAGGCGATAAAAACATTCAATCGACTTATAGAACTATTTCCCGAAAGCGTATTGACTCGCAACGCTATGTTGCAGTTGGGGGCTTTGTATTATAATCAGAATGAGCTGAACAACTCTATAACAGTCTATAAAAAACTTATTGTACGATACCCTAAGAGCAAAGAGACCTTAGTGGCTGTTGAAGACCTCAAGTCGATATATATTGAACTGAATCAAGTAGAAGAGTTGTCAAAGTTTATGCGACAGCAAGGTATAGACTATCAAAAAAACGAGTTGGACTCTCTTACTTACATTGCCGCTGAACGCATCTATATGACTGCCGGAGATGCCACACCTCTCAAGAACTATACAGCACAGTACCCGCAAGGTGCATATACATCTACAGCATATTATTATATGGGTAATGTGGCCGATGCCGAGCAGAAATACGATGAAGCCTTGGAGTGTTATATGAGTTCTCTGCAGGCCGACCCACATGGCAATTTTGCCGAAGAGGCTCTTGCTCGCAGTGGCGATATACTGTATGATATGGAACAATATCAGCGTGCTGCAACACAGTATACCCAATTGGAGCAAAAGACCGCTACATCAGAGTTGCGTCAAAATGCTGCATTAGGTGCTTTGCGTTGTTATGTGCGACTGCATCAACACAATGAAGTTATAGACGTAGCCAACCGTATATTGGCACAAAACAAGGTGTCGCCCGAGGTAGAGCATGAAGTGCGTTACTACCGTGCACAATCGTACCGTGCCGAGGGTAATGTGGATAATGCCCTGAGTGAATATGCCTTCTTGGCACAAGATACTCGCATGCCGTATGGTGCAGAGGCTGCTTATCTTTTGGCGCAATATCATTTCGACAACAATCATATTGACGAGGCCGAGAAAGCAGCCAATGACTTTGTGCAGAAAGGTACTCAACATGCCTATTGGTTGGCTCGCAACTTTATCTTGTTGGCCGACATCTATGCCAGCAAAAACGATAGCTATACTGCGCGTCAATATCTCTTACAGTTGCGCGATAATTATCCCGGAAACAACGATGATATAAATGCGATAATAGAAAAACGACTCGAAAACTTATAAAATTCAGCGCAAATATATATGAAAAAATATGCTCTCATTTTCACAACAATGCTTGTTGCCATTATGCAAGCCTATGGAAATGACACATTGCAACGCGAGGTGACAATTGTGCGCAATTTTACCCCCGTAGTACGCGATGCCGAGAAAATCAATACTCTCCCTCCCATTACGACTCCTACATTTGAACGACAAGCTGTGAATTATGCGTTTGACGCATTCTCGGCCGATGTGAATATACACCCTTCAAAGGTGGCAATGCCCTATTTTATACCCATCAACGAGACAACATCGGACTATAACGGCTATGCCAACTTCGACATGGGAATGTATATGTCAATGGCAGCCAACGCCGGTTATCGTATACTTGATACCCGCAACGACCGATTGGGTATTGCGGCACAATTTACATCGCTCAATGGCAACCTACCCGTCAACACACATTGTATGCCTGTGCCACCGCAAGATACCCGACAGACTTTTTACGATGTGCGTGCAAGATTGCATTATGCACACATTTTTAACAACAATATCACATTGGCACTCAATGCCTCGTATCGCTATGCGTTCTTCAACTATTATGGTGTTATGGGTTTAGGTGTACATCCTACACAGCATGTTAATAACTATAAGGCCGAAGTACGTGTAGACAATAGCGAAGCGCAACAATATGACTACGAAAAGTGGCATGTAACAGCCGGATATCAACTTTATCACAATGCTACCGGTGTGTATACCGACAATGCCACTTGTGAGCACTATGCCTATCTCGACCTTTCTTATGCCCGTATGCTCAGCGATTATTGGAGTGTGGGAGGTGATTTGCTCGGCAACTATTTACAGTACAACGGGCTTGCCTCTGCAACGCTCAATGATATATTATTGGGTACTGTACAACCGGCACAACAGGCTCGTCACATCTTCATGATGAGTATTTTGCCTCATGCCACATGGAACAAGGAGCGAATAAGTTTTCGTGCCGGATTGAAGTTGGATCTATCAGGTGGTGATGGTAATGTTTTCTGTATAGCTCCCGATATTCGTTTCAATTGGGAGTTTGTTAAGAACTATTTTATATTTGCCAATATTGGAGGTGGCAAGCAACTCAATCGCTGGAGCGATGTTTCGCAATATTGCCTCTACTTCGACCCCTCACAGCAGATAGCCTCTGCCTACTCGCCCGTCGATGCCCAATTGGGGCTTCGCATGCACATCATACCCGAACTGTTTATTACATTGTATGGCGGATATGAAGTGGCCGACAAGGCACTGTTTCAGCGCGTGGATGCTCTATCACAATCTGTTGTATGGGATGCCATAGATGCAACTTGTATCAAAGCCGGAATAGGTATCAATGCCGATATTACCGAGTATCTATCTTTTGAGGCTGATGTTGCCTATCGTCAATGGAATAGCGATGGAAAGATTATCACCCGCAATCGTCCGCGTTGGGAGGCCAATGCCACAATTATGGTGCACCCTATCAAGCAATTGGATGTTAAACTCGACTACAATATGCAACTTGAACGAGACTTTGGGGTATATGGCCGACTGAACGACATACACAACCTTAGCCTTACAGCAAGCTATCGTATATTTGACTGGCTATCGGTATCGGCACACGGACACAACCTCCTCAATCGTCGTCACGACTACTACTATGGACTTCCGGCTCCCGGTTTACAAGTCATGGGTGGTGTTGCCGTCAAGTTCTAATTTTCATTGACTTTCTATAACACAGATCATAAAATAACCGATAAAATACTATGTTGAAAAAATTATCTGTTCTTATTCTCTATACTATCGCATCTGTATTGTGTACTCCTCTATTGGCTGAGGTTGTATCGACAGAGCATGCCAGGCAAATAGCCAATACATTCCTGACACTCGACAACGAATGGCATGGTTTAACAGATGCCAACGTGCATCTTGTCGAACATAATGACATGCCTGCCTACTATGTTATAGAATATACAGCCGGAGGATGGGCTATCGTGTCGGCTCAATCGACATCAAACCCCATTATAGGCTATAACACCAAGGGTGAGTATGCTGCCCCCGAACCGATGAAACAGCTGCTCGACATCAATGCACAAGCAATAGTAGCCCGTGCCCAAGAGAAGACAACCGTTGAACACAAGGAGTGGAAACGCATAAGAGAGCGCAAAGCTCCGCAAGAGGATATCAATACAACCCCCGATGTGGCACCTCTTATCAAGATAAACCTCGACCAATCGGCACCATTCAATAGCTATTGCCCCGAGATAGATGGCGAAAAGTGTCTGGTGGGTTGTGTGGCTGTAGCCATGACACAAGCCCTGATGGTGCAACGATATCCTCATGCCCCACAAGGTAAACACTCGTACAGCTACGGCGAATCGACTGGTGACGGAGCCGGTCACAGCATCAACTACGACAAGGAGCGCCCCTACGACTGGGATGCGATGTATAATGGCAACAACGACGAGATAGCTCGACTGGCCTTCCACTGTGGTGTGTCGGTTGATATGATGTACAGCCTAACAGCTTCGGGTACTGTTACCGAACTTGTAGCGACAGCACTTCCTCGCAACTTCGGATACGATGCCAATGTAATACGCTATGTAAAGAAGACCAGCGATATAGATAAATGGTTGAAAACAATATTGGGCGAACTCTCGGAGGGTCGTGCCGTAGTATATCGCGGTCAGAGCGGTAGCGGTGGTCATTGCTGGAACGTGGATGGCTGGAAACAATCGACTCAGATGGTTCACTGCAACTGGGGTTGGGGTGGTATAGGTAATGGCTACTTCAACATCAACAATATGACCGACTCTTATCAAGGAATAGGATTTCAAGCAGGCCATTCGGCAGTAGTAGGTATAGGTGCACCCACAACAACACCCTACGATGTGTTGTTAAGCAACACCCAATTCTTGTTGGGGACAGAACCGGGCACTGTATTGGCTGACGTAAAGGTACTGTGTGGCGACAAAGAGGCAGCATACAGCTACGAACTCTATAGCAGAAAGGATAACGACGGCAACATCGTATCGCCCTATAAGATAGAGAACAACCAACTCATCACAACCGAGACTATTACCAACGACAACACATTTAAGTATATATATATCAAGGTAACAAATACCAACAATGGCAAGAGCTATGAGAAAGAGTATAATATATACCTCACCTCGCAAGATGCTACCGATATAGCCGGTACATACACCGCCACAGCCACAAATGCTACAAACGAAGATATAAAAGAGGAGTGGCAAATAAATATCACTACCGACGAGAACGACCCCTATAAAGTGTGGTTGCAACCGTTGTGCTACTTCAAAAATCTCGAAGCACAACACATCAACCCCGTCTATGCAACATACGATGCCACAAAGAGAGAACTTACCATGCCTTTGGGTCAAAAAATGTTTAAGCGCAGTGGTTTTAATATCGTAAACGCCATGTCGTACGATGGCAAGAACATATCGACTACGGGCGATGTGGTACTAAAAGTGTATGTAAGCGATACCAAAAAGGAGATAAGCATCGACCCCCTATATATATTGGGAGCCGCTGATGTCAATAAAAACAATGAATGGCAACAAAGCCTTAACCAATATCGCCTCACACAAGAGAAAGCCCCCCTACTCGATGTAGAATTGAGCACAACCGATTTCTATTCCGATGTAGCGGTGGGTGCACCTCTGGCCGACGTTATTGTCACAACACAAAATCCCAAAGCTGTAATTAGCTACGAGGTATTTGGACCCAAAGACAAAGACCTCAACTATACTCAATCGCCCTACGATATTGTAGATGGCACACTTGTCAGCACTGAGCCTATTACTGATAGTGATATGTTCAAGTATGTGACTATAAGAGTTACCGACACACACACCGGCGAGTGGATAAACAAAGGCTTCTATATCAACGTCATCAGCCTTACACCCGGTACAATAGCCGGAGAGTATTATGCCTATGCCAACAGCTCGTTCAAAGACTTCCCCAACGAGGAGTGGAAGGTGTCGATTACGGTAGATGAAAACGACAACAACAAATTGTGGATAACCCCCGTGTGCAAGATACATAACATTGCTGTTGAGGATATCAAGCCCGCTTACGCCACATTCGACGGGGTAAACAGTACCATAGAAATGCCCTTGGGACAAACCCTCTACACCGACAACGACAAATACAACTTGATAGCAGCAACATCGACCAATAGCGCTGCCGCTCCCAATACAACCGGTATTGCCCAGATGAGTGTATATAAAAATGGTGACGCAATAGAGATAGCCTTTGCCAACGATTACACATTCGGAGTAGGTAATGCTGTAGATGACTCATGGTGGTTCCAGGCACTCCACGACATCGTGTACTCAAATCGTGAGATTGTTGTGTATAAATACATCTACTACAACATTATAAACGAGACCGACAAGCAGGTAGAGGTAACCTACAAAGGCGTGAGCCGCGACCACTACTCAGGCGAGTATTATAGCCTAATGGAAATACCCACAACCATCGAATACAAAGAAAACAGCTACACCGTTACAGGTATTGGTAAAGATGCGTTCTACAATAGTGGCGAGCTATACGCAATCGCACTGCCCGAGAGTATCACCGAGATAGGCGAAGAGGCTTTTGCCATGTGTGATAGACTGTCGCAACTGGATATACTGGCAACCACCCCGCCCGTTATCTACGCCAACACATTTGATGGCGTAAACAGAACAATACCGGTAAATGTACCCAAAGGCTGTGGTGAGGCTTATAGAAACGCCCCCTATTGGAGCGAATTTACCAATATCAACGAAGACTCGAGTGTAGAAGATGTTCTTTGCAACACAACCATAAAAGTAGGTACATATAACGGCCATATAACAATCGTCGGTGCAAAAGATGACGCCGTGGTAAACATCTACTCATTGTGCGGAATGTTGCTACACCACACCACTGTGGAGAAAGCCAACCAGATAGAATTGTCACAAGGCATATATCTTGTACAAGTAGACGGCACAACACACAAGGTTGTGATATAGGTTCGATGCCGAACCACTAATAAATAGCGAGGCTGCACGTAGTTTTCAATCTTGTGCAGCCTCGTTGGTGTATAACGGGTAATGTGGTTATCAACCGGCAATGTTGATGTCGATGCCAAGAGCTTTGACACGCTCGCCTATGGCACGCAGCTCCTCAACCGGTACTTTTTCGAGAGATTGCTCGGGTGTCTTGCGGTCGATAGAATATATTTGTACCTGGCGAGGTCTTATGCGTTCAATAGCTTTGAGCCAATCGGCAATTTCATCCTCGGTGGTATTATCGACGCGCTGTCCGTCATGCTCACCTCGGGTAAACATAGTCTGTACAATGCACTTACCGTCAAAACGTTCTATTGCCTTCACCACGCGCTCGGGGTCGCAATGTCCGGCAGGAACATTCATCAGGCGCATGGTGTTGGGGTGCATGGTGTCGAGTTTGAGGCAGTTGTTGTCTATCTTGCATAGAGCCCGAAATATGCCATCGTCTTCGAGACGGGTAGAGTTGGTGAGAACCGTAATTTGAGCCGAAGGGTATAGCTCGTTGCGCAAGGCTATGGTATCGTCTATAATACCTTCAAACTCGGGGTGAAGTGTAGGCTCGCCATTGCCTGCAAAGGTTATAACGTCGAGAGGTGCATTTTCGTTACGCATCTGTGTGAGTTTGTTGCAGAGAGCTGTGCGCACCTCTTCTCGGCTATATATCTTGCGGTCGTCTCGATTGTCGGCATTATAGCCACATTCACAATAGATGCAATCATATGAGCACCACTTGCCATTGAGTGGCAGAAGGTTGACACCAAGCGATACGCCCAAACGACGGCTGCGAATGGGGCCGAATACTATCTCGTGAAAAAGTACTGTAGACATAGCGATATGTTGTTATTTTATGTTTGTAGCAAAGGTAAGAATTTTGAAACAATATAATGATGTCGCAAGGGCAAAATTAACATTTCATACGACACGCAGTATTCGTGTCGAAAAAAAAGAGGTCGAGCCACGAATAATGACTCGACCTTGTGTCTATAAGAGTAGGGTTAAAGCCTCTTATTTAAGACCACGACCACGAATGAGAGCTTCGGGGTTGGGCTCTGCGCCACGGAATTGGATGTAGAGTTTCATGGGATCTTCGCTTGAACCGGCCTCAAGAATGTTGGTACGGAAAGCATCGGCTGTTGCTTTGTCGAAGATACCATTCTCAACAAATGCCTCAAAAGCGTCGGCATCAAGCACCTCAGCCCAAAGGTAGCTGTAGTAACCTACTTCATAACCACCTGAGAATACGTGGTTGAAGTGCATGCTGCGATAGCGGTAAGTAATCTCGGCGGGGAGACCAAGCTCGGCAGCAACTTTCTTTTCAAACTCGCGAGCGTCGAAGCCTTCGTAGTTGTCCAACTCATGCATGCGCATGTCAAGAAGAGCTGCAGCTACCAACTCGGTAGTGGCAAAACCTTGGTTGAAGCTTGAAGCACGTTCCATCTTGGCAATGAGTTCGTCGGGAATTACTTCGCCTGTTTCGTAGTGGTGAGCATACATTTTCAAAACCTCGGGGTGAGTAGCCCAGTGCTCGGTAATTTGAGAGGGCAATTCAACGAAGTCGCGAGCTACGCTTGTACCGCTGATACCATAGTAGTCGACGCGTGTGAGCATGCCATGCAAGCCATGACCAAACTCGTGGAAGAGAGTCTCAACCTCGTCGAGAGTGAGCAAAGAGGGAGTCTCAGCAGTGGGTTTGGTGAAGTTACCAACGTTGTAAACCAAAGGACGTACCTCGTTGCCATTGGCGTCAACATAAGACTCGCGGAAGTTGCTCATCCATGCACCTGAACGCTTGCTTGCGCGGGGGAAGTAGTCGCAGAAGAATACAGCGAGGTGCTTGCCTTCGGCATCAAATACCTCGTATGTGCGCACTTCGGGGTGATACAAAGGTATGTCGTTGCGCTCTTGGAAGGTGATACCATAGAGTTTCTCGGCTACCATAAATACACCATTAAGAACTTTTTCGAGCGAGAAGTAAGGTTTCAACTCATCCTCGTTGAGAGCATATTTTTCTTGACGAACTTTCTCGGCGTAGTAGGCATAGTCCCAAGGTGCAAGTTTGAAGTTGCCACCTTCACGGTCTATAATCTTTTGCATATCGGCAATCTCCTCTTTGGCGCGAGGTACTGCATATTTCCAGATGTTGAGCAAGAGGTCGTTTACAGCCTTGTCGGTCTTGGCCATACGATCGTCAAGAACAAAGTCGGCATAGGTCTTGTAACCAAGTATTTGAGCCTTTTGCAAGCGCAATTCGAGGATGCGTTTGATATTGGCTTTGTTATCATTCTCGTTATCGTTATCACCACGCATTACATAGGCAGTGTAGAGTTTCTCACGCAAGTCGCGGTTGTCGGCATATTGCAAGAAGGGTATGCGGCTGGGAGCTGAGAGGTTAAACAACCAACCCTCTTTGCCTTGAGTAGCAGCCTCTTCCTTGGCGGCAGCTATAGAACCTGCGGGAAGACCTGCGAGGTCGGCTTCGTCGGTAATGAGAAGTTCAAAACCGTTGTTCTCGGCCAAAACATTGTTGCCAAAGCTGAGAGAGAGCGACGACAACTCGCTGTTGATGTTGCGCAGAGCATCTTTATCTTCGGCCGAGAGGAGTGCTCCTGAGCGAACAAAGCTGTTGTAGTATTTCTCCAAGAGACGCTCTTGAGCACGGTCGAGATTTTCGTTGGCACGATTGTCATAAACAGCCTTGATGCGATCAAAGAGAGCTTCGTTGAGCATGATGTCGTCGCCATGAGCTGTGAGCATGGGGGTCACTTCGGCAGCAATATCGCGAAGGGTGTCGTTTGACATAGCCTCGGTGAACGAGAAGAATGTAAGCTCAACATTACGCAAGAGCATACCGCTCAAATCGAGTGCCAAGATTGTGTTCTCGAATGTGGGTGACTCGGGGTTGTTTACGATAGCCTCAATCTCGGCTTTTTGTTGTTTGATACCCTCTTCAAATGCGGGCATGTAGTGTTCGTTCTTGATTTGCTCAAAGGGGGGTACCTCAAATGGGGTGTTGTAGGCACTCAAGAACGGATTGCTTGATTGTTGTTGACATGCTGTCATCATAAGGCAGATGATTGCAGGTAAAAATAGACGTTTCATTGATTATTGATTTAAAAAAATTAATATGTTCTGTGTTTTTCTTGCAGTGCAAAAATAAATATTTTTAAAGACATACAAAATTTTTTTGCACAAAGAATGTTGTTACCACACTAATAATGTGTTATTTCCACTCAAATTCGGCATAAACGGGATAGTGATCGGACGAGCGTTTTTCTATAACATTGACATATCGCGCCTCCATATCTCCTTCGTAGAAGAGGTAATCGATGCGCACCCACATACGATTGGCCAAGTAGGTATATCCGGGTCCTGTTCCCAGATCGAGATATGTGTCCCGGCGATTTTTACTCAGTACATGGTAGGAGTATGAGTTGGGAGTATCGTTTATATCGCCACACAAAATTATATTACCTCCTATACTTCGTGCTATGGAGTCTACGGCTTCTACCTGCGATGCTCTTTGTTGGAAGGCATCAAGGAGCTTGCGGGTAAGCAGCTTTGCTTCGCCAATCTTACTATCTAAGCTATCGGGGCGGGTAGTCAATTCTACATATAGATCCTTGTCGTCTTTGGTAAAACCTATTGATTGTAGGTGGTTGTTTATGATTGTAACTTTGTGCCCGTCAATGTCTGCTTCAAAAACGGTTGTAAAGGCGGTTTTGGTAAAGATTGTATCCGAAACCAATCGGACGGGATATTTGGAGAGTATCTGGCCTCGGCTTTGAAGTATTTGGTATGGATATAGTTGGTTGATGTGCTCTATTTGTTCGGCCGTGAATTTCAATCGTTTATTTTCCTTAAACCGTAATGACGACTTCTCCTGAATGGCAACTATATCGGCATCGGCATTGATAATATTTTGTAGTGTACGATTATAATCGATGTGGTCGTTTAACGCCTCTTTCTCAACGTCTACAAAGTGATAGGTGTTGTAGGTAAGCATCGAAAAACCCGGGCGATTGGTGAGGAGGCGATCATTGCCTCTGTTTATGGGGCAATATTGTCGCATGGCCGGTATAGATAGCAGCAATGCAACGAGCGAAACGAGCGAATATCGAGGATATATCAACAACAGCACTATGAAAAGCAATGTGGTAGATAGTGCAAATATGGGAAATGCAAGACCAAGCAGGGCCGGTATGGGTTGTACCTCAGGCGACAGATGCTCGATGTAGGCTGCTGTGACAACCACCAGCGACGATACGATTGAGAGTGCCAATATTATCAAGGCAACTATCTTTCGTAGCGGGTTCACTCGTTTTTTTTCGGACTTATTGCGAGTCGGGGTTTTAGTTTTTTTTGGCATCGAATAATCGTTGTTTTTCTTCTGTGGTAAGGGCTGTGTATCCCGATTTTTTTACCTTGTCAAGTATTTTGTCTATTTCCTCAGCCTCTCTTTTCTTGCGTGACAAATACTCGCTGTCTGTTTCGGGTCGGCTGTGTGTATGGGGTGTTTTTTTGTTGTCGTAGGAGTGTGTTGAGGGCTTTTTCACATGGGGGCGGCGTATCTTGATATGGGGACGATGGCACATGGCAATAAACTTGTCCATCATTCTATTAATGGGGTGTAATATATCTTTGCCTTTGTTCCAATAGAGCGCAAATATCACTCCCATCAATGCCCCGCCGATGTGAGCAAAATGCCCTCCGGCGTTGCTTGATGTCATGCTCATGAAGTCTATGAGTATTGTTACAAGTGCTATATACTTGAGCGATACGCTACCTATAAACATCAGGTTTATCTTGTAATTGGGTGCACGCAATGTCGTGGCAAAAACAATGGCCATAATAGAGGCCGATGCACCGCACATCATACTCTCTTTGCCTGCAAAATAGGGAAAAACGTTGTACGAAAACAGATACAAAGTCGCTCCTGCCAGTCCGCCCAATACATAGAGTACACCGAGGTGTTTCTGAGAA
This sequence comes from Bacteroidaceae bacterium, assembly GCA_017522135.1. Taxonomy (GTDB): domain Bacteria; phylum Bacteroidota; class Bacteroidia; order Bacteroidales; family Barnesiellaceae_A; genus Barnesiella_A. Next base: position 70,944 of record JAFXAB010000016.1, read on the forward strand.
AAATATTGTGTAAAGATGCTGCCGAACCAATAAAGCCACATCATATTGAATAGAATGTGCCATAGGTCGTAGTGGACAAACATATAGGTAAAGATTGTCCACACACGATAGGGGAGTATATGTAGAGCCGAAGGCACCTCAATATATGACAGCCACTGCATCGTGTCGATATTAAACAGCATAAGTATTACCGACACCATGTGAACGGCAATAAACACTCCTACGTTGATGTAAATAAGACGCTTGAGTGTGGGTGCACTGTCAAATTGATATTTGAGTCTATCAATAATACCCGCCATTGCCTATTCCTTTCTTTCGCCAATAGAGTATGAGCAACACACCCACCAACATACCTCCCAAGTGAGCAAAGTGGGCAATACCGTCGCTGGTAGCACTTACTCCCAAGAAGAGCTCGATAAGTCCGTATCCCAATACAAACCATTTGGCCTTGATGGGAACAGGAATAAACATAAGGTATAGAGGAACATTGGGAAACAACATGCCAAATGCCAACAGGATACCAAATACAGCACCCGAAGCACCTATCGTAACAAGACCATTAAGTGACATGGAGGCTTGTTGCCAACCATATATTTCTACAACTTGCGATATAAAACCTCCATACTCGATAAACCAAGCAAGCTCTTGTATGATACCGGCTCCCAATCCGGTGGTGATATAGTAAAACAGAAATCGTTTGCTACCCCATACTTGTTCGAGTGTACGACCAAACATGTATACCGAGAACATGTTGAAGAAAACATGTGCAAATGATGATGGGTCGTGCAAGAACATGTATGTAATAAGTTGTGCCACATTGAATTTGGAGGCTCCGAAAAGATGGAGTCCCATCCACTCAACAAGTCTGTAGCTTCCTGTTTCGGGGTTTATTCCTATGACTATTGTGGCAAACCACATCAAAACATTTATAATAAGCAGGTTCTTGGTAACCGGCGGAATTGAGTTGATAAATGACCGCATATAATATTCTGTTTGTTAGCAGCGTAATAGGGCTTCTACTATTTTTTATTGCAAATTCTTTGACGATGCAAAGGTAATAAATAATTGTTACCCAGCTTGTGATTGTATGTTTTATTAATAAAAACCAAGGTTTTATTGGTTTTTATTTGTTAAATTTAAGGGTTTCTATGGAGCAAGAACCATCCTTTTACTATCTGCAAGCCCTATTAAAACAATATATTTTATGAATTATTACGTAAGAAATAAGTTTTTCATAGAAATAAAGATAAATATATCTATGTAAATTGATTATCTTTGCACACTTATTATATATACAAGAAGTATGAAGATAGAACAAATTATAGCAACGGCAACAGCAAATGCTGTGAAAGCCCTCTATAACGTAGAGGCCGATGCAAATAGCTGCACGCCGCAAAAGACCAAGAAAGAGTTTGAAGGTAACCTCACAGTGGTAGTATTTCCCTTCCTGCGTGCTTCAAAGAAAGCTCCCGAAGCGACAGCCCAAGAGATAGGTGAATATTTGGTGGCCAATGAACCTGCAGTGGCCGGCTTTAATGTAATAAAGGGTTTCTTAAATCTTGTTATCGCTCCTGCTTTCTGGGCAGGTATATTGCATGCGATAGAGAGTGACCCGCAATACGGCATTACTCAGGCCACCGAAGAGTCTCCCTTGGTAATGATAGAATACTCGTCGCCCAATACCAATAAACCCCTTCACTTGGGTCACGTACGCAACAATCTGTTGGGTTACAGCCTTTCGCGCATCATGCAAGCCAATGGCAATCGTGTAGTAAAAACCAATATCGTAAACGATCGCGGTATTCATATCTGTAAGTCGATGCTTGCTTGGCAAAAGTGGGGTAATGCTGTTACCCCTGAGACTGCCGGTAAGAAAGGCGACCACTTGATTGGCGATTTTTATGTTCTCTTTGACAAGCATTATAAAGCCGAGGTGGCTGCCCTCATGGAAGAAGGCAAAAGCAAGGAAGAGGCCGAGGCTGCATCGCCCCTCATGGCCGAGGCTCGCGAAATGTTGCGCCGTTGGGAAGCCGGAGATGAAGAGGTGCGTAGCGTGTGGCGTATGATGAACCAATGGGTATATGCCGGTTTTGACGAGACATATCGTCGTATGGGTGTAGACTTTGACAAGATTTATTACGAAAGCGAAACCTATCTCGAAGGCAAAGACAAGGTACTCGAAGGTCTTGAAAAAGGTATCATGTATCGCAAAGAGGATGGCTCGGTGTGGGCCGATCTCACCGGCGAAGGCCTTGATCATAAATTGTTGTTGCGCAGTGATGGTACGTCGGTATATATGACACAAGATATAGGTACTGCCAAATTGCGTTTTATTGACTATCCCATAGATAAGATGATATATGTGGTGGGTAACGAGCAAAACTACCACTTCCAAGTGCTCTCTATCTTGCTCGACAAGTTGGGCTTCAAGTGGGGAAAAGACCTTGTACATTTCTCTTACGGTATGGTTGAGCTTCCCGAAGGCAAAATGAAGAGTCGCGAAGGTACAGTAGTAGATGCCGATGACTTGATGGATGAAATGGAAGCAACCGCCCGTGAAACATCGGCCGAATTGGGCAAACTTGAAGGTTGTACTGTTGAGGAGGCGCGCGAAATATCGCGTATTGTAGGTATGGGTGCGCTCAAGTACTTTATTCTCAAGGTAGACCCTCGCAAGAATATGACATTCAACCCCAAAGAGAGTATCGACTTTAATGGCAATACAGGTCCTTTCATTCAATACACTTATGCACGTATACGCTCGGTAATGCGTAAAGCTGCCGATGCGGGCATCGAGTATGGCAAGATAGATATGACAAATGTTGTTCCGGCCGAAAAAGAGATAGACCTCATACAACGCTTGGCGTCATATCCTGCCACTGTTGCCGAGGCCGGTCGCTTATATAGCCCCGCTCAGATAGCCAACTATGTATATGATCTTGTAAAAGAGTACAACCAATTCTATCATGATTTCTCTATCCTGAAGGAGGAGAATGAGGCTGTTCGTGCTTTCCGTTTGATGCTCTCGGCCAATGTTGCAAAGGTGATAGCTTCGGGTATGCATCTGTTGGGTATTGATGTACCGGAGCGTATGTAATTGTAAAGAAGTAAAAATCTAAAAATAAAAAAACATGAAAAAAAGTCTTTTTCTCTCTATGCTCATTATGAGCGTTGTATTGGTTGCTTGCAATAACGACCGATACACTATTTCGGGCGTTATCGACGGCGCACCCGACAGCACCGAAATTTATCTCCTGAATTACGATGCCAATGAACCTATAGACACAACTCTCATCCTCAACGGAAAGTTTAGCTTTGAGGGTACAACCGATATGAGCTACATGGCTATGGTTGCCAATATGCAAGCCAACATGCCTGTGATTATCGAGCCCGGTTGCAATGTTGAGATTGACCTTTCAAATCAGAAGTTTGTCAAAGCCAATAAGATGAACAACGATTTGGGTCTCTTCCTCGATAGCTTCAATCAACTCAACGAGCGTTACATGGCTATCAGCGACAGCCTTATGGCATTGGTTGAGAATGGTGCACTTACAATGGAAGAGGCTCAACCCATCTTTGTAGAGAAGGTTGAAGGTATAGACCAACCCGTTATTGAGGTTATGGAAGAGTTGCTCACTCGTCACAACAACGATATATTGGGTATCATGTTACTCGAAACTTACATTTCGACAGGTGTAGATGATGAGAAAATAGATGCCGTCTTGGAGGATATGGGCGAGGTTGTTACTACAAGCCCCAAGATTGCTCCCATTGTTGAGTCTCATAAAAAAATGCGAGAAACTGCTCCCGGTTCTCAATTTGTCGACTTTACAATCGAGCAGGAAGATGGCACAACTGTTTCGTTGAGCGACTATGTAGGTAAAGGTAAATATGTATTGGTCGATTTCTGGGCATCATGGTGCGGTCCCTGTCGCAAGTCTATGCCTCGTCTTATCGAGTTGTACAATCAATACCATGCCAAGGGGCTTGAAATTCTCGGTGTAGCCGTATGGGACAAGCCTGCCAATACACTTCAAGCCATTGAGGAGGAAAAAATGCCTTGGCCTCAAATTATCAATGCACAAGAGGTTCCCACCAATCTCTATGGTATCACAGGTATACCTCACCTCATCTTCTTTGCTCCCGATGGTGCTATCGTTACTCGCGGTTTGCCCTCAGACGAGTTGTTTGATACTGTCAAGGCTGCTTTTGACCAAGAATAACATTCCCTCGTATTTGTTATGAAGCATAATAATATTTTTATCGCATCATTGGCAACACTGTTGCTTGTAGCTTGTGGTGGTAAAGACAATACTTGCAAGGTTGAGGCTCTTATCGACAACATGCCTCAAGGCACATTCTACTTGGTAGATAAGATTGCCAACGAGGTTGTCGATAGTGCTTATGTTGTCAATGGCGTTGTATCGTTTGCCCAACAGGTTGATACAGCGTACGAGGCTATAATCGTGGATGTTACCAACGTAGCCCCCGATGTAAAATACAGCATTAACGACACGACATTGCATTTTGCCTTTGTAGTTGAACCGGGTAGCAGCCTCAAGATTGACCTTAACAAAGGTGAGTTTATTGAAGCCTCGCCCCTCAATGCCGATTATATGGCCTTCAACAATGCATACAAGGAGTTGAACATGCGTATTCAACAGTTGGACGACAGCCTTACATTGTTGATGGAAAACCAAACATTGAGCCCCGAGGATGCCGAAAACGCATTCTACGCCAATCGCGACAGCCTCAACGCCGAGTATGTCAAGCAACTCGATGCTATGCTTGCCTCGCACACCAACGATATTGTAGGTGCTATCATGCTCAATGCCTACCTTTCTAAGTGCGATGACGACGAGCGCATAGATGCCATATTGGCAACCATGAGTGAGTATGTGCAGAGCTATCCTGCTGTGAATAGACGCATACAACGTCGCATCAAGCTCAAAGAGACAGCCGAGGGTATGCCCTTCAAAGACTTTTCGATAGTGCAAGAGGATGGTACTACTGTTTCGTTGAGCGACTATGTAGGCAAAGGCAATTATGTGCTGGCCGACTTTTGGGCATCATGGTGTCCTCCTTGTCGTAAGTCGATGCCTCTGCTGAAAGCTTTTTACAACAAATATCACGATAAAGGGTTGGAAATATTAGGTCTTGCTACCCGCGACAAAGTAAAAGAGAGCCTGAAAGCTATCGAGGAAGAGCAAATGCCGTGGCCTCAAATGTTGAGCGACAACAGCCCTGCCGCCGAGACATACGGTGTGAATGGTATACCCCACCTCATACTCTTTGCCCCTGATGGCACTATCGCCCTGCGTGGCTATCCCGATGAGGAGTTTCTAACCCGAGTAAAAGAATTGATAACAAAACAATAAGATATATAGTATGGAAAATCCTTTGTTTATATACAATACGCTCAAGCGCAACAAAGTACCGTTTGTTCCACTCAATGCCCCGCACGTGGGTATGTATGTGTGTGGCCCTACAGTATATGGCGATGGTCACTTGGGACACGCACGTCCTGCCATTACTTTCGATATATTATTTCGTTATCTTACACATTTGGGCTATAAGGTTCGCTATGTTCGCAACATTACCGATGTAGGTCACCTCGAACACGATGCCGACGATGGTGAAGATAAGATAGCCAAGAAAGCACGCTTGGAACGACTGGAACCAATGGAGGTAGTGCAACACTATCTCAATCGTTATCATAAGGCCATGGAGGCTCTCAACGTCTTGCCACCCAGCATAGAGCCTCACGCTTCGGGTCATATCATTGAGCAAATAGAGTATATCAAGAAGATATTTGATGCCGGATATGCCTATGAGAGCGAGGGCTCGGTGTACTTCGATGTAGAGAAATATAATGCCGACCATCACTATGGCAAGCTGTCGGGTCGCAATATCGAGGAGTTGCTCAATACCACTCGCGACCTCGACGGACAGAGCGAAAAGCGTCGCTCGTTTGACTTTGCCTTGTGGAAAAAAGCCGCACCCGAACACATCATGCGTTGGCCCTCACCGTGGAGCGACGGCTTCCCCGGATGGCACCTCGAATGCTCGGCCATGGGTACCAAATATCTTGGCGAGGAGTTTGACATTCACGGTGGCGGTATGGACTTGCTCTTCCCCCACCATGAGTGTGAGATAGCACAATCGGTAGCAGCACAAGGTCACGAAACAGTGCGCTACTGGATGCACAACAATATGATAACCATCAATGGCCAGAAGATGGGCAAATCGCTTGGTAACTTCATCACTCTCGATGAGTTTTTTACCGGCAATCACCCCTTGTTGCAACAGGCCTATTCTCCCATGACTATTCGTTTCTTCATTTTGCAAGCTCATTACCGCAGCACAGTAGACTTTAGCAATGAGGCATTGCAAGCATCGGAGAAAGCATATAACCGATTGATGGAGGGCTGGAACAACTTGGCTAAGATTACTCCCGCTGCCACATCGACTATTGATGTAAAAGAGTTGCGCAACAAGTGCTATGAGGCTATGAACGACGACTTGTCTACCCCTATTGTCATATCACACTTGTTCGATGGTGTGCGCATCATCAATACGGTATTGGCCGGTAATGCAACCTTGTCGCAACCCGACCTCGACGAGTTGCGCGAAACAATGCGTATGTTCATGTTTGACATCCTCGGTCTTGTCGAGAGCAAGCAAGCCGATAACAATGGCAACGAAGCCTATGCCAAAGCCGTTGAATTGCTGCTCGAATTGCGTCGTGAGGCCAAAGCTCGCAAGGATTGGGCTACCAGCGACCTTATCCGCGATAGATTGGGCGAAATAGGGTTTGAACTGAAAGATACCAAAGAAGGTACCGAGTGGAAACTTAAATAATAATAGCTCTATACATATTTTATATAAGAGGTTGTTTCACATGATTTTATGGATGCAACCTCTTTTGCTTTAAATATTGGTGATAGAATATAAACGTTAAAAAACAAAAATCTGCATAGCGTTTCTGTATTTTATTGTATATTTACAAATCAATAAATAAAATATTGGTTTGTTGTAATAGATATCATATAAAGCCGAAATAAATTTTATTAACAACCCCAAATACTAATAAATTATGACAAAAAAATTACTTTTGTTGTGTGCTGTAGTAATGATGTGCGTAGGTCGCATCGCAGCACAAAATGAATGGCATGTTGTTGCTGACAATCAGTATTATGTGCCCGTAAGCGAGGTTGCTTACATGTTGTTCACTGATGACTCTGAAGAGTTTGCTATCGTAAAGACCGATGGTGAAATGATGGTAGGCGTAAGCGAAGTAACATTCAGCCAATCAGTTCCCGAGTCGGTAGAGGGTGTAGATGCCGAGCGTCTTGCTGTAACACTCTTCCCCAACCCTGTTACATCTGAGCTCCGCTTGCAAGGTCTCCGCGAGAATGCGCAAGCTCGTGTACTCAGCCTCGATGGTGCTTTGCTCATCGAAGCTACTCTTACTCCCAACAATGGTCGCATCGACGTGTCGGCTCTTGCTGCCGGTGTATATTTGTTGCAAGTAAACGAAACTACCGTTAAATTCCTCAAAAAATAATCTATCATGAAAAGAATATTTACACTTTTGACAATAGCTTTGGGCTTGATGTTGCCCATGCAAGCACAATATGCACCTATCAGCAATATTGTTAAAGCCACAAAGAGTATAGATCACAAGATGATGCGCAAAGCTCCTGCTGCTGACATCACTGTTAACGACATTGTAGGTATCTATGAGGCATCGGCCAAGAGTGGATTCGAAGGTAAACCCGATGAAGCATGGACTGTTTCTATTACAGCAGACGAAGCTGATGCAAGCAAAGTATGGATTCAACCCGTATGTCTCTTTTCAGGCCTTACTGCCGAGGACATTAACCCCGTATATGCAACATTGAATGGTAATGGAACACTCTCAATGCCTTTGGGTCAAATGTTGTATGAAGAGGGTGCCGAATACCAATTTATTATCGGTGGTTCGGCCGATGGCAGAACTATCGACACAGAAGGTGAAATAACAATGTCGGTCGTTAAAGACGAAAAAGGTGTTGTAATTTCATTTGCTGAGGAAACATTCTTCGGTGTTGGTAACGCAGTTGGTAACGAATGGTGGTATCAAGCCATTTACAACGTTACTTACGCTAAAGAAAACCCCGTTCCCTATGTATATATCTACAACAAGGGTGAAGAGTCACCTGCTCGCATAAAGGCTTCTCAACTCTACTTCAACGAGGTTGATGGTGAAATGTGTGTAACCAACACCCCCGGATACAGCGACGATGCTATCAGCGGTACATACTCGGCATACGCATATAGCGCATTTGAAAATTATCCCGACGAAGAGTGGACTGTTACAATCACTCGTGATGAAGCTGATGCCAACAAAGTGTGGATACAGCCCATTTGTATGTTTGGCGGTCTGCCCGCAGAATATATCAATGCCGTTTATGCAACCTATGATGAGGCAAAAGCTACGCTCACCATGCCTTTGGGTCAAACACTCTATGAGGAACCCGGTATTCAAATGATTATTGCTACATCATTGGATGGACAAAACATTGATACTACCGGTGAGGTTGTTATGACTGTAGCCGACGGTGTAATTTCATTTGCATACGATTGCATCTTCGGAGTTGGTAATGTCGTTGGTGATGAGTGGTGGTATCAAGCTATTTCAGAAGTTACCTTCACCAAGAATGTTGCTTATACATTCCCTGTTGCCGATATTGAGAAGATTACACGCAAGAAACCCGCTAATCCTGCAGGCGACTTCACTTTCTTTAATCCCGGTGCTTATGTATGGAACTTTAATGTTCCTGTATCTGAGACCGAAACTCAACCTCTCTCTACAAACAGCAATCTTGTAGCAGAAGGTACATTTGATCTCTCGGAAATTTACGGTTCAGAAGCAAAAGGTATGACCGGTATAGACTGGAGCATGTCGGGCTTCATGGCCGATGCCGGATTGTTGAATGTTGCAAATGACAACGTGGGTGCTGTAAGCTATACCATGGAAGATGAGGAAGGTTTCTATGAATTGCTCTCGTTTGTAGATAAAGACGCCGATAGCGAGTACCTCTATAGTGGTATTGGTACTACTACCATGAAAGATGAAGCAGGAAATGAATTTGAAGTAGAACTCTTGCTGGGTGATTTGTCAGAGAATAGTATCTATATGCTTGAGTTTGTTGCACTCTCTGATACCGAAATATACTATGCCGGCACACAAGCTGTATTTTGGTTCATTTATGATGGCAATGCTTATCTCTTCACATACTTGTATGACGTAACTCTTGAGCCTGCAGACAATGGTGCTGCTGCTCCCAAGCGTATTAAAGCTGCTATGGGTGAGATACCTACTTCAATAGAGCAATGTACTCCTTTGAAAATTGGCGAAATCTCACTTCGCAAATAATATAAGATTTTTGTGATATAGAGAGGAGGTTGCATCGCGCGATGCAACCTCCTTTATTATATATAGATGTGTATACTATTCAAACAACTTGGGGTCTAACGCCTCGACATTGCGCATGAGGCCTTGATACTTGGCTCGCTTTACTGCCGAGCGGGCAAAGATGCGACTGAAATCTTCCTGTGTGAGTCTACACAGACGTTGATAGGTGAGGGTTGAAAACTCTTCATTGGGCTTGAACGCTTCTACGGTCGTTGGGGTGGCTTGGCTGTTATGCGGGCACACTTCTTGACAAGTATCACATCCATATACCCTACGCCCCATGCGTTGTGCCACCTCGGCAGGTATTGCGCCACGATTCTCTATCGTTTGACACGATATACAACGACGGGCGTCGATACTCCTATCCTCAGATATTGCTCCCACCGGGCATGCATCGATACACTTACGACAACTACCACATTGCGACAATAGGGGTTGTGAGGCAGGAAGTTCAAGCGTCGTGAGCACCTCGCCCAAGAAAAAATAACTGCCCTTGCCGGGTATAATCAATTGACTGTTGCGCCCTACAAAACCCACTCCGGCTTGCACAGCCCAATAACGCTCGAAAATGGGAGCTGTGTCGCAACAACATCGACAATCGCAACATTGCAACGATTGTATATACTGTGCCAGCTCACCCATCATTCGGCGCATAACGTCATGATAATCCTCTCCATAAGCATACCGGGCAAATCGTGGATTAGCGGCAGGCATACTCTCGGCCGGATAATAATTGAGAGCCAACGATATAACAGTGCGGGCGTTGGGCAATAGCTCTTGTGGGTTGCGCCGTAGAGATGCGTGGCGTTCCATATAGCCCATAGAGGCGTGCTTGCCGGTTGCTATCCACGATTGCCAGTGATTGTATACGATGTCGGGTACATTGCCAACCGATGCAAAACCACACGCCGCAAAACCAATATCCAAGGCCTTTGTGCGTATGGCTGTTGCTATATCAGAGAGTCTTGAATTGGTAACCATTGTTTTGTAGCCATTCTATAGCTCGAGGAAGGGCGTAGCGCAAATTTTTCTCGGCTTTGAGAGAATCATGAAATACAATGATAGAGCCATTGCGCGTATATTTGCGCACATTGGCAAGAACTTGTTCTCCGTTGAGATTGCGACTGTAATCTCGTGTAACAACATCCCACATCACGGTCATATACTTCTCCTTGATAGCCGTAAATTGGCTGGGACGTATGAACCCATGCGGTGGTCGAAAAAGCGGACTTTGGATGAGGTCGTGTGCCTTTGCGATGTTGTGCAGATAGGTGGGTGTGTTCATGTTCAGTCCCTTGACATGACTCATGGTGTGGTTGCCTACTTGATGCCCCCCTGCGCGTAACGATGCAAACAATTGTGGATTGCGTGCCACATTATCACCTGTGCAGAAGAAAGTTGCTTGCACGCCATATTGAGCCAGCACCTCCAGCACCCACGGTGTAACTTGGGGTATAGGTCCGTCGTCGAATGTAAGGTATACAGTTTTTTCTTTTTGAGGTATACGCCATATCGCCTCCGAAAAGAACATACGATATAAAATGGGAGGACGCTCTATAAACATACAACTTAAAGGTAGAAAAGAGGTGCGACCCAAGAGCAGTCACACCTCTCTGTTTTTATAATATACCGTTGGCTTGCGCCTCTGTTATAATCTCTTCGGCTGTTGCCTGCATACCGTTCTCATAAAGCAATGTCAGACCTGCTTGCAAGATGTATTGGTGCAAGTCTTTGTCGCCTATCGATCGATATTGCGATGGTGTGAGTGTCTGATACCAACGCAAGTATTGCAAGCTGCGATTGATGTTGTCGGTAAGCAACTCTTTAGCTTTGTCGTTTTGGCCTAATGTAATATAGTTATTGGCCATCTGTATCGACAATGCCTCGTAGGGAACCAGCCATCCGGGCATCTTCTCTCCAATAAAATCCAAGGCCTTGAGTGCTTCCTCGTTTTTGCCCTCTACAATGAGTTGGTCTATCAATTCACCAAACATTACACGAGTTGTTTGACACATACGACGGATGTTTTCATCAAGGTAAATAGGATTTTCTTTGGTAGCGTTTTCAAGACCTCCCCATTGGAACTTGTTCATCATGTTGTCATACATACGCTCTGTATCGACACCTCCGCAAGCGGCAGTCTTTATAGGTACTATATGGTTGGCCAATCCGGTGAGAGCAAAATACTCCTCCATGCCCAGGTATAGATCGTTAGACACGGTTACGGCGTAGTATATGGGACGATCCCAGCCTTGTTGGATGTTGCTGTTAATCATATCCAATGCGGCTACTTCGTAGAAGTAAAGGCCGTTCTTACCGGAGAGTTTGGGGGTGATGCGACTTACCACATGCTCTACATAACCCGCAGGAATACCGGCTTTGTTCACCGCTGTGGCCGAGTCTACCGGTATATAAATCTTGTCGGTAGGCAGATAATTCAACTCGCCGTATTGAGTCTTTTTGGTACGAGGATCTTTGCTGTACAAGAAGTTGAGAGCATCGGTGGCAGACAACGAGAGATTTTCGTTGACAGGCAACATATAGGTGTAGGCCAGCTTGTCGTGAGCATATATGTCGCGTGTGGCCGAGATAGGCAGCGAAGCCGATTCGTAGGCCGGGCGTTTCATCTGGTCGGCATACCAGTCGGTTTGGAAATACGAGAGATTGCACACGCGCACATCGGTACGGAAACCCTCAACCTCTTGGGCATACCACAAGGGGAATGTATCGTTATCGCCATTGGTAAAGATAATGGCGTTGGGCTCTACACTTGATAGATAGTTCATACCAAAATCGCGCGCAATGTAACGCCCCGAACGGTCGTGGTCGTCCCATGTCTGGCTCACCATTTGCAAGGGTACACACAAGCACACTATCGACGCTACGATAGCGGGGATAGTCTTATTGTTGATGCGTATTTTCTCAAATGCCAGCTCCAGTCCACGTGCTATTGCCACAACACCCAATCCTATCCAGATGGTATAGGCATAGAACGAGCCGGCATAGGCATAGTCGCGTTCGCGAGGCTGGTAGGGTGTCTGGTTGAGGTATATGACAATAGCTATACCTGTCATAAAGAAGAGGAAGAATGTTACCCAAAACTGCTCTATGCCATTCTTACCCGAGAATGCTTGATACAACAAGCCTATAATACCCAAGATGAGGGGCAACATATAGAACACGTTGCGACCGGGGTTGTTGGCCATATCGTCGGGCAACAGCGAGGCATCGCCCACACGATACTTGTCGATAAAGTTGAAACCACTTATCCAATTGCCTTTATCTACCTCACCATGACCTTGTATATCGTTCTGACGACCGGCAAAGTTCCACAAGAAATATCTCCAATACATGTGGTTGAGCTGGTAGTCGAAGAAGAACTGCATATTTTGTGCAAAAGTAGGCTTCACACCGGCCGAAGCACCCGACCATTCGCGATAGGCCGAGATGTGATTCGGTTTGCTGCTGTGCATGCGGGGGAAGAACATTTGCGACTCTTTCTCATAGATGTACGACTCTTTCTTGCCGGTGATTACATAGTGATCGCGCTCTTCGGGAGTGGCTTTTACGGCTTTTTGATAGATGTTTTTGCCCTCTTTCACTTGGGCTTCTCCACCTACGCGCTCCACTTTCGAAACAAATGTTTGGCCATACAACAACGGTGTCTCGCCATATTGCTCACGATTTAAGTAGCTACCCAATGTGAAGATGTCCTCGGGTGAGTTTTGGTCCATCGGGGTATTGGCTGCTGAACGTATAAGAATGAGTGCATACGACGAGTAACCAATGAGTATTACCAACAAGCATGCCAAAACGTTGTTCATCAAGCGGAAAGATGTTTTCTTAAACACCATTACTACCGCAATAAGCAATGCACACATTACCAACCCCACAAGTATATTGTCGGTGATGAAAGGCATACCCGAAAGGATGATGCTGCACAAGAAGAGTATACGTGTACGCATGATGCTCTTGCCCGAGAAGGTCTCGTAGATAGACCATGCTATCACTCCCATGGTTATCAAGAAGTATATGATGACACCTGTGTTGTAGGGCATACCCAATGTGTTGACACACAATAGCTCAAACCAACCTGCAACCTTTACAAATCCCGGAACGATACCAAACAACAGTAGGGCAATGATGACAAACGACACCAACAATGCAATGAGTGAACCTTTGGCACTGACGTTGTCGAACTTGCGATAGTAGTAGACTAATACGATGGCAGGTATACACAGCAAGTTGAGCAAGTGCACCGCAATAGACACACCCATGATATAGGCAATGAGAATAAGGAAGCGGTTGGCATAAGGCTCGTCGGCAACACTCTCCCACTTGAGAATGAGCCAGAATACCACAGCTGTACAGAACGATGAGTAGGCATAAACCTCGCCCTCGACAGCCGAGTACCAGAATGTGTCGCTCCATGTGTAGGCCAAAGCTCCTACAAGACCACTTGCCAAGATAGTAATCATGCGAGCTACAGTCATCTCCTTGCCTTCGGGCGCAACCAATTTCTTGGCCAAGTGTGTAATGGTCCAGAAGAGGAAGAGAATAGTGCCTGCACTCAACAATGCCGACATCAAGTTGATCATATAGGCAACTTGTGAGGGGTCAGATGCAAAGTTGGCAAAGAAACGGCCGGTAAGCATAAAGATGGGGTTGCCGGGAGGGTGACCCACTTCGAGCTTGTAAGCCGATGCAATAAACTCGCCACAGTCCCAGAAACTGGCTGTAGGCTCCAGTGTGAGGATATAGGTAATAGCGGCTATGGCAAATACTACCCATCCCATCACGGTGTTCAGTAAATTGTACTGTTTCATATAGTTCATATCTTATTGTTTTTGCTCCATCGATATGGCACGCGCGCGTGCGTGCTTAATAATTTTGCAAAGATAGTGAAAGGAGAGCGAAGAAAAACTAAGTTTGCTTATTTTTTTGATTCAGGTACGCTTGCTTGTATTAAGTAAAGCTAAATATATTTGATGCTTTCAATAAATTTGTTAAATTTGCCGAGATAACGACTTTCGTTTGATTTTATTCACCATGGGCGATAGAGAGAAAATACTTATAACACGTGTCAAACGCCGTATTACAACCGGTGTGCACACTCTCATAACAACTCTTTTCATTATTGCCATATCGTGGTTGCTCTTGGTTGTGCTCCCCAATTGGGGTGCTTTTGACCCTTTGTCGCAGTCTTTCAACAGTTTCTCTTTTACCGACCTCTATTATTCACTCTATCGCAATAACTACAATGCTATACCCAACGACCGCATTATAATCGTAGATACCTCAAACAAGACCCGAGGCGAAACAGCCTCAGTAATAGAGGAGTTGATGACATACGACCCGGCCATTGTGGGTGTAGACATCATCTTCGATCGTCCTACCGTCGACACCTTGGGTACGCAACAATTGTGTGAAACAATAGCCCGTCACAACAACGACATTGTTGCTATTGCCAAGTTCACCCGCTATGACGAAAAGTCTATGCAGTATGAGGGTATTACCCCTTCGATACTCGACGATGTAGCATCACAACGTGCCTACAGCAACCTCAAGAATGTAGGAGAGGGTGGTTTTGTGCGCAACTACACTATTGCTCGCAGTGTTGCAGGCGATACTCTCTATTCGTTTGCCGCAAGGCTGGCCTCTCAATATAAGATGTTCTATGGAGGCCGTGCTATCGACAAAAGACAACAAGATGGCATAATAGACTTTATGCCTCAACACTTCAATATTATAAATGCCGACTCGTTGCAGGAACAAACATCGGAAATAATAGGTCGCATTGTGCTTGTGGGCAATGTAAATAGTGAAGAAGACTATCATTATACCCCCTTGGGAGGCATGAATGGAACAATAATTCATGCATATTCTATAGATACTCTCTTAGACAAGCCCACGCATACAGTTTCAAAAGGATGGGTGGCTATTCTCGAAATATTGGTGCTGTGGTGTTTCGTGATATTATATTGGTATATTTCGGATTTTTGCGATACACGTCAATACAAGATCCTATTGGCATTTGCCAATTGGGCCTATCCGGCCGTGACTGCAGTATTGGTAGTGTTTGTAAGCGGATGGATTTTTATATCATCACATCGCTACATCTCACCACTGGTGTTAATGGCAGCTATGGCCTTGCTACCCAATACGGTAGAATTGCATATAGCAATAAAAGATGCATTGCCCGAGAAAATAAAATCTTTTATTCACAAAATAAGGACTCACAAAAACCCCAAGATATGACAGCCGCATATAAGTTTGATAATATCATTAGAAGAACGATAGTTGCAACAATCTTCTTGTTGCTTTCTTTTGGTGTAGCTGCCCAAGTAACCATTACCGGATATGTTTATGATGAGAATAGAACCCCCATCATAGGTGCATCAGTTATAGAAAAAAATGGCTCAGCCACTATGACCGATGTAAAAGGTTGGTTCAAAATAGAATCGTCGGAAAGAAAACCTCTTACCGTAACCTTTATTGGATGCAAACTTCTTGAAATCAATGAAAAAGAAGATAAATACGTTGAAGTCACGTTGATGCCCGATAAATCAAAAAGAGAGTCTTCATACATCGCTATCAAAACAATGACCTATTATAAGGCTTTAGAAGGAGACGCTCAATCGCAATTTGAAATGGCTAAAATGTATGAAGATGACCTCAATTATACAGAAGCTGCCGAATGGTATAAGAAAGCTGCCAATGGGGGGCATGCCTCGGCACAGAACAATCTGGGATATTGTTACTATGCTGGTGATGGTGTAACAAAAGACTACACCGAAGCTGTAAAATGGTTTCGCAAGGCTGCAAAATTGGGCGATAGTACTGCACAATACAATTTAGCACGTTGTTATTTCGATGGTGATGGTGTAAAACAAGATTACACCGAAGCCGTGAAATGGTATCGCAAAGCAGCCGAAAAAGGTAATGCCGAGGCACAAAATCAATTAGGCAATTGCTACTATGCTGGTGATGGTATAAAACAAGATTACACCGAAGCTGTAAAATGGTATCAGTTGGCGGCTGAAAAAGGTAATGCCTGGGCACAATATAATTTAGGCAATTGCTACTATTATGGTCGAGGTGTAACAAAAGACTACACCGAAGCGGTGAAATGGTTCCGCAAAGCAGCCGAAAAAGGGGGTGCTGAGGCACAAAATCAATTAGGCAATTGCTACTATGCTGGTGATGGTATAAAACAAGATTACACCGAAGCTGTAAAGTGGTATCGTAAAGCGGCTGAAGAAGGTGATGCCTGGGCACAATATAATTTAGGCAATTGCTACTATGCTGGTGATGGTATAAAACAAGATTACACCGAAGCAGTGAAATGGTTCCGCAAAGCAGCCGAAAAAGGTAATGCCATGGCACAGAGCAATCTGGGATGTTGTTACTATGTTGGTGATGGTGTAACAAAAGACTACAACGAAGCCGTGAAATGGTATCGCAAAGCAGCCGAGCAAGGGAATGAATGGGGGCAATTTTATTTAGGAGGATGTTACTTTGATGGTTATGGTGTAACAAAAGACTACACCGAGGCTGTAAAGTGGTATCGTAAAGCAGCAGAGCAAGGGAATGAATGGGGGCAATTTTATTTAGGAGAATGTTACTATGCTGGTGATGGTGTAACAAAAGACTACACCGAGGCTGTAAAGTGGTATCGTAAAGCAGCCGAACAAGGGCATGCCTCGGCACAAAACAATCTGGGATATTGTTTCTATAATGGTCATGGTGTAATAACAGACTACACCGAAGCTATAAAATGGTATCGCAAGGCTGCCGAGCAAGGTATTTTGGCGGGGCAATTTCATTTAGGAGAATGCTACTATTATGGTCGTGGTGTAACACAAGACTACACCGAGGCGGTGAAATGGTTCCACAAAGTAGCCGAACAAGGATTTGCCAAGGCGCAAAATAATTTAGGCGAATGTTACTATTATGGTCGAGGAATAACACAAGACTATACCGAAGCAGTAAAGTGGTATCGCAAAGCCGCTGAGCAAGGAAATAAAAGGGGACAATATAATTTAGGATATTGTTACAACTTTGGCCAAGGCGTGGATACTAACCACAAGGAGGCTGTAAAGTGGTATCAGTTGGCCGCAGAGCAGGGAGATATCGATGCTCAGAGTAGTTTAGGCGAATGTTACTATTATGGCCGAGGAATAGCACAAGACTACACCGAAGCAGTAAAGTGGTATCACAAGGCAGCCGAGCAAGGTGATGCCGATGCCCAAAGCGCATTGGGTTTTTGCTATGCCATGAGTGAGGGAGTGCCTTATGACATGAATCAGGCCGAAATGTGGTGGCGCAAGGCAGCCGAAAAAGGCAATATAGATGCAATAATGGCTCTGCAAAACCTGGAAGAAGAACGCACCAAGGGTATAAATCCCCCACAAGAACTTGCAACATTGCTTACAGGTGTGTCGCATGACTTCTCGGATGAAGATATGCAGAAGATAAAGGATGCTCTGGATAAGAAGAAAGCCAATAACCCAGCATCGGAGCTGATAGAACCTGCTACCCGGAAATATACTCATATCAATGCCGGTACAAAGAGCAGTACATCTGTATCGCCCCAATTCCGAGTACTCTCCGATTCTAAAGTTATCTTTAACGACTCTCGACAGGTAGTGCGATTTGCCGTCTCCGACCCTTCTCATTCTATAAAATATCGCATAGATGGTGGCGAGACGGTTACCTTAACTCAGCAAACAGTTGAGTCCGGTGTGTGTGAAATAGACCTTCCCCAACAGGACTGTTTGCTCACTATGTGGTGTGTAGGAGGCGACCCTCACACAATACAGTACATCTACGACAGTGAATCATCGGCACGAAAATCGGCCACATTGCACATTCTTGCCATCGGACTCAATAAGTATCAAGACCCCGCCCTTGACGACCTCAACTATGCCGAGAAAGATGCTCGCGATGTGGTATCGACCATTCAAAAGAAGCACAAACACACATTTGCCAACATAGATGCTCAACTGCTTGTAGGTAGTGATGTGACAAGTGAAATGATATCGGAAAAAATCAACAACTTGGCCGATAAAGCATCGGCATCGGATATGGCTGTTATCTTCTTTGCCGGACACGGACTGGTAGATGAACGTGACCGTTACTACCTTTCGACTTATAATATAACCGATGCCAAGACACCTCGTCGTGGCGGATATAGCGCGAGCCAGTTTGTTGAGGATATCAGCTATATCGATTGCAAACTGCTGGTTTTTATCGATGCTTGCTATTCGGGCAAACTTCTTGAAGGCTATCGAGGCTCGGTATCGAGCGAAAACTTTTTCCGCGAGATGAACAATACTCCCAATGGCACTTGCATATATACATCGAGCAATAAGGATGTTAAGTCGAAAGAGTCGACAAAATACAAGCATGGTGTGTTTACTCAAGCACTCATCGAGTCGTTTGAATTTGAAAACTCCGATACCGATAGCGACAATCGCATATCGGTAATAGAGGTGCGCAACTACCTTGAGAAGCGTATCCCGCAACTTACTCAGAACAAGCAAAAACCCATCTATCGCAATGTCGAGGAGATAGATTTTACGTTGTTTATTAAATAGCAATCTATATGAAACACAATATATTGATATTAACACTACTGTTGTTGGCCGTATTGACTTGTGATGCCAAGGAATACTGTGTTTATACCATTTACGGTAAAGTAACATGTGGCAAAAACAATCGCACAGTGCGAGTCAAAGAGTATATTGACGAGGATGAGTTTGTGACCATACACGATGGAGGTTGTCTTATATTGTATGATGAGCGTAACGACAAGGGTCGTCGCATTGCGCTCAAAGAGATTGGTCGCCAACGCCTCAAGGTGCTCATAGAACGTGCCGATGATGACTGTATGGAGAATTTTATGAGTTTCGGAAAGAAGCTGATAGCAACTCTTATTTCGGGTAAGACACCTGCCAATACCGATAGAGATATGTCGTCGCAAGGAGGTAGTTACCGTGCCAATGATGACAATAAAGTGCTACTCGCAAGTGTCGCCAACTATCACATTCAATGCAACAGAGGTTATGTGACTGAGGTTCGGTATCCTATTACCTTTACAATAAAAGGGAGTAATGGAGACGTGGCTACACGGTTGGATAATAACGATCTGTACACGATAAACGTAACCAATGGCAGCAAAGAGTTTCTGTATGTCAATGCCTTACTCATAAAACCCGACGGTGGAAAGCTGCTGTTGTTACCCATTGATACCGGCAATAACTGTTGTGCACATTTGTGTGTTCCACCCTACTCAAGTGTCGATTTTTCGCAATATGCTCGATTTATCTCGGCACCGGCAGGCTCTGAGATTATGGTGATAGCATCACCTGTCGAGGTAGACTTTTCTATACTATACCAAGACTTTGATACAGTAGACTTTGGCAACGGTGTTGTGCCGACAACCCATATAGGTTGTATTATACAACACTACTAAGCCCGGCAATGAGAAAAATATCGTAATGATAGGTTTATTCGTTTTTAATGCCTAATTTTGTGGCAAAATTGAAGAAAAGGACATGGCATATAACTTTGGTATAACACTTGATGAGTTGTATCGCGCTATAGGGCGTGAGGTATATGAACAATGTATAGAGAACAAATCGTTGGCACGCATCGATGAGCGCGGGCTCTTTCCCACACCATACAATCGCAACGATTATGACAAGGCCGATGGTCGTGCACGTGGTCAGAACTATGCTTCGTTGCAGCTTGCCTGCGAAGTGATAGACGAGAAGGGTAATGCTATTGCTCGCGAAGGCTTTGCTTCGTTTGCCGAGATGAATGTCGAGGTTTGTGACTTGCTCAACGAATTTCCCGAAGGACACTTTACTCGCGTTGTCATACAATTGGTGGCATTTGTCAACATCTACCAACGTATGAACAACAGTTACTATACGGCCCGAGTGGTATCGAATGTGATAGATATGCCTCTTGACGAGAGCCCCAATCGCATCATGCGCATCGATTGCCAACGACTCTTGTATCCCAATAAACTGAAATAAGTATATATAAAGCAGTATATTTAGAGGCGTGTATCAAGCACTGGGCACTTATCCACGAAACTCTTCTCTGAGAAACTCTGCCACACCGTCGTGGTCGTTCGATGCAATGACATGTGTAGCGCGCCTCTTTACTTCATCAAGTGCATTTTCAGGTGCATAAGAACGGTGTGCTATATCAAACATGGGTATATCGTTGAGATTATCGCCAAAAACTACAATCTCATCGGCCTGTGCAAGTTGTGCCAATTGTTTAATGGCTGCAGCCTTTGATGTTCCGGCGGGGTAAATCTCGAGATAACCCTGCTGGGGTTGCAAGCTATCGCAATACAGATAACTGCGATGTCCGGCTATGTGAGCAATGCGCTCGTGTATCTGTTGCAACTTGTCGTATGCACCCATAAAAAATATCATCACAGTCTTTTGCGGTGCGGTGAACAGGCCTTCTACCTCAACATATTTCTTATAAGGAGTACCTGTGCGACACTCCATAAATGCACGTTGGCGCGCATCGTCTGTGTGGCGATAGGCTACATGCAATAGCGAATTGTCAATATAATATACCATAGGCGACAAGTCGCTATCGGCAACTGCATCAATGAGTTGCGATGATACTTCGTGTGGAAATGTAGTCGTCGATATATAGCGATTGGTAGCAATATCATATATCAACGCACCTGTCATGAGTATGGTTGGCAGTATGAGTTTTACATCCGTCATCAGTTCTACCACAGTGGCAGGCGTGCGCGCTGTGGCAATAGAAAAGAGCATGCCCTCGTCTATGAGTTTGTTGAGCAATTGGGCTGAATGGCTTGTGATACGCGAGTTGTCGTTGAGCAACGTACCATCGAGATCGCTGATGTAAAGTGTGCGCTTGTGTTGTGTCATAATGCCTAAAAACAAAAAGACCTGCACCGTAGTAGCAGGTCTTTTGCTCTTCAGGTTGGACTTGAACCAACGACCCTCTGATTAACAGTCAGATGCTCTAACCGACTGAGCTACTGAAGAATAGATGTGTTTAATAAGTTGCTCTTCAGGTTGGACTTGAACCAACGACCCTCTGATTAACAGTCAGATGCTCTAACCGACTGAGCTACTGAAGAAGATTTTAACCTCGAAAGGCGACGCAAAGGTAAGGCGTTTTTGTCAATCGTGCAATAGCTGAGGTGGTTTTTTTTTCGTTTTTTTGTAAAAAAAATGCTTTTCGTGGATTTTTCCCTCTGCTTTTTGCCTATACATTCTCGTTTTTTACAAGCAGTCGGCCTGCTCTCGGCATTGTGCATATCTATATGCGACTATCAGAAATAAAGGAAGTATCTGCTTTTGATTAAAATCAAAAATGTAGATAATTGCAAAATTGGTGGCAAAATATTTGATTTCCTACAACAAAGATAATATCTTTGACACCATTATGTAAAATATCGAGCAAATTAAGTATATAATATAAGCAAGTGTATGAAAAAGATTACAACGTTACTAATGATGCTATACATTGCTATCGGTGCAATGTGTGCGCATTTATACATCACATAGCCATATAAAAGTAGCAACCTCCGAGGCCGTAGATGTAGCTGTTGTTGCAATGGATGGTCGTGTAATAAACAAGACACGCATATATGACAGTGCCTCTATAGCTGTTGCTCCGGGCATTTATGTGGTTCGTGTTGTTAATGACAGTGATATTACTACCAAGACAGTAGTGGTGCGATGAAATAAGCATAGGTATTATTGACACCTCACACTTGCCGGCGTGCAGTTGTGAGGTGTCTCATTATACATTTATACCCTCAAGATAGAAATATAAAAACAAATAACGTTAAAAAACGGCATTTGACACGAATATTCACTATCTTCGTACTATTAAATGTACGATAATATGAAACGCATCTCACTGCTTATACTGTTATATATAGCAACCATAAGCTCTGCTATAGCCGATGCGAATAAGATGTTCTCTTATTCGCAGAACATCGAAGTATTCTCCGATGTCATCAAGCAACTCAATATACACTATGTCGATACCATTGATATAGACAAGAGTGTGAAACAAGGTATATCGGCCATGCTGGCTACGCTCGATCCCTATACCATATATTTCACCGAAGAGGAGGCCAAGCAGTTTGCCGAACAGAATACAGGCGAATATGCCGGAGTGGGTTGCACCATTGTGCAACGCGATAGTGCTGTGTATATTTCAGAGCCGTTTGACAACACACCGGCCCAAGAGGTAGGCCTGAGAGCCGGTGATAAAATCGTGATGATAGACAACGATAGTGTACTCAAATGGAAAAGCGACGAAGTGAGTAAACGCATGCGAGGGTTGCCCAATACCAACTTGCGCATGGTTGTAGAGCGTGCCGGAGTTGACTCGCTTGTTGAGGTAAACATCACACGACGCATCATTCACCGCAACCCCGTTGTATACTACGGCACTATAGCCGATGGCGTGGGATATATTATGCTCGAAACATTCTCGGATAAAGCCGCCGATGAAGTGCGCAGAGCATTCCTTGACCTAAAAAACAATCATGGTATCACATCGCTGATGCTCGACCTGCGTGAGAACGGAGGTGGATTGGTAGGCGAAGCCATAAAGATACTCAGCATGTTTGTGCCTCGTGGCACTACCGTATTGGAGTCTCGCGGAAAGGTAGAGAACAGCAATCATATATACAAGACCGAGAAAGAGCCTATCGACACCAAGATACCATTGGCTGTGCTCATCAATGGCTACACTGCATCGGCATCGGAAGTTGTGGCAGGTGCCTTGCAAGACCTCGATCGCGCTGTTATCATTGGCGACCGTTCTTTCGGCAAGGGGCTCATACAGCAAGTTTTTCCTCTTCCCTACAACCGTCAATTGAAAGTTACCGTATCATACTATTATATACCCAGTGGTAGGTCTATACAAGCTATCGACTACACCAAGCGCGATGCCGAAGGCCGAGTGGCGCGCATGCCCGACTCGCTAACCAACGAATTTCGCACTGCGGCCGGTCGCATAGTGCGTGATGGCGGAGGTATCACTCCCGATGTGGTAGTGAAATCGGATACCATGAGCCATCTGCACTACTATCTCTTTGCAGGTCACCATATCTTTGACTATGCTACCGACTATGCTCGCCAACACCCAACCATAGCACCGGCACACGAATTTTATATTACCGATGCCGATTATGAGGCTTTTAAGGAATTTGTGCATACGCGCGACTTCAAGTACGACAAGATGAGTAGTAAATTACTTGAAGAGCTGCGCGAAGCCATGACCTTTGAGGGGTATATGGACGAACAAACCACAGAGTTGATAAAGTCGGTAGAAGAACGCTTGCAACATAACGTAAATAAAGACCTCGATACCTTCCGTTGGGAGATAGAGCGGTCGCTTACGCAAGAAATTGCTTCGCGATACTATTATCAGCAAGGTGCTATTGTTGTAGGGTTGCGCAACGAACCCGTCACACAGCGTGCCATAGAAATACTGCAATCGCCTCAACAATACAACGAAATTCTCTCAATAGGTATTAGAGGTAAATAGCACTGAAACAATGTGTTGGAAAATAAAAACATATTTTTTATGTAAAATATTTGCACAATCCGTTCAAAATACTTACCTTTGCCACGCAAAAGCCCAGATGGCGGAATTGGTAGACGCGCTGGTCTCAAACACCAGTGGATTCACTTCCATGCCGGTTCGATCCCGGCTCTGGGTACTGAAAGCCTCGAAGTCAATGACTCCGAGGCTTTTTTTGTTTTCTCTTTCATGTTAATTTGAGTAGGATATATATATAAATAAAAATTAAGAGGTCGACAAAGAAGTCTATAGGACTGAAGATGTCGATCTCTTTTTTTATAGCAGGATAAAACAGGGATAAGTATAATTCTACCATAAAACAAAAACAAGCCCTATATAACCTCAATAGATTGCCTCAGGAGTGTTCTTTGTCAGTAAAAACACAGTTTCAAATGTTAAACTTTGCTAAATCCAATAGGGGGGGTAAATATCCGCCTAAATCTATTGATTTTTAGAACGTTGTTACTTACATTTGTCCCTATATTCATTCACCAATCAAAAATCTATAGTCATGAAAAAAATTTATCTTCCCCTAATGCTCACCATTGCAATACTTGCAATAGGTTGCAACAACGACCAGAATCCCAATCCTCAACCGACAGAAAAGATTGAAAAAACACTCTTCAAAGGTTACGTAGAAAAAGGACCTTTTGTGATAGGCTCGTCGGTGATGATATACGAGCTTGACAACAACCTCACACAGACCGGAAAATGTTTTACAACAACCATCGCCGATAACACGGGTGCATTTGAACAACGCGACTTACAAATATCATCACAATACGTTGAGTTGAAAGCCGACGGTTATTACTTCAACGAAGTAGAGGGATATGTAACAGAGTCTCCTATCACCCTTTATGCTATCGCCGACATCAAGGACGTAGATAATGTAAATGTAAACTTGCTTACAACAATAGAACGTCAGCGCATTCTGTATCTTGTTAAAGAAGAAAACTTTACATTCTCCGATGCTCGCGATAAAGCACACACTGAAGTATTAAGCATCTTTGGTATGAACGAAGAGTTGGTTGAAAACTCAGACCAACTCAGCCTTAATAAAGATGCTCAACTACTAACCATTTCGGCTATTGTACAAGGTTTCCGCACACCCTCTGAGGTGACATCTCTTATAGCCTCTCTTGCAGGAGACTTGCGCGAAGATGGTACAGTAGAAAATACCGCCTTAACATCGGCGTTTATGAATGGCTTTCATGGCTTACAGGCCGATTATATAATCGCCAATCTCGAACAACAACAAATAAATATAGACTATACAGCAGATGATGTACAAAAATGGTTGGATAAATTTGCTCAAAACACCGCCTACGAGCAAACTGAGTTTATAGAATATCCTGCCACTGCATCGGGGTATACCAACCTTCTTAATCAAGATGTTACTAGACTTCATTACAGAGCAAATGTTTTCTTGGGCGCTATTACACCCAAAGGCGTCAATCTCCGCGTTGATATACATTCTTCTGCAGAATATCTAATGGTGGCTTTGCCTGCGCCCAACAATTGGATAGGCACTACCATACAGTTGTCTTATGACGAAGAAGAACAGACAATCTGGTATGATAATAGTTTTGAAGTAGAGAATCCAGGAGGAGAGAGCGTAGCTTTGTTGGGAGTAGACTCACCAGGTACAATGACTCTGACAATATATGAATACAACAGCCCCACACCCACACGAATACAGACTATCGAGTTTTATGAATAAGTATTGATTACTAACCAATAATACGCACTACACCGGAGACAAGTCGATATAGAACTTGCCTCCGGTGATTTTTTATATTCCGAAAGGGAGTTCCAAACTCAAACATCCCAAACGCAAAACTTTATAAAAAAGCACTCAAGTATGGGGATGATTTGCAGAGTTTTCAGTACATTCGCATAATAATTTGGGATAGTGTGGCACAAGGTGGCTTATTGGTCTGATAAAGTGTCCCTATCTCGCTGATAAATAACTATACAAAAACTCTACAGACATGTCGGTGAAAGTATCTATTATTAATCGTTCGCATCATGCACTTCCTTCGTATAGCACACCTCTGTCGGCAGGCATGGATATCCGTGCCAATCTTGAGGAGCCTATAACTCTACAGCCCGGAGAGCGACGCCTTATTCCTACTGGTTTGTTCATTGCTTTGCCCGAAGGATATGAGGCTCAAATACGTCCTCGTAGCGGATTGGCTATCAAGCACGGCATTACCGTGCTCAACTCGCCCGGTACTATCGATGCCGACTATCGTGGAGAGGTGGGTATCATACTTATCAATCACTCCGACAAGGCGTTTGTTATTGAAGATGGCGAGCGCGTGGGTCAAATGGTTGTGGCACAATATAGTAGGGTGGAGTGGAACGAAACCGATACTCTCGACGAAACCGAGCGTGGTGCAGGAGGTTTTGGTCATACGGGTGTGAAATAAACGCTATCGCATAGTGACATGAAGAGATTGTTGTATATAGTGCTGTTTTGCGTTGTCGGTGCTGTGGCTATGCAAGCCATCGGTAGCAAGCAACCTCGCAGTAGCGAGGCCGATGAGGCATTATACAACTACTTCTACATGGAGGGTGAGAAACAGCATACATTGGGCAATTTTGATGCCGCAATGGCTTTGCTTACCGAGGCTGCACGCATCAATCCTCATGGTTTGGCGGCACAATACAGCCTTGCCAAGTTGTACATGATGACCAACAAGGTTGATACTGCCACACAGATGCTGAAACGCGTTGCCGACAGCGATACAACGCATTTTTGGTTCAATCTGGGATATGCCAATACGACCATTCATGCACAGCAGTTTGATGAGGCCAAACGCATCTTCAAGCGATTGATAACCAACCACCCCGACCATCCCGAGTTGTACAACTCGCTGGCTGCCCTCTATGCCCGCAATAAAGAGTATAAAGAGGCTCTTGCATGTTATGACTCGGTAGAAATCTACATGGGTAACTCTCCCGAATTGGTGGGAAATCGTATCAGTCTGTACGATATGTTGGGCGATACGGCTACTGCCATAGCCATGGCTGAGGACTTGGTGGCAAAGCAAGCCGATAATATATATTATCTGTTATACCTGAGCGATGTGTATCGCCACTATGGACTCAATGCCAAGATGAGAGAGACACTGCTAAGGGTACAGCAAGAGGCTCCCGAAGAGCCGTTGGTGTATATACAATTGGCATCATACCGTCTGCTGGAAAAAGATACGGCTGCTTACTATAGCGAGTATGACCGGTTGCTAAATAATGAGAATATCTCATGTGAAGAGAAGTTCAAAGCCCTTGAAAACTTTGCCAACGAAGCCACACATTTTACTGCCGACTCGGTTATCATTGACTACTATCGCAAGTTGGTAGAACTATACCCCTATGAGCTTGCCCCGCGCGACAGCTATGCTCTTATGCTCATATACACCCATCGTCTGGATGAGGCCTGTAAGCAACTCACCGTTATAGCCGAGCAGTCAGACAAGAATGGAATGGTGTGGGAGCAAATTATGACAATATGCTTAGATTTAGGCAAGTTCCAGGAAGCGATAGAAGCCGGTCGAAAAGCGATAGAAGCCGGTCGCAAGGAGTGCCTGACCTATGTGTATATGAGCAATGCTTTGCTTGCCGATAAGCGATATGATGATGCCGAGAAGTGTGCCCAAACAGCTATCGACAGCATCTGTACTCCCACTCACCGACATGAACGCTCATATTTGTATGGCATATTGGCCGAAGTATACTCCTATAGAAATGAACTCGAAAAGTGCTATCAATACTACGACTCGGCATTGGTATATAACAGCAACAATGCCATGATACTCAACAACTATGCCTATAAGCTCGCCACCAACGATGGCGACTTGCTTAAGGCCGAAACGATGAGCAACAAAAGCCTGAGCTTGGACCCCGACAATACTACCTTTATGGACACTTATGCTTGGGTGTTGTTTAAGATGCGCAGCTACTCATTGGCTCGTATATATATAGAAAAAGCTATAGACAATCTTTCGCCCGCAGAAGAAGCCTCGGCCGAGTACTATGAGCATTATGGCGATATACTCTTCATGCTTGGCGAGGTAGACAACGCCATTGAGCAGTGGCAGAAAGCTCTTGAACTCTCGCCTCAACGCACAATATTGGAGCAAAAAATCACTCAAAAGCAATACTTGGAAGAATGAAAAAATATATTTGGATAACATTGGTAATTATGCTTATTGCATCCATTGTCGGTTGTAAAACCGGCAAAGAGTCTGCTATTGCCGATGTAACCACTGTACCCGGCGAAAAGCAGGAAAGAAACTGCTATACCGAGATGATTGAGGCTTATGGTGCATGGGACACCTTTGTAGCCAAAGGAAATGTGTCGGTAGCAGGATTTACATCGTCTTTCGAGTTGCGCATGGTTCACAACGAAGCTATACAAATATCATTACGCCCCTTCTTGGGTATAGAGGCTGCTCGCATGATTATAACCCCCGACAAGGTACATGTATATGAAAAGCTAAACAAAAGTGCATCATCGACCGATTTTGACAATATACAAGCAATATTGCCTTTCGCTCTATCATTCAGTAATATACAGTGCGTTTTGTTGGGCAAGCCCTTTATATTGGGTAAGGAGGAGATAACCACAGAGAACTTTAAGGATTTTGATATAGACATGGCACTGCCCAAATGGATAATGACCCCCAAAGTTGTGCCTGCACAAGTTACTTATATGTTTGACTTTGATGAGCAACAACTTGTTCAGGTAAGCGGTGGTCAAGAAGGCGTTTCGCAACGTTTTGAGTGTAAGTACAGCGACTATGACACTGTCATGGAACACCTCCTGCCCACCTATATCAAGGTAACAATAAAGGATGACACCGATAGCTATGAGGCAGAGATAGCCTACACATCGGCCTCGTTCAATGTTCCGGTAACTATTGACAATAATCCGTTTAAGAATTACAACGAAGTATATATGTTGGATTTAATCAAATCATTCATAAAATGAATTTTTTGAAAAAAATATTCTCCCTATTAACCGTAGTGCTCTTCCTGTATGTCGGGGGTGCCACTGCTCAAAATGTCGAGGATTTGCGACACGATAAAGAATTGGCCGAAAGCGAGTTGCGAAAGACCAATCGTGAATTGCAAAAGACCTTGAAGAGTGCCAATAGCATGATAAAGGAGATGGAACTGCTTAATGCCGAAATAAAAGACCAAGATAAGTTTATCAAAAAACTCAATAACGAGGTATCGCGTCTCAACCGTAAGCAACGTCTTTTGCAAGATTCCATAGCCCTACTCAAGCAAGAGTTGAAAAATAAACAAAGTTCATACGGCAAGGCTATACGCAATATGCGACGCGGAGGCAACCATTACGACCAAATCTTGTTTATCTTCTCGGCCGAGTCTTTTCAGCAGTCTATACGTCGCATGCGCTATCTCAAGGAGTTTTCGCAATGGCGCAAAAGACAATCGCAAGAGATTGTCGTGAAACAAGAAGAGTTGTCTCAGCAACAAGTTCGCCTCGACTCGCTCATTGCCGAGCGCAAGAATATAATAGAATTTCGCACACAAGAAGCCAATCAACTCAAAGATAAAAAACGTGAGAAAAACGAGTTTGTGGCACAGTTGCGTAAGAACGAAAAATCGCTACGCAAAGAGGCCGACAAGCAACGTGCCCGCATCAATAAACTCAATAAACAAATAGACGATATTATTGCCGAAGAAGCGCGTAAAGCCGCCGAAAGGGCACGTGCCGAGGCTGAAGCTGAGGCCAAACGCCTTGCCGCCGAGAAGACGACAACACAAGGCGAAACAGACTCCAATACCGAGGCAAAAAAAGAGTCGGACAAGAAAAAGAGCGATGGCAAGTCGGGACATTCTCAATTTCAGATGACTCGTGCCGATAGAGAGTTGTCGGGTAGTTTTGAGAAAAACAAAGGTAAACTCCCATTCCCCATACAGGGCCAATATCGCATTGTAGGTCACTTCGGATTACAAAAGCATCCCGAATTTAAGTATCTCGACAAGAACAACCTGGGTATAGACATTGAGACAACACCGGGAACAAAGGCTCGCGCTATTTTTGATGGCGAGGTAGCACGTGTGTTCTCTTTTGGCGGTGCCGAAAAAGCTGTTATGATACGTCATGGCAATTATTATACCGTATATACAGGTCTTATAGAAGTGTATGTAAAAGCAGGTGATAAAGTAAAAATAAGGCAAGACTTGGGTGTGATATACAGCGATCCTAAAGACAACAACCGCACCCGACTATCTTTCCAGATACGCAAAGAGATGGAAAAACTCAATCCTGAGCTATGGCTCGACATCTAAAAATCAAAAACAAAGCATTATGATATCGGCATACGAAATAAGAAAATATACACCCGAAGACAAGGAGTTGTGGGATACCATGGTCGAGAACTCGGCCAACGGGACTTTCTTGTTTAAGCGTGATTATATGGAGTATCACGCACAACGTTTTGTCGATTTTTCTCTGATGATATATAACAAAGGTAAGTTGGTGGCTATACTTCCGGCCTCGTTACACAACAGTGAGATTATCTCGCATGGCGGGCTCACTTATGGCGGTTTTGTTTCTCTTGCCTCATTGTCATCGATACAACTCCTTGACATCTTTGAGGCAACATTGAACTATTTCAAGCGACAGGGTCTCGCTCATTGGATATACAAACCGGTACCGCACATATACCACACCTATCCACACGATAGTGAGTTGTATGCACTCTACCGTGTGCGTGCCGAGCGTGTAGCATGCAACCTCTCATCTACTATCGACCTTGCAACATCGTTGCCGTATGCCGAGTTGCGTCGCAGAGGTATCAAACGAGCCAAGAGATATGGCGTTACGATTCTCAAAAGCAACGATTTTGCCCCATTTTGGACTGTCTTGGAGAATAATCTGCAACAACGACATCACGTCTCTCCTGTGCATACACTCGACGAAATAAACTTGTTGCACAGTCGTTTTCCTGCTCATATACAGCTGTATACAGCTGTGCTTGACAATCAGGTAGTAGCCGGATGTGTGGTCTTTAATACCGGAAAGGTTGCTCATGCTCAATACATCAGTGCTTCGCCCGAGGGTAAAAAGTGTGGTGCATTGGATATGCTGTTTACGCATCTTATAGAACAAGAATATTGCACGTGTCGATACTTCGACTTTGGCATTTCAACCGAGGAGGGTGGTCAATACCTTAATCGAGGATTATTGTCGCAAAAGGAGGGTTTCGGTGCGCGAGGTACTATTTATGAAACATATCGCATAACTCTATGAGCCAATCATCCGATAACAACCTATATCGTGTCATTACCAAGGCCGTAGCTATCTTTGGCGGTGTACAAGTCGTGGGTATCTTATGCTCTGTCATACGCACCAAAGTTATTGCTGTGCTGTTGGGTAGTGTGGGTATTGGTATTATTGGGTTGTATAACAATGCTATAGAGACGATTACTGCACTTACCGGGCTGGGCATCCGCAGTAGTTCGGTACGCGAAATATCGGATGCTCACAACCGCGATAACAACAACGAATTGTCACGCATAGTTACTGTAGTGCGCCGTTGGTCGTGGTTTGTTGGTCTATTAGGTGCTTTGGTTCTCATATCCCTCTCTCCACTACTCAGTCGCTATACCTTTGGTGACAATGAGCATATATGGGGCTTTGTATGGTTGTCATGCACCTTGTTATTCAATGCCCTTGCGTCGGGCGAGCAGGCTGTCTTGCAAGGAACAAAACAACTCAAGCGACTGGCTCGTTGCTCGGTATATGGCTCATTTGCGGCATTGGTCGTATCGGTACCACTATATTATTTTATGGGCTTGGATGGCATTGTTCCTTCGCTCATTTTATATGCAGCTGCCACGCTCATAGTGACCCTGTTGTACAAAGACCGTACAATAGAAAAGAGTGACTTATCTATGCGCCAAACCGCGCAACAAGGTCGTGAAATGGTGACATTGGGCGTATTTATGACTGTCAGTTCCTTTATCACAACCCTTTTCTCATACATTTTTGCAGCCTATCTCAATGCGCGTAGTGGTGAGGCTGCAGTGGGCTATTACCAAGCAGGTTTTACCCTTATGAACAAGTATGTGGGGCTTATTTTTACAGCAATGGCTATGGAATATTATCCTCGATTGTCGGGGGTTGCCAAAGACAATGCAAGCCTGTCGTTGCATGTGGGTAAACAAGTTGAGATGATGCAACTCATGTTGGCTCCTATCATAGCCATCTTTATTGTATTGCATCCGGTGATGGTACGATTGCTCTATACATCCGATTTCTACACTATCAATGGCTATCTGCTACTTGCCATACAGGGCATTTCATTCAAAGCCATTTCTTGGTCTATAGGATTTGTGTTATTGGCCAAGGGTAGTGGCAAGCTATATTTCATTACCGAGTTACTATCGGATACCATAACCCTTACACTCAATATCGTCGGCTACCATTACTTCGGATTGGCCGGCGTAGGAGCTTCCTACACTGTAGGATTTATACTCTATCTCATTATCATCTATGCCGTGTGTCGACACAACTATAACATAGAACCCGGGCGCAAAGCTTGGGGTGCCACCGGACTTACCTCTCTTGTTGCCATGGCGTCCCTTGGGTGTTACTTGTATATTCGCCCATTGGCCTGGATTATCACCTTGGCAACGATAGTCGTATGTGCCAAACTCCTCTATGACAAATGGCAAGGAATAGAGAAAGGCGAATGATAATAGCGATGTGGATATGTGTATTCTATTTTGACCAGAAATCGACAAACTGTTGTGCTACCTTTCGGTAATCGTGATACCGTTCTACAAAGAGACGGCTGTCGCGACACATTTGGGGGATGCGATCGCGATGTAAAATAAGTTCTTCCAATGTTCCATATATTGCATCGGCATCCGGTATGACATTTACTACAGGTTGTAAATCGTGTGCACCTATAAAGTTGCAATACTCCGGCTCTGCACCACTAACAGCTACAATACCTTTGGCCATAGCCAAGAGGGCATTGGTTGCAGGTGTATAGGAGTAGAGTTGGTCTATAAGCACATCCGACTCATACATCACACGATTGTACTCCTTGTAAGGCAAGCTCTCTACCGCTGTTATATGACATTCGTTCTTATAATCCTTGTGCAATTGTTTGAGTACATCGTACATTATATCGGTACCTTTGAGAATAGATCGGTCGTGCTGTATACCAATAAAGAAACGTAGTTGTTCAATAGTATCGGGAATATTACGCACCGGATTTTCATCGAGATTGATGGGGATGGGTATATATGCCAGCTTATGAGCATATTCGGGCTCGTATGCTACAAAATACTCCCATAGGCACGCTGCTATACCATCGCACTCCTCGGCCATGGCAATGTTGGCATCTCGGTTGGCTCCCTCAAGATAGGCTTCTCGCTCTTTGTTGTAATTGGGTCTGTTGAATGGTTTATCTCCTATGAAATAGTCGGAGTAACGATAGGTCTTACCATCAAAACAAGCCTTGGTATAGTAGTGGTCGGTAGCCAAGGCCTCCATAAATATACGCTTGTTTTGGCGACGCAATTGGCGGAAAATTGCCAAATTTTTCTCGGGACGAAGGCTGAAAAAACCATGACCTGCAATCTGTACCACATCATAGTTGCTCCACGATGGCAACAACGACACAATCTTGGCAAGGTACATCATTGAGTCTATCGCACCATAGCTCTTGCGACGAATGGATATATCGCTACCGGTATTCATCCACCCACCACTGTTGGACACTACAGTCACCTCATGTCCTATTTGTCGCAGTCCCTGAGCCAATGTCCAATGAAAATTGCTTGCATCACCGACCAATAGGATTTTCATACTGTACCACCTTTCTATAATAGTTTATACCCTTGTATGTATTGCGCAACAGTACATCGAAACGCCCTCGACGCGACAATGCCGATGTCAACGCAAACTTGAACATTCTTAACCACGATGATATACCATGCAGATGATAGTGTATCGCACCTTTGGCCATCATTACCCGCTCATCGGTGTATGTGCGCATACCTGTACTATCGGAAGGTGCTTCTACTACATATTCGGGAAAGAAACGAATAGTCATGCCCATGCGATAGGCATCGTAAAAAAACACCTCTTCTTCTCCGCATACAAAATATGGAGAACCCAATCCAAAACGCTCGTCAAAGAACAAGCGACCCTTTATCGATGCTACTCGCAAGGCTATTTCGGGCGATGTTACATACATACCCTTAGCTACATGTGGATAGGTATAGGTGTGATTGGGATAATCTTTTATGTATCCTCCGTCGAGAGCTTTTATCATGAATTGCGCTATATCAAGCCTGCTATCATGCTCAAAAGCATTGATAACACGATCGAAATATTGATTGCAATAATGCACATCATCATCGGCTATGAGTGCAATATCGCCGGTAGCATGCTTCAAGGCATTGTTGCGATTGCGAGATAA
Organism: Bacteroidaceae bacterium; assembly: GCA_017522135.1. Taxonomy (GTDB): domain Bacteria; phylum Bacteroidota; class Bacteroidia; order Bacteroidales; family Barnesiellaceae_A; genus Barnesiella_A. The sequence continues at coordinate 105,495 of JAFXAB010000016.1, forward strand.
TCCTTTGCCCGATTGAGTGACAACGTGTACATCGCTACGCACTCGTAGCTCCTGTGGTATTTGCTGCAAATATGTATCATCGGTATATTGCATCGATATAATATAGTCTACATCGGCACGCCGAGGCAACAATATATCCGGCACGCGGGCTATACCATCGTTAAGAGTACATATAAGCACATTCAGTTTCATATTGCAAACTTAGAAAAAAAACGCCAAATATCACTATCATTATTGAAGATTGAATGTGGCTCGAAACAAAAACTTTGGGTAAACATAGTTTTTATTCGCTCACCTTTCACTATCTTTAGATAAGATAGGATGCGGTTCGGAATAAAAACTTAAGTAAACTTAGTTTTTATTCGCTCACCTTTCACTATCTTTGAAACATGAAAGAAGTGATGAGCATAGTGATACCGGTGTATAATCGTGCCAAGGAATTGCCTCGCACGATGGCATCTGTCGTAGCGCAAGACTATCGTCCATTGCGAGTGATATTGGTAGATAATAACTCTACCGACAATTCGCTTGCCGTGTGTTATAAAATGCAACAAGATTATCGGGAGGAGCAACTATGTATAGAGGTAGTACAGCAATTGCAACCCGGTGCTTCGGCTGCAAGAAACAAGGGGCTGGAGCTTGTTGAGAGCCGATATATGATGTTCTTTGACAGCGACGATGAAATGCACAAAGAGACGGTATCGCGCTATATGCGAGCCTTTGCATCACACCCCGATGCCGATATAATAGGCGCAACCATCAACTTTCACAACGGCACAAATACTTTCCTTGCCAAAGCTGTATTTTCTCCCGAGCCGGAGCCTCATATCATACACGGAACACTGTCGACCCAACGTTTTTCGGCGCGTACACAACTTATCCGTGAGGTAGGTGGTTGGCAAGAGGCTTACAACGGGTGGGAAGATTGGAACCTGGGTTTGCGTCTTTTATTGCATTCTCAAAGGATTTATTGGCTCGAAGAGCCTCCTGTGGCTACCGTTTATCTGCACGAAAACACACTTACTGCACGCACACATATCGATGGCTATAAAAATTTTTATCAAGCAGTAAGGCACACGCTCAAGGATATTGATGTGATAGGGCACTCGCGCAAGCACCGATTGATGCGATTGGTATTATATCGCCAAGTGTTGCTGGCGGCACACATATTACGAGAGGCTCGCCGGCAGAACGATAACGAGTTGCGCATGTTTGCTCATCACATTTACAAGGAGGCCATGCAAGACCGGCTTACAACTCCGGTAATGCAATTATTCTTTCCATTATGCCTGATATATGCATCGTACGGTGGTCGCGGCAGTGGTACAATTGCCCAATGGATCATCCGATAATATCTCCGTAGTAATTATTTACACGTCACTTAACAGCATATAACATAAAACTCTCTCCTTGCGACCTCAAAAACATGTGTGTATTGAGCAAAAATTAGTACATTTGCATACCAATAATTTTGCCCAAGATTATACACTGCAATGATACCGGACAAAGATACCCTCCAATGCATGAGCTGGGAAAAGCTCATCTCGGCCAAGCGATTTGGCATGGAAGAGTTTCACGATGAACGAGTGCATACCCGCACCGATTTTCAGCGCGATTATGACCGCCTGATATTTTCTGCACCATTTCGCCGTCTGCAAAACAAGACACAGGTTTTCCCGTTACCGGGTAGTATCTTTGTACACAATCGCCTTACTCACAGTCTTGAGGTTTCATGCGTTGGTCGCTCGTTGGGTACCAATGTCTCGGTGGCACTTGCACCCAAGTATGCCGGAACACCTGCCGAAGAAAAAATCATGCACATGGGCTCTATCGTTGCAGCAGCGTGCCTGGCTCACGATTTGGGCAATCCTCCTTTTGGGCATTCGGGTGAGCGAGCTATTGCCACATACTTCTCCGAGGGTAAGGGGCTTGCCTTGAAAGATATGCTCAGCGAATGGGAATGGAACGATTTTACACACTTTGAGGGTAATGCCAATGCTTTCCGTCTACTCACGCATCAATTTTCGGGACGACGCAAAGGTGGTTTTGCTCTTACCTATTCAACCCTTGCATCAATAGTAAAGTATCCCTATGCCTCGACACTCTCTACGAAGAAGGGTAAATCGGGCTTTTTTGCCTCGGAAAGCGATGACTTTCGTCGTGTAGCATCAGACCTTGGCCTTTTGCCCGATGGAGATAGTGGCCTGCGTTTTCATAGGCATCCGTTGGTATATCTTGTGGAAGCGGCCGACGACATCTGCTATCAAATTATGGATATAGAGGATGCTCATAAACTCAAGTTGCTCACAACCAACCAGACCAAGGAGTTGCTAATGGAGTTCTTCGAGCCTGAGAAGTTGCCCCATATTCATGAAGTGCTGAAAATTGCCGATGACCGCAATGAGCAGATAGCCTACTTGCGCTCGCGTGTTATAGGATTGCTCATCGACGAGTGTTCTCAATTATTTGTTGAGCACGAAGACGAGTTGCTCGGTGGTTCCTTTAAAGGTTCTCTTATCGACCACATATCCCCGACACCCCGCAATGCCTATGCCCACTGCTCCAAGGTGGCTTGGGACAAGATATATCGCAGCGGTGACGTTCTTGATATTGAATTGGCCGGTAATCGTATCATAACCGAACTGCTCGACAAGCTCATAGATGCGGTGCTTTATCCCGAAAAGAACTATTCTCAGCTCATACTGAATAAAGTCCCCCAACAATACGAAACCCATGCCGAGACCCTATATGGCAAGCTGCAGGCGGCCATTGACTATATATCGGGAATGACCGACGTGTATGCTCTTGACCTCTATCGCAAAATAAACGGAATGAGTCTGCCGGCTGTATAAAAAAGAATTTGTTATGAAAAGAGTCTTATATTATCTCCTCACTGCTATCTTGTTGCATGTAGCACTACCCATGCAAGCTCGTCAATATACTGTAGAGAGCGTTCCTAACGTACAAGTAGCAGATCGTACACAATACGTTACCGACCCCGATGGCTATATTGATAGTGCTTCACGCCTACATATTAATACAATGCTTGCACAGCTGCGAGACAGCAACAGTGTCGAGGCCGCTGTGGTAATACTTCCCTCTATAGGCAATGAAGACATAGACAACTTTGCCACCGAACTTTTTACACATTGGGGTATAGGCAAGGCAAGCAATGACAACGGATTGCTTTTTATAGCTGTTATGGATCAACGTCAGATTGTTATACGCACTGGTTATGGCATAGAGGGTGTATTACCCGATGTATTATGCAGCCGTATCATACGCCGGTATATCACACCGTCATTTCGCGAGGGTGCTTACGGAAAAGGTATGAGTGATGCCGTAGAACAGACTCTGCACATCATCATGACTCCCGAAGCATCGGCCGAGTTGATAGCCGATGAGCCTCTCTTTGACGAGGCCGACAAGGCTGCTTTGTACACGCTATTATATGTGTATGTGCTATTGAGCTTGTTTATTTCTTTCTTACTCTCTGTACGCATCAAGCGCACTGTAAGCAAGTATCGCAATGCTCCTTATCAGTGTTACAAGGAGTTGAACAGCAACAACTTGGCAATACTCCTATTGGCAATATTTTTTCCCGTATGGGGTGTCATAAACTATGTATATTGTCGACAAGTAATGAAAAAAATGCGCACAATGCCTCGCAACTGTGGCAATTGTGGCACGGCAATGCAACGACTCTCGGAGGTGGAAGATAACCGATATCTCTCTCCCCAAGAAGATACCGAAGAGCGCATAGGATCGGTAGATTACGATGTGTGGATGTGCCACAATTGCCAAAATACCGAGGTGTTCAGGTTTGATAAGAAGTACACTCAATATAGCGAATGTCCACATTGCCATGCCAAGGCCTACAGCATAGCACACGATCATATTATACTACCGGCCACAACTTTATCGCCCGGAAAAGGCGAAAAAGTATATACTTGTCAACACTGTCATAAGCGCAATGTTATTCCATACATCATACCCATGATTGTCGTACCCAAAAACAGTGGTGGCAGTGGCGGTGGATTTGGTGGTGGCTTTGGTGGCGGTATGACCGGTGGTGGCGGCGCCCGTGGCGGATGGTAAAAGAATAGTTATGAGAGATAGAGATGCAAAACACCGATTCTCGTTACGAGAACGATTTCGTAGTTTTATATTTGCAGGGCGAGGACTGAAGTTGCTCTTTCATGAGCACAATACATGGATACACCTTTTTGCAACACTATGTGTTGCCGTGGTAGGATGGTGGGTATCACTCTCACCTGTCAAATGGGCTATTGCCATCATATTGGTAGGTAATGTGTGGATAACCGAAGCTCTCAATACTGCCATTGAACGCCTATGCGACCATGTTACACCCGAGAGACACCCTGCAATAGGTCATATCAAGGATATAGCCGCGGCCGCAGTATTGCTCAGTGCCATCACTGCCGTAGGTGCAGGCTTGTGTATATTTATCCCTGCCATTATCGATAAAGTAACGCAATCACTCTAAAAAAACTTCCGTATATCATGATACTGCAACAGTTATCCATTATCAACTTCAAGAATATTGCCCAAGCCGATCTCAGCTTCTCGGATAATATCAATTGTTTTGTGGGTAACAATGGTATGGGCAAGAGTAATCTGCTTGATGCCATATACTATTTATCTTTCTGTAAGAGTTTTACCCATGTTGCCGACTCGCAAAACATACGACATGGTGAAGATTTCTTTATGTTGCAAGGTCTTTACGAGCGAAACGAAATGCCCGAGGTGTTGTCATGTGGTATAAGGAAACGACAGAAAAAATCATTCAAGCGCAACAAGAAAGAGTATAACCGTTTGTCGGACCATATCGGGTTTGCGCCTCTGGTAATGGTATCGCCCGACGACTCCTCGTTGATACAAGGTGGCAGTGACGAGCGTCGCAGATTTATAGATATGGTTATTTCGCAGTGGGATAAGCCCTACCTCGACACTCTTATTCGTTATAACAAAGCACTTGAACAGCGCAATACTCTCTTGCGCCAGGAGGTGAGCGATCCCATGCTGTATGAGATATGGGAGGAGCAAATGGATCATGCGGCTACTGTAATATACAATACTCGCAACCTTTTTCTCAACCGGTTTATACCTGTTTTTAATCACTTTTATGGGCTCATATCCAATGGCAATGAGCAAGTAGGTCTATCATATCGCTCACACATGACCGATGGCAACCTCTTGCAACAACTTGCCGACTCTCGCCATCGCGATCTTATACTCGGCTATACTACCAAGGGTATTCATCGTGATGATATGGAGATGACGTTAGACCAATATCCCATGAAACGTATAGGCTCTCAAGGGCAATGTAAGACCTACTTGATTGCCTTAAAACTGGCGCAGTATGATTTCCTTGCCAATAATGGCAATACAACCCCGATATTGCTACTTGACGACTTGTTTGACAAGCTCGACTCGGAGCGCGTCGAGCGCATTATGCAACTCGTTTCGAGCGATATATTCGGACAGATATTTATTACCGACACCAATCGCGAATATATCGACCGTATTGTGCGACGTACTACCGCACAACACTGCCTATATAGTGTCTCAAATGGAGAGTTTACCTTAATGCCCTGAAAAAATGAAAAGAAAAGAAGCACAAGCATTGAGTGAAATACTCGACGAGATATTGCGAGAAAACCACCTTGATATAGGACTTGATGCCGCACGAGTGCGTGCGGCATGGAAAGAGTGTATGGGCGAGGCTGTAGATAAATGCACCATGGCTATACACTTTGACAAGGGTACCTTGCATGTAAAATTATCGTCGGCCGTACTTCGTAATGAGTTGTTTATGAATAGACGTGTACTCTTAGATCGACTTAATACTCACATAGGTCGCCTCGTAATTAAGAATATATATCTCAAATAATGATACAACAATGGAACAAGAGAACCAAGTTACAGCTTTTCACCACAGCTATCCGCTACAACTGCGTTTTAATGATATTGACTCATTGGGTCATGTCAATAATTCGGTCTATTTTACATTCTACGACTTGGGCAAGAGTCGTTACTTTGAAGCTGTAAAAAAACAATCTATCGACTGGCGTAAAGCCGATGTGGTTATAGCCAACGTCAATGCCGACTTCCTGTCGCCTATATATTCATACGAGCAAGTAGCCGTAGAGACCTGCTGTATAGAGATAGGCAATCGCAGTTTCAAGTTGATGCAACGCATTGTCAACACCACTACCGGTGAGGTAAAAGGTACTTGTCGCACCATCATGGTGGGTTTTGATGTTGAAGCAGGTGTAAGTGCTCCTATCAGCGATGAGTGGAAAGACGCAATCAGACAATTTGAAGGCTCAGATTTGTCAAAGAAGTAGTATTGATTAATAAAGTAAGAACATCAAAAAAGGCTATGAAAAAAATCATTGGAATAGGAGAGACCATCCTCGACATCATCTTTGGAAAAAATCAAGATGGTGAGTGGCAACCTCGCAAGTCGGTAGCCGGTGGCTCTACATTCAACTCTATCATCACATTGGGTAGACTGGGAATGAAAACGACTTTGGTAACAGAGTTGGGCAACGATCGTGTTGGCCTGGACATCATGGAGTTTATGCAAAAAAATGGTGTTGATACCGGCCACATCGATATATACAACCCCAAAGATGGCAAAACTCCGGTATCTTTGGCTTTTCTCGACGAAAATAATAATGCCGAGTATACATTCTATCATCAATTTCCTGCCGACCGCCTCAATGTCGCCATCCCTCTTATCAATGAGGGCGATATTATCATCTTTGGCTCATACTTCTCGGTCAACCCGGCTCTGCGCAACCGTATTACTGAAATTCTCGAGTTTGCCAATACGCGCAAGGCTATTGTATATTACGACCCGAATTTTCGCAAAGCGCACAGTCACGAGGCAATGAAACTCATGCCCTCTATAATAGAAAATCTTGAATACGCCAACATTGTACGCGGTTCGGATGAGGATTTTGAAACACTTTATAAGCTTGACAATCCCGAGAAAGTATACATAGATAAGATAAAATTCTACTGCCCTAATTTTATCTACACACGTGGAGGCAAGGGTGTAGAGTTCTATTGTCAACAAGGGCATCGCCATTTTGATGTGCCCGATATAGGCAAGCCTGTCAGCACCATTGGTGCCGGCGATACGTTCAACGCAGGTATTATCTTTGGTCTTATACGACACAATATTACCCTTGACAATCTCAATACGCTCACGCTCGACGAATGGGCTCCCATAGTGCAGTATGCCATCGAATTTTCATCCAAAGTGTGCATGTGTCAAGAAAACTATTTGCCCGAGGAAATAGCTATGCAATATCGCTAACCACGGCCTTTAGATTGTTATATCTCAAAGTAGTGTAAGTAAGACAATATCCATCAATTTTTTACTACCTTTGCACCCGCAACCGCAGCGGGTGCATTTTTTATTTATCACACTACTATCAATGAAGACATTTGAAGAATTGGGTATAGTACCCTCCATTTTGAAGGCCATTGCCGAGATGGGCTATGAGTCTCCCATGCCCGTGCAAGAACAGGTGATACCCCTATTACTGGGTGAAGAAACCGACCTCATTGCATTGGCGCAAACCGGTACCGGCAAGACCGCAGCCTTTGGATTGCCCTTACTACAACGCATAGATATCAACAAGTTATACCCGCAAGCTCTCATTATGGCTCCTACTCGCGAGTTGTGCTTGCAAATAGCAGGCGACCTCGCCGACTATGCCAAGTATATACCCAATATACGCATTACACCTGTGTATGGCGGAGCAAATATTGAAGTACAAATACGCGCCCTGCGTAAAGGTAGCCACGTAGTTGTTGCTACACCGGGACGCTTAATCGATCTTATCAATCGTGGTTGCATCTCGTTGAGCAATACTACCACTGTCATTATGGACGAAGCCGATGAAATGCTCAATATGGGATTTCTTGACAGCATCAATGAAATTCTGGCATTTGTACCCGACAATCGCAAGATGTTGCTCTTCTCTGCCACGATGCCGGCCGGTATCGAGCAAATAGCCCGCAACTACATGAATAATCCCAAGGAGATAGTTGTAGGTAGTCGCAACGAAGGAGCCGAGAATGTACGTCACGTATATTATATGGTAAAGGCCAATGATAAGTATTTGGCTCTGAAACGTATTGCCGACTATTGCCCCGACATATACGGTATTATATTCTGTCGTACTCGTCGCGAGACACAAGAGATTGCCGATGCGCTCATATCGGATGGTTACAATGCCGAGTCGTTACATGGCGACCTCTCGCAAATGCAACGTGACTTGGTGATGCAAAAGTTCCGTGTGCGCAATATACAACTCTTGGTGGCTACCGACGTGGTCGCGCGTGGCTTGGATGTTACCGACTTGACACATGTTATCAACTATGGACTACCCGACGATATTGAAACCTATACCCATCGCAGTGGTCGTACCGGTCGCGCCGGCAAGTCGGGTATATCGGTTGCTATTGTACACAGCCGCGAGAAGGGAAAAATACGTGCCATCGAAAAGATTATTGGTAAGACCTTTGAGCGTGAGCACATACCTTCGGGCAAGCAAATATGTGAAAAGCAATTATTCAATCTTGTCGACCGCATCGAGAAAGTTGAAGTAAATGAGAGTGAAATAGAACCTCTGTTGCCTCCTATATTCCGTCGTCTTTCGTGGCTGGATGATCAAGATTTGATACGCCGTTTTATATCGCTCGAATTTAACCGTTTATTGGAGTATTACCGTGATGCTCCTGACATTGACCTGCCCGACGAAAAGCCCCGCGAACGCAAGTCGAAAGGCAAGGATGACCGTCGCGAAAAGGGGTCTTGCCAAGCCGAGCAGGGATTTACCCGTATCTATATCAATCAAGGCAAAGCTACCGGATGTACCCCCTACAATATACTCGACCTTATCAATGAGCATGTGCCGGGACGCATTAATATAGGCCGTATAGACCTCTTTACGGGCTACTCACTCATAGATGTCGAAGAAAAATTCTCTCGTCGAGTGGTAGCGGCTCTCAAGCACGCCGATTTCTACGGCAATCGCATCTATGCCGAGATAGCCGACCCCGACAAGAAGTATGGTGGAGAGGGTAATAGAGGCAAAGGTAAAGGTAAAGTGCGTGATGCCAAAGAGAACGAGAAAACCGGCAGAGAGTATCGCAACAGTCGCCATGTACGTAACGAAGAGATGCCTCGCGGAGAGCGTGCTCGTGGCAGTCGTGGCGAAAGTAGATTTCAAAACGATGAACATCCAGCACGTCGCACCCGTCGTAAAGGAGGCAACGTTGACGAGAGTAGCGGAAAGTTCAATTATGAAATTTCGGCCGGAAAGGCCGTCTCACGCAAACGTCGTAAATAACGGGATGTGCGATAGCGAAAATATAATTGATTACCGGTACAGCGATTTTATCCCTTGCCGGTAATTATTTTTTTGATATCGTTGAGTTTGTTCAGAGCTTCAACAGGAGTGAGGTTGTTGATGTCGGTGTGGAGAATTTCATCGCGTATTTGCGACAAAACAGGGTCGTCGAGTTGGAAGAAACTCAGTTGCATACCGCCACGTGTAGAGGCCAATTCACATGTAGACTTCTTCGATATCTCGTTTTGTCGATTTTCACACTCAAGTTGTTTGAGGATTTGCTCGGCACGTTTCACTATACTATGAGGCATGCCGGCCAATCGTGCTACATGAATACCAAAACTGTGTTCACTACCTCCTCGTATCAATTTACGCAAGAATATTACCTTGCCATCGGCCTCATGTACCGACACATTATAGTTGGCAATGCGTTTATAAGAACGTTCCATCTCATTCAACTCATGGTAGTGGGTAGCAAAGAGTGTCTTGGCTTGTGCTTTAGGGTGCTCATGTATGTGTTCGACAATAGCCCATGCAATAGAGATACCGTCGTAGGTGCTTGTACCACGACCCAACTCGTCAAACAAAATAAGACTGCGCTCAGACAGGTTGTTAAGAATATTGGCCGCCTCATTCATCTCTACCATAAATGTACTCTCTCCCACCGAGATGTTGTCTGATGCGCCCACGCGAGTAAAAATCTTATCGACAATACCTATACGAGCGGCTTCGGCCGGAACAAAAGAGCCTATCTGTGCCATGAGTACAATGAGAGCAGTTTGTCGCAGTAGTGCCGACTTACCGGCCATATTGGGACCGGTAATCATTATGATTTGTTGTGAGTTGTTTCCCAATGATATAGAGTTGGATATATAACTCTCGCCTATGGGTAGTTGTTTTTCTATAACAGGGTGACGACCTTCGGTTATATCTATATCGAGTGTGTCGTTTATTTCGGGGCGAATGTAACGATTTTCGCGAGCTACTGTGACAAACGACAATAAGCAATCGAGGCGCGCTATTAAATTGGCATTGAGTTGTATAGTTGCAATGTGTTCGCCAAGAGACAATACAAGGTCGTTGAATATGCGTGTTTCAAGTGCGAGGATGCGCTCTTCAGCACCCAAGATTTTTTCTTCATACTCCTTGAGCTCTTGTGTGATATAGCGCTCGGCACTGACAAGTGTCTGCTTCCTAATCCATTCGGCGGGTACTTTGTCTTTGTGGGTATTGCGCACCTCTATATAGTAGCCAAAAACATTGTTATAGCTAATCTTGAGGCTGGGTATGCCGGTTCGTTCAGCTTCTTGTTGTTGCAATCGCAAGAGGTAGTCTTTGCCCGAGTAGGCTATTTCGCGCAACGAATCGAGTTCTTCATTCACTCCGCGATTGATAATGCTGCCTTTATTAATCAATGTAGGAGCATCGGGATTAATTTCACGCGCAATGCGCTCGCATATCTGTGCGCAAGGATTGAGCAAGTCGCCTATCTGTCTTAACGCACCGGCCTCGGTAATAGATGAACAAAGTTCTTTGATAGGTGCTACTGCCGACAATGCCACACGCAATTGTACCATCTCGCGTGGGGTAATACGCCCTACAGCTACTTTTGATATGATACGCTCCATATCACCAATCAACTCCATCTGTGGACGAACAGCCTCTTCAACCTCGGGATGTCGGAAGAAATACTCCACAGCATCGAGTCGTTCATTGATAGGAGCAACATCCTTCAACGGGAAGATAATCCAGCGACGCAACATGCGTGCTCCCATAGGGCTTATTGTGCGGTCAATAATATCCAGCAGGCTTTTTCCTCCCTCGTTTATTGTGTCGACAAGTTCAAGACTGCGTATAGTGAATTTGTCGAGTCGCACATACTTCTCCTCTTCGATGCGCGAAAGAGATGTAATGTGGTCTATATGTGTGTGTTGAGTAATATCGAGATAATATAGTATAGCACCGGCTGCAATAATAGCATGGGGTTGATTGTGCAAGCCGAAACCCTTGAGATTGCGTGTGCCAAAGTGATGCAACAGTTTGTCGGTGGCTGCATCCTCGGTATATACCCAATCTTCCATCTCATAAGTAAAGAAACGTGCCCCGAAATGCTCGTCAAAGACCTTACGTTTGTTGCGCTCGAGCAGTACCTCCTTGGGAGAAAAGTTGTTGAGTAACTTTTCTATATAATCGGGCGAGCCTTCGGCTGCCATATATTCGCCTGTGGAGATGTCAAGAAAAGCAACACCATACCCCCCCTTGCTAATGTGTACACTTGCCAAGAAGTTGTTCTCGCGATGATTGAGAATATTGTCATTGATAGATACGCCCGGAGTTACCAGCTCGGTAATACCTCGTTTGACCAATTTCTTGGTGAGTTTGGGGTCTTCGAGTTGTTCACAGATAGCTACGCGCTTACCGGCACGCACCAGCTTGGGTAAGTATGTATCTAACGCATGATGAGGAAAACCGGCCAATTCGACCGATTGTGCCACACCATTGGCTCGACGTGTAAGGGTAATACCCAGTATCTCGGATGTGGAAATGGCATCGTCGCAAAAAGTCTCGTAAAAGTCACCTACCCTAAACAATAAGATAGCATCGGGATGCTTTGTTTTCATCTCGAAATACTGTTTCATGAGCGGGGTTTCGACGACTTTTTTTGACATGCTGTTTATGATCTGATTTTGATTTTTTTTAAAGAACAAAGGTGTGAAAGCCGTCTCTGTTACTCTTGCATATATCGGCACACATTATCTATTTGTTCCGTGATAGATTGGCCAAACTTATGCTCAAAGAAAGCACTACCTATAGTGAACAAAGAAGGAGCAAGGGTCTTTATCTCATCGAGGCGGTCATAACTGTTGATGCTGCCGGCCAAACACACAGGAACATCAATCTCTTGCATAAAGGCATGATACAAAGCATCAATATCGCCAACGTAACGATAGCCCAAGAGGTTGATGCCATATACACCATGAGCGATGCACTCTTTGGCCTCTTGTACAAGATCGTCTATATCTCCTGTCAGTACCGATGGGCGATTGACGATTTCTCCCACAAAAGGCATGTATTTCAATCCTTGTTCTTGGCAATATTGATTGATCGAATCGGCATATTTTGTACCCATAAGGATATCACAACCACACTCAACTGCAAGTCGAGCACCGGCAAGACCCTCATCCTCGGTATATGCTACAACTTCAAGAAACGTTGTCTTACCGCATGCACGCATGCGAGCATACAACTCTTTCATCTGTTCTACGGGTAGTGAATGTTCCTTCATTCCCCAACAGCGAGCCATAGAGTCTTTACATTCTTCAAAGACTTGTATGGCATTTTCGACAGTATAGTCATGCCATGTAAGCATGACAATAAGTTCCGGTTTCTTTGACATTGTATATTTTACATCAACTCCTTAGAGTTTTTTTATTTATCACAGCTCAATATATAAGTATGCAAAGGTAGGGATTTTTTCAGAAAAAATCGCAGAATTTGCAATTATCTTAGAATTAAACGGTTATTCGGGTTGCATGGAAATTGGGTAACGAGATGGCAACCGTTCCTATTTCAGAGTTCTTTATTGTTTTGCATCAATGACATAACTCCTGATACACAAAGGTACAACTTTTTTATGAA
>JAFXAB010000017.1 GCA_017522135.1 Bacteroidaceae bacterium
CATGGAAAATCTTGAAAGAAATTTTTGGGGCAAAACCCGTTATTGGTGGATATTGCTCATTCCCGGCATACTGCTCATACCGTGCGGATGTTGGTTTCTCTTTTCGCCGTCGGTAGGTTACTTCACCATCACCACCACCCTGTTGTGGATGCTCATACTCATAGGTATAATACAATTTATAATAGCCTTCAACACCCCCCGTCAGGCGCACGGATGGGGATGGTGGCTGGCTGGTGGCATTATAGACATTTTTGTCGGTTTCATGATGTTGGGCAACATAAGTTTCAGCGCAATGATACTGCCCTACTTTTTTGCCTTTGTATTTCTTTATAAAGGTGTAAGCAATCTTGTATCGGCATTTATCTCTATGAGCTACCATAACACATGGTGGCTATACCTCATTAACGGACTGTTACTACTCATCTTGGCAACACTCTTTTTCTTGTCGCCTTTCTCGGCTATGATTGCTATAGATTTCCTTATAGGATGTTCCTTTATTTATTGGGGCATAAGCCTTCTGTCGTTTGCAATAGACCTTCGTCCCAATAGGAATAAAGAGTATGAATATACATTGGAAGAGGCGAAACAATAGTAAGCCGTGTATTATCTATCCAATATTATCTTACCACATCCTACAAAGAGGTAAGATGGAGTGAGACTGTCTAACAACAAAAGTTGGGCAGTCTCTTTTTTCGCACCAAAGCAACCGCAGAATTTGTAATTATCTTAGAATTAATAGTTATTCGGATTGATAGAAAATTGGATAACGAGATAGCAACTGTTCGTATTTCTGAGTTCTTCATTGCTTTGCTACAAATGTGATAACTCTTGATGCCACAAAGGTGCAAAAAATAATGCTGACGACAAGTAGGTCAAATAGTTAAAAAACGTCTCAGCTATGTTTTTTATGGATAAAATCATTATTTTTGCACTTATAGTAAAAACATTAAACACACATAGCTAAAAATCTCAAAGCACACCCTGCATATATTGCTCGGTTGTTACTATTGTGGGATAAAACAGCATACAGACAGGATAATTACAATGAGCAATTAAACCATTCGATATAAAAGTTGTCATAACAGTAAAACGAACAGCGTAGATAGGAGATATAATTTATGAAAAACAAGATTTTATCCATCGCCACATTGATGCTTTTAATGAGTATATTACAAACCTCGATGGCTCAAAGCTATTATATCGAGGATGACATCTACTATACCCCCGGCGACAAAAATCCTGTTGTAGAGGAGGCTCGTCTGGAAAAAGAGGTGATTACTATAACAGCCACACCAGCATCGCAAAGCACTCAAGCGACCCAATCAAATTATAGTCAAGAACGCGATGTTGATGAATATAACCGCCGATATGGCTACGCATCGTACGAAGCACCCGTGGCCGAAGAAGGCACACAGATAGATAACACATTTGTATACACCAGCGACGACGTGGCAGCCGGTGACACGCTCTACATACAAATGGAAGATGGCTATTATCTCAACGGGTTTAATGGCTCGCATAGCGACTATGAATATACCGTACAGATACACCGTTTCTACAATCCGCGCTATACAGTGAGCATAAGCGACCCTGCCTACAGTACAATATATATGCTTGACAGCAACGATTGGAATGTTTATATCGATGGCTCATACGCATGGGTTACGCCCACATGGACCAATCCTTGGTATTGGAGTTACACATGGTCGCCCTACTCATATTCGAGCTGGGCTTGGCGAACATGGAGTTACTATGGATGGTACAGCCCTTGGTATGACCCATGGTACTATCCCGGTTATTACCATGGATGGTACGACCCCTACTATCACCATCACCATCATCACCATTACGGATACTATGATCCCTATCATCACCATCATCACCACCATGCACCCTACTACAGCCACAATGGACGTGGTCCCGCCAGAGACAACAATCATGGCAGACCCGGTGGCTATTACGATGGCAATCGACGCCCTCATAACGACAGTGACCGATATGGTGGCACATACGATGCAACAAGCAAGAAAAACGACCGTCGCAGCATAGTGTCCAATCGTGGCAACAAAGTTGTTGTAAATGGCGATAACACTAAAAATTTAACCCCCAATCGTGTGTCGGACAGACCGGCAAACAATCGCACAAACAACCTCAAAGTTGAAGGAAACCGTGCTACTACGACCATAAATACCAACAACCGTACCACTGTAACCAACAATCGTAGCAACGTGAGCACATCGCGACCTGCAAGCAACAGTGGCAACAGAGGCAGCAGTGTCAACACCTCTCGCTCATCGAGCAGTAGCCGTAGCAGTGTGAGTCCGTCTCGCGCATCATCCAACAGCAGTCGCAGTAGCAGTGTAAGCCCATCGCGCTCATCGAGCAGCAGTCGCAGTAGCAGTGCAACAACAGGAGGCAGCCGTGGCGGAGGTAGCCGTGGCGGAGGAAATCGCCGATAACACAACATTATTGTACCATACGTTATGAAAAGAATATTTATAGTCACAGCACTCACACTCACCGCAACACTATCTATGTCGGGACAGGGTGTAATGGATGCATTGAACTCAATATCAACCCAGACCAAAGGAACCGCTCGCTACTCGGCAATGGCAGGAGCCTTCGGTGCACTGGGCGGTGATATAACATCGATAAAGCAAAATCCGGCAGGCATAGGCGTATACCGCAGTTCGGAACTATCTGTTACAGCAGGCTTTAACTTCTATGACAATCATGTAGACCTACCACGAAATAACAATCACAACAACGATTTTTACTTTACAGGCGACAACCTGGGTGTGATAGGTGTTATCAACTTCAAGAGTGGAGCACTACGCAACCTGAACTTCGGATTTGCTTATAACAATGTAATGAATTTCAACAATGCATACCGCGCCGATTGGAGTAATATACACACATCACTTACTCAACTCATTGCATCGAAAGCATCTAATCTTGGATGTCCTCCTGCCGATTTGGGTATAACTTCTTCGTACAACCCATACAACACCATGCCTTGGTTACCGGTATTGGGATATAACACCCATCTGATATATCATACATCTGTAAGTAGTGCAACCAATCAATACAACGCCATATACAACACGATGCAAAGCAGAGGGAGTGCCTACCTTACAAACATTACAACAGGTGGCATTGACGAGTATGACTTCAACATAAGTGGCAATATCAAGGATGTATTTTATTGGGGATTGAGCATCAATGTAACAAACATAAGCTACCACATGGAGAGCTACTATGGAGAGGAATTGCAACAAGTCAATGTCAATAACAACAACAACAGAAATGTAAGAACAAGTGTAACAGATGGCAGCTTTGAACTGAGCAACTATCTACTCACCAAGGGATATGGAACGGGGGTAAAATTGGGACTGATTTATCGTCCTATCAACCTCATCCGATTGGGTTTTGCTGTACACACTCCCACATACTACAATATGACCGACACATATAGTGCAGCCGTAGACTACGCCTTTAACGATGTCGATGGGAAACCCCTCGTAGGCAGTAGTAGCAATCTCGACAACCAGACCGATATAGGACAGATTGGTTACAAATTTACCTCTCCATGGCATTTCTTGGGTAGCATGGCATTTGTATTCAATAAAGGTGGTATATTGAGCTTGGACTACGAATACATCACAACCTCTGATATGTACTACTCGGATATATATGCCGACTATAGCTACACAAACAACATTATGAAAAGCCAAGTACAAGGCATACACAACATAAGAGCAGGTGCCGAATTTCGCATAACACCCCTCTTCAGTGTGCGAGCAGGCTATTCATTTGAGACTTCGCCTCTCAATAAAGACTATTTCAATGGCAGGATGACACCGCTTATTGCAGAAGGAACAATATGTCATTATCAAGTACCCGGAGAAGTGCATAACGTAAGTTGTGGATTGGGTTATCGCTACAACAACATATTTATAGATGCAGCCTATGTTTTCCGCACACAAGACTATAGCATATTTGCATACGAAGGAGCACTGAGCGACTCGCAACTCACCATATTGAATACAAACAATCACTCAATAAAATTGACATTCGGATATCGCTTCTAATAATCAACAAGATAAGGTTATATAATGAGGCTGTGTCGGCGATAAAATCAATGGCACAGCCTATTTTATGAGATAATATTCGGCCAAATCGGCAAAATAATCGTACATTTGCTTATCGCAAACAAAGACAAGAATAAGACCATGCTCAACAATCCTGAAAGAAATATTGATACCGACAATGCCGAATTTCAAGATGCATTTGCCCTATTGCAATACACACACCAATCGGTGTTTCTTACAGGTAAGGCAGGCACAGGAAAATCTACCTTTTTGCGATATATATGCTCACACACACGCAAAAAGCATGTAGTGCTGGCTCCCACAGGTATTGCCGCCATCAATGCCGGAGGCAGTACAATACACTCGTTCTTCAAGATGCCGTTTCGGCCCATCATGCCCGATGACCCCGACTTGAGCCTACAGAACAACCGCATATATGACTTGCTGAAATACAACAAGACACAGCGTAAGTTGCTCAAGGAGGTAGAATTGATTATAATCGACGAGATATCAATGGTGCGAGCCGACATGATAGACTTTATGGACCGTGTTCTGCGTGTCTTCTCTGGCAACATGCGCACACCGTTTGGTGGAAAGCAATTGCTGTTGGTGGGCGATATTTATCAACTTGAGCCGGTTGTCACATCCGACACACGCGATATCCTGGCTCGATTTTACACCACACCGTTTTTCTTCTCGGCAAAGGTTTTCCGTGAAATTTCGCTTGTTCCCATAGAGCTTCGTAAAGCCTACCGCCAGAGCGACCCTGAATTTATCAATCTTCTCGACAAAATACGTTGCAATAAAGCCGGTAGTGCCGAATTGGCTCAACTCAACAGTCGTTACAAAGCAACTTCATCGACCGATAATGAAGATGACTTCTCGATAACGCTTGCTACCCGACGCGACCAAGTGGATAGTATCAACGAACAACACCTCGACGCACTGCAAGGAAATGCCATGACCTTCGAGGGTGAAATAACAGGCGACTTCCCCACCAACAGCCTCCCTACTCCTGCCAAGCTTGAACTGAAAGTAGGTGCACAGGTAATGTTTATCAAGAATGACCCCGAACATCGCTGGGTAAATGGCTCGCTCGGTATCGTATCGGATATAACCGACGACTACCGCATAAGCATCATACTCGAAGATGGCGACGAACACATCGTAGAGCCATCGTTGTGGGAAAATATAAAATATAGTTACAACGAAAAAGAGAAACGCATAGAAGAAAAAGTATTGGGTACATACAAGCAATATCCTCTGCGACTCGCATGGGCTATTACTATACACAAGAGCCAGGGACTTACGTTCAGGCGTGTCGTAATAGACTTTACCGGAGGAGCATTTGCCGGCGGACAAACCTATGTAGCACTGAGTCGATGCACCTCGCTCGAAGGTATTACACTCACCCGCCCCATTACAGCGCGCGATATCTTTGTCCACGCCGAGGTAGTGCGATTCAGTCAAATATTCAACAACCGCAAACTTATAAATCATGCACTGCAACAAGCCGAGGCCGACCGTCGGTATCATGCAGCCGTCGAAGCGTTTGATCACGACGACATGGAATTGTTTCTCGACGAGTTCTTCAAAGCCATACACC
The DNA here is from genome assembly GCA_017522135.1 of Bacteroidaceae bacterium. Lineage (GTDB taxonomy): Bacteria > Bacteroidota > Bacteroidia > Bacteroidales > Barnesiellaceae_A > Barnesiella_A. Next base: position 5,698 of record JAFXAB010000017.1, read on the forward strand.
TACGATACGATATTGAGAAACCTGTCATACAGCGTTATATACGCAACAAATTGGGCATTATAAGACGTCTCAAGCAAGAAAATGCGCGTCTCCGACAAGCCAACAACGAGCGCAATGAAGTATTGCGACAATATGCCTATGAATACTACCTAATGGGCAATGAATGTGTCGTAAAAGCTCGTGACTATCGTGCAGCACTTGCCAATTTCGATAAAGCACTCACCCTCGACCCTACTATGGTAGATGCATGGGTGCGCAAAGGTGTAACACTTGCCGATACCAACGAAGAGATTGCCGCCATGGCTTGCTTTAACGAGGCAGTCAAACTCAGCCCGCTAAACTTCAAGGCTCTATATAACAGAGGGAAACTGCGATATGAGAGTCACGAATATGAGGGAGCGGCATCGGACTTTGCCAAGGCTGTTGCACAAAAGCCACAACATGCCTCGGCACACGAAAAGTTGGGAGATGCTTTAATGCGATTGGGGCTTACCGACATGGCAGCCAACCATTGGGCTATTGCCGAAGACTTACGCGCCAAAAAAGGCAAGAAGTAACCTACACAATATCTACACGACACCTATACATAAGACGAATGGGTACGTTGCTCACGCAACACACCCACCCTTAGGAATTCATCACATTATGCTTATAAAAGTGCTATATAGAGACCATGCTCACGCATGGCAGTAGATAAGATTTTCTAAAACTTATACCTGCTCTCAACCACACTCCAATCTACAATCTGCCATATGTGTTGCAAATGAGAGTCGCAACGATTGCGATAGTCGATGTAATAGGCATGCTCCCACACATCAAATGTAAGCAATGGTGTCAACCCTTCGATGAGCGGATTTCCGGCATTACTCAATGCACGTATGCCCAGATGACCTTTATCATCACTACACAACCACACCCATCCCGAGCCAAACAACGACACTCCGGTCTGCACAAAAATCTCACAGAAATTCTCAAATGTTTCCCAATGTCGCTCTATAGCCTTCATTAGGTTACCGGTGGGACGATGCTTGGCATGAGGCGAGAAGGTGTTGAAATAGAATATATGGTTCCATGATTGCGAGGCATTGTTAAAGAGCGCACCACTCGAGGATATAATCACATCTTCCAACGACATATCCTCATATTTGGTACCGGCTATCATATCATTGAGCTTATTAATATAGGCCTGTTCATGACGGCGGTAATGCACATCAACAGTCTCACAACTTATTACCGGCTCAAGAGCCGCATCGTTATATGGCAGTGCAGGCAAAGAAAATTTCATAAATAAAATATATTTTGTTAGACTTCACTTAATAAACAGACAACATCCAAATAAGTTCACAATATTGAAAAAAAATATTTTCCACTGAAAATTTAACACATTCACACAAAATATTACTTATATACACTCTATATATTAGATATGTTTTTGTAACTTTACGGCACATTATATAAAGTGGGTATAAAGTATCGGCGGATATATTACCCCATAATATATATATATACAGGAGTATAGGTATGAGACAACGAGTAGTTGTAACCTCAACAGACAGATACCCCAACCTCCTGCGAGATGGCATATAGCCCTACACTCTCATGATACTCAAAATTGAACATGGAGTAGAGAAAAACCATCTCTCACCCTACAAGGTCACTGCAGGACAGAGGCCTTCTGAGACAGATAAAAAATAAAAAAACACATAAATGACTAACAAATGGAACTACTTGCCCCTAACATCGGAACAAGAGCTTATAAGCGAGACGCTGGAGGAGAAATACCCTCAGTGCCCAACGATATGTAAGTTGCTTGCACAGAGAGGGGTAACTTCTGTCGCAGAAACGGAGAAGTTTTTCAAGCCCCTCATGAGCGACCTGCACGATCCTTTCCTAATGAAGGATATGCACAAGGCCGTCAATAGGCTCAATGCAGCCATTGGGGCAAAAGAAAAGATAATGATATACGGCGACTACGATGTAGATGGAACCACCGCCGTAGCTTTGGTGTATAGATACTTGCTCAACTACTATTCGGGCATCGACTATTATGTACCCGATAGATATGAGGAAGGTTATGGCATATCAACCAAAAGTATAAACTATGCCGCCGAAAATGGCATATCGCTGATTATTACACTCGACTGTGGTATAAAGGCAGTAGAGCGCATTGCCTATGCCCGCACCAAAGGTATCGACTTTATAATTTGCGACCACCATGTACCCGATGCACAACTACCCGATGCCACAGCCATACTCAACCCCAAGTTGGAGGATGAACCCTATCCATACAAGCACTTGTCGGGTTGTGGTGTAGGATATAAATTTATGCAAGGCTTTGCCATCAGCAATGGACTTGATATAGCCTGCGACTTAGAACCCCTGCTCGACCTTGTAGCTGTAAGTATCGTATCGGACATTGTACCCATTACGGGTGAGAACCGCATCCTCACCTACCATGGTCTGCGACGCCTCAACAGCAACCCAAGTGTGGGATTGAGAGCCATCATACGCGTGTGTCAGTTGCAAAATAAAAAGAATATCAACATCAGCGACATCATCTTCAAGATAGGTCCTCGCATCAATGCGTCGGGGCGCGTGCAATCGGGGCGTGAAGCTGTAGACCTACTTGTGTCGCGCGATTATAACGAAGCATACCGCAAAAGTTGCGAGATAGACCAGTACAACGAAGATCGCAAAGAACTTGACAAGCGTATTACCGAAGAGGCCAATGAAATACTACAAAGTCGCATCGACCTTACCAACCGACGCTCTATTGTCATATACAACAAAGATTGGCACAAGGGTATTATAGGTATTGTAGCATCGCGTTTTACCGAATTGTATTACCGCCCCGCGGTAGTGCTTACCCTATCGAATGGATTGGCAACAGGCTCGGCACGTTCAGTGCAAGGATTTGACATATACAAGGCTGTAGAATCTTGTCGCGACTTGTTGGAAAATTTTGGAGGACACACCTATGCAGTAGGTCTTTCGCTCAAAGAGGAACACATCAAAGAGTTTACACAACGATTTGAGGAGTATGTATCGGAAAACATTCAACCCGCACAAACAACCCCTCAAATAGACATTGATACGCAACTCAATTTCTCGGAGATTACCCCTGAGTTTATCACTTTGTTGCGACAATTCAACCCCTTTGGCCCGGGCAATAACAAACCTACGTTCTTCACGCCCGCAGTGTGCGACTTTGGCACATCGAGATTGGTAGGTCGCCAACAAGAACACCTCAAACTTGAACTTATCGATAGCAAGTCGGGACACATCCTCAATGGCATAGCATTTAACAAAAAGAAATACTACGACTATATAAAAAGTGGCAAGCCATTTGATATATGTTATACCATAGAAGATAATCAACGAGGAGGCGACGATGTACAGCTCCTCATTCGTGACATTCATTGTTGCGAGTAGACATAGCTATAACAATAAAGGAGAGGCACTTCGCTATATGCATGTGCCTCTCCTTCTTATATTATACTGTGACAATGTTGTCACCCTCGCTGACGTACTACCTCGTACATCATGACACCCGCTGCCACCGATACATTGAGCGAACCAATGTTTCCGCGCATCGGTATAGCCACCATTTCGTCGCAATAGCGCAATACGGCAGGCGATACACCTGTGTCTTCGGCTCCCATTACTATAGCCACAGGAGCTGTATAGTCGACCTCGGTATAATTCTTAACCGACTTTTCCGAGGCAGCCACAATTGTAAAGCCACTATCGTGCAAGTACTTTACAGCATCAAGTACACTGCGCTCACGACATACCGGCAATGTATGCAATGCTCCTGCCGAGGTCTTTACAGCATCGGCATTGACCGACACACTGCCACGAGCCGGGATAACAATGGCATGTGCTCCCACACACTCGCATGTGCGCGCTATTGCGCCAAAATTGCGCACATCGGTCACACCATCGAGCAATACAACAAAGGGAACATCTCCTGCCTCATACAATTGTGGAACCAAAGTATCGAGAGTATAATACTCAACAGCCGATACAAAAGCCACAACACCTTGATGATTCTTGCGAGTGATACGATTGATACGCTCAACAGGAACACGTTGTATAGGAGCTCCCACCTGACGGGCGGCAGCAAATAATTCTTGTGCCAAATCTCCTTGCAGGTCTTTTTTGACCATGATTTTGTCAATCTCTTTTCCGGCTTCTATTGCCTCAATAACGGCACGTATGCCAAATATGTAATCACTCTTCTCCATAATCATTGTTTTTTTATAATTCTTGTGATGCAAGCAGAGCTCGCGCATTGTTGAGAGCAGCGTCGGTAAGAACCGTACCACTGAGCATGCGGGCAATTTCCTCTACACGTTGCTCTTCATCGAGTTGTATCAAATGTGTATGTGTCGTATCGCCGGTATTATCTTTATACACTCGATATTGACAATTGCCCGTAGCTGCCACTTGTGGCAAGTGTGTAATGGCCACGACTTGCATATACTGCGACATACGGTGCATAATGCTACCCATACGCGCGGCAATATCGCCCGACACACCTGTGTCTATCTCATCGAATATGATTGTAGGTAATGACAAAGCATCGGCAACAAGCGATTTGATACAAAGCATCAATCGAGATATTTCGCCACCCGAGGCTACTTCCGAAACGAGTTGCAGGGGTTGGTTCTTATTGGCCGAAAATCTTATCGCGACTTGCTCTGCTCCCATCTTATAGAAGTTGCATGGCTCTATATCTACCGCTATCTGCACATGGGGCATACCCAACGGTCGCAATTCGTCGACGAGTAACGATGATAGTTTCTGTGCACATGCTACTCGCGTAGCGGTAAGCACCTCTGCTCTTTTTTTACGCTCGGCCTCGGCCTCGGCAAGCCTGCATTCAATTTTTTCTATATCGGCATCGCTGTTATCTATACTATCGAGTCGTGCAGCATACTCATCACGCAGTGCTATCAACTCGTCGACACTCTTCACACGATGTTTCTGCTGAAGAGTGATAATGGTATCGAGACGCTCTTCTACCCAAGCGAGTCTTTCGGGATTGACTGCCAAAGAGTCATTCCAGCAGGAAAACGTTGCGTTGATGTCTTTGAGATCGATATAGGAACTGTCCAAACGCTCTACTATCTGTTGTGCCTCAGGGAAGTAATTGTGTAATGAACGGGCTCGCGACAGTATTGCATTGAGCGAAGCCAATATACTCATATCGCCACCATCGAGCAACGATGCTATCTCATAGAGCAACGCTTTGATGTCGCCGGCATGAGTAAGTCTCTCTTGTTCTTGTTCGAGTTCTTCCTGTTCACCGGCAACCAATCGAGCCTCTTGCAATTGTGCATATTGAAAGCGCACGTAATCTTCGTCGGCATGAGCATCGGCAAGACGACGACGCATGTCATCCAATTCGGTTGCAAGTGCCACACATTGGCTGTGCGCCTCTTGGTAGGCACGCAATTCTTGTGCATTATGAGCCAACACATCGACCATGCGCAACTGGAAACCACTGTCGGTCAACAACAAATTTTGATGTTGCGAATGGATATCGATAAGTTGTTCGCCCAACTGCCGCAACTGAGTCACAGTAACCGGTGTATCATTAATAAAAGCACGGGATTTTCCCGAAGGAGCTATCTCACGACGTATGATACATTCGTCGTCATACTCAAGGTCGTTTTCTTCAAAAAAAGGCTTTAAGTCATAGGAAGTCACATCAAAAGTACCCTCAACAAGCGTCTTTACAGTCGTGTCGGTAACAACTTTTGTATCTACTCGCTGTCCCAATATAAGCGATAATGCACCCAATATAATAGATTTACCCGCACCGGTTTCGCCGGTAATCACCGAAAAGCCCTGCGCAAAGTCTATATCAAGACTATCTATCAGCGCATAATTGCGAATAACTAATTTTTTTATCATAAAACTATCGGCTCTCCTCTTTTATCTTTTCGAGTATACGATTTTCTGCCGGATATATATCTATAAGCAAGTCGTACATATCGTTCTTCTCGGTAGAACTTGCCTTGGAATATATGCTGATGATTTCATCGAACTTTGCCTCCTTAAACATAGGGAACAATACCGATGTAGAGTTGGTACTATACAGCGTTTTCAACACCTCCAACGACTTACCTACTGTAGAACGCGCCTTGGCAACACCCAATACCATTTCGTCCATTCCTTTGCGATGATAATTGTACCACATCTCGCGGAAGGGCTTGGTGGCAGGCTCTACAAAAGCCGACAACATCGCACTGCGATTGCGATTGTTCTCAAAGGCTTTCCACCCGGGTTCCTGAGTAGATTGTCCCAACTGTACCATTGTACGAGCCATCTCAAAAAACGAATCGCCGCCATACAATACAAAGCTATCAAAGTCTATACCCAGTATCAGGTAGGCATAGAAGTTGAGTATACAGGTGAGGTTGCTTTCATAAGTCGATGTAGAGAACACCAACGGGTCATACTCTTTGTAGTCAAACTCTACTTCATTATCCTGAAAGTTGATGAGAGTAGATGTATAGGAACTATTGTATACAGGACGACGCGATTGTATCTGCAATTGACACACCATACGATCGTCGGTATACTCCGAAACAATAAATTGCAATGTGCACTCAATACGCTCAATAGTCGACAGCTGCACCGACGAGAACTTAGTATCGTTCATATACTCGGTAATGGCTGTCTGCAAGGTATTGAATACCTCCTTGTTTGTGCCTTGTATCTTGTCGCTATTGACAACGACTCGACAATTGAGTTCTTGCGCTACCAACATGGGCAACGTCGACATAAACAGAAGGAGCAATGCAATATAACGTTTCATCTTACAGTATTTACTTACGGTTTACATATTGAGCCAACAACTTCACGATATCTACAGCAACCTCACGCTTGAGTTTACAAGGATACTCGGTAACATTGCCATTGCGCTCTATAATGGTAACACAATTGGTGTCGTGACGAAAACCAGCTCCGGGATTTTGCAATGAATTGAGCACGACAAAGTCAAGGTTTTTCTTTGCCAACTTGCTGTGAGCATTGGCTTCCTCATCATTTGTTTCCAAAGCAAATCCTACCAAACATTGGCCTTCGCGTTTTTTTGCACCCAGTTCTGCCGCAATATCACGATTGGGCACAAGTTGCAATGTCAGGTCATCGGCGGTACGCTTCATTTTCTTCTCGCAACACACTGCCGGCTTATAGTCGGCTACAGCTGCACACATAATTGCCGCATCGCAGTCGGCAAAGTTCTTTACCGCGGCATCATACATTTCATCGGCACTTTCTACATCTATGCGCTTGATGGCAGGATGTGTTGTCTTGAGCTCTACGGGGCCTGCTACAAGTACGACCTCAGCACCGGCTTGTGCACAAGCCTCGGCTATGGCAAAACCCATTTTGCCCGATGAGTAGTTACCTATAAAACGTACAGGATCGAGTTTTTCATATGTGGGTCCGGCAGTTATCATCACTTTTTTTTGAGCCAACGCCTGTCGTGAAGCAAAAAAATCCTCAATAATGGCCACAATACGGTCGGGCTCTTCCATACGACCCTTACCCTCCAAGTGACTTGCCAACTCACCCGAAGTGGGTTCTATAATATGATTGCCGTATGAGCGCAACAAATCGAGATTGTGTTGTGTTGTTGGGTGTGCATACATATCAAGGTCCATTGCCGGAGCTATAAATACAGGAGCCTTGCTCGACAAATATGTTGTTATGAGCATATTATCGGCCACACCATGAGCCATTTTTCCTATCGAGGAGGCTGTTGCGGGGGCAACTACCATGGCATCGGCCCACAAACCGAGGTCTACGTGACTATGCCATGTGCCATCGTTGGCTGTGAAGAACTCGCTCACAACAGGTTTACCACTTAATGCCGAGAGTGTGACAGGGGTTATAAACTCCTTTCCTGCAGGTGTCATCACTACTTGTACCTCGGCACCTTTCTTGACAAAGGCACGAAGCAAATAGGCAGCCTTATAGGCAGCTATACTGCCCGTTATGCCCAATACGATATGTTTTCCTTTGAGTGTCATAGTCTTATTTGGGTGTATGGGTGTTGAGCCCGCGCAAACGTATACGAGTTATTACATTTTTTGTGTTTAGAGGGAAATCGCCTTGCATAATCCAACTGTAGTACCCCGAATCGCGCGCCATTACTTCGGCGACAGGCATGCCCTTGTATTTGCCAAAGTTAAATACCTCGACATCCTTATCGTTGTATACAATGCGACCGGCAAAATCGACATTACGATTTTGTGTTGAGAATTTTGACAGAAAATCTATATCATTTTGCAATGTGTCATAGCGGTCAAGCTGAGCTTTCAACACCTCGTATGTAGCCCTTGTATCGGCGTTGGCCGAGTGTGCACCATCGAGTTCCTTTCCACAATAGAAGAGGTATGCCGCCGAAAGGGTACGCTGTTCCATTTTATGAAATATAGTCTGCACATCAACAAAACGGCACTTGGAGAGGTCTAAGTTTGTACCTACACGCAAGAACTCCTCAACCAACAGGGGAACATCGAAACGATTGCTGTTAAATCCGGCAATATCGACATCGGTAAATACTGCAGCCAATTCGCCTGCCACTTGCTCAAAAAGCGGAGCATTGGCAACATCGGCATCCGATATATGATGTACAGCAGTTGCCTCGGGCGGGATGGGTCGTCCGGGATTGAGGCGCAATGTACGACTCTCCTCACGACCTCCGGGATATATCTTGATATAAGAGATCTCTACAATACGGTCGTCGGTAATGTTTGTACCTGTTGTTTCGAGGTCAAAGAATACAATGGGCTTTATAAGGTTGAGTTCCATGGGCTATTATTTATTGAGCAACATGGGCATGAGCAACATGAGAAGTTCCTCGTTTTCATCATTCTCAAGAGGACATATAACACCGGCACGACTTGCATCGGATAGCGATACTGTCACCTCGTCAGATTGTATGGTGTTGAAAACCTCTATAAGTTTGGGGGCATTGAAACCTATTGTGAATGGCGTGCCCGAATAGTTGCAGTCGACTGTCTCGGTAGCCGATATTGAATAGTCGATATTCTGTGTAGATACTACCATGTGACTGTCGTCGAAGGCAAGCTCGATAAGCCCAAGTGCTTGATCGGAGAATACCGAAACACGACGCAATACATTGACAAAGAGCGCACGGTCGATAGTGAGAATATTGGGACTGTTTTGAGGTATTACCGAGTTGTAGTTGGGATAATTACCCTCGATAAGACGACAAGTGAGTACAAAGTTGGACAATGTGAAACGAGCACTCTTCTCGTCGAAGCAGATAGCAACCTCGCCGTTCTCTTTGGGAAGAATTGCTTTGAGCAATGTGGCAGGTTTCTTGGGCAATATAAACGATGCTCGAAGACCGGCTTGTACCGAAAGATCGCGGAAACGCACCAATTTATGAATGTCTGATGCTACAAATGCGATATTGTCGGGGAAGATATCAAAGTTTATACCATTCATAATGGGACGATAAGTATCATCGGCAGTTGCAAACAGCGTGTAACCGATACCTTTGAGCAGACGCTCGGCAGGAAGGGTTATTCTTGCAGCTTCATCACTCAAAGGTCGTGCTTGAGGATACTCGCTACCATTGACACCCATGAGGTTGAAATGGCCATTTTGATATTTGATATATATCTCCAGATTGTCGTCATTAATCTCAAACTCAAGAGGTTGCTCGGGCAATTCCTTCAAGGGGTCGAGCAATATCTTGGCCGAAATAGCAAAGCATCCGCTGCCTACAGCCTCTACCACTTCAATCGTCGTGGTCATGGTTGTCTCTTGGTCTGATGCGGTTACTACAATGTTATTATCTTTCAACTCAAAGAGGAAGTTTTCGAGAATAGCCATCGAATTCTTTGAGTTGATTACTCGGCTGATAATTTGCAAATGCGAAAGCAATGCTGTGCTTGATACGATAAATTTCATAGTGCTATATTTTTCTTATTTTTATATTCCTATAGTATATTTTTGCACCATCATATAGTGTGCAGTTTAACATACAAAATTAGGCAAAATATTTGACACTTCATAGCATTGCTCAAAAAAATTACTAACTTTGTCATGTGAGATTACAGACACATAAGAGAGGATTTTTTACATGCTCTATCATAGCAATTTTGCTGCTGATAGGATGCATCACATCGATATGCCTTTTTTATCTTGCAAGATTGCAAACAAACAATAAATATTACCACAGCACATCACCTGCACTATACATATCCGACCCACGCACTGCTCATATTTGGGAAATAACCGATACATCGCAACTACCATTCGATTCTCTACTTGCAATAAGTGACATCCCCCTTCTACCACTTCACAGAGGACACAAGCATCAAGACAACACAGGGAAATACCTCATTGCAATATACCCCGATTCGACTTGGGCAGTATGGCAGTCACTACACCCCGACAAGACCCAAGCGACAATAAACTATTTCAGCAAAATTATAAGCAACGATTTTACACCTATCAAGGAAGAGAAAGAGAATTGCTCGATATACCACTTTGCCACTCACAATCATCACTTCTTCCACCTCTACACACAACCCGGCATTGTAGGATATAGTTACAACGAGCATCTACTCCTGACCCCCGCCAACGACCACACCCTACAGCAAGTCATCGAAGAGAGAAAGACTTTTACTCACAATACCTTGTATATCTTTTGCAACGATACATGGATATACGACAGAAATATACACAACACTCAAGCGGATAGCACAGAGGTTCAATAAACGTCAAGTAGGCCATCAAAAGATACACTGCCCCGATTTTATCTACTAATTTGACCAATAAGCCCCAATAAGCCCAATTTACGACCGAGCCGATAAAACACCTACCAAACAGAAATAAAAAAAGCGAGGCTGCATATTCACAGTCTCGCTTTATAGTGTCCGAGATGAGATTCGAACTCACACAGGCCTACGCCCACTACCCCCTCAAAGTAGCGTGTCTACCAATTCCACCACCCGGACAAGTATCTCTATTCACTATGAAAATGATAGGCTGAGTGCCCAAAACAGGACTCGAACCTGCACGACCTTTCAATCACTAGAACCTGAAACTAGCGCGTCTACCAATTCCGCCACTTGGGCTTAGGTCACTCTCATAGTGAGAGCGAAAGACGGGACTCGAACCCGCGACCCTAACCTTGGCAAGGTTATGCTCTACCAACTGAGCTACTTTCGCATTTTACATTTTCAATTTCTTTCTTCAACCTCTCTCTCTTGAGTAAGTTGAGCGAAAGACGGGACTCGAACCCGCGACCCTAACCTTGGCAAGGTTATGCTCTACCAACTGAGCTACTTTCGCGTTTGCGGTTGCAAAGATATGACAACTTTTTGGTTTGTGCAAATATTTTGAGCGTTTTTTTACTACTTTTTTAAAGAAAAAACTTTTACAACTGTAAATAAAGCACTTACACTACACTGTTATTTGCCCAGAAGTCTCAAAAACTCGGCTCGCTTACTATCTTCATTAAAACAACCGGTATATTCAAGCGTTGTTGTCACAGCACCTTGCTTTTCGACACCGCGCATCTGCATACACAAGTGTTGACCTTCTATCATCACAATAACGCCATGTGTAGAGAGTGTCTTGAAAAGGCTGTCGCATATCTCTTTGGTGAGTCTTTCCTGCACTTGCAATCGACGTGCAAACACTTCTACCAAGCGAGCTATCTTACTCAACCCCACCATACTCCCATTGGGTACATATCCTATATGTACCTTACCAAAGAAAGGCAATATGTGATGTTCGCACATTGAATAAAACTCAATATCACGAACAATGATTATTTGAGAACCGCCATACTCAAAGATGGCCGACTTTATAACATCGTCGTCGTTTTTACGATAACCATGTGTAAGATAACACATTGCCTTAGCTGCTCGACGCGGTGTTTTCTTCAGGCCTTCACGATCGGGATCCTCGCCCAACAAGGCAAGTATACTGCGATAGTGATATTCAAGTTGTTCAAGAGTCTTCTCATCGAGAAGTGTATCGTTTTTGTATTCCATTGCAATATTAATCGTTCGAATAGTCATGTACAGGCACACTGACGCGCTCACGTATTATGAGCATACCACGTTGTATGTCGGAAAATTTTTTTTGTATAACAGGAAGTATGGCATTTGCCTCGTCGTAGGTGCGAAACTCGCCTACTCGGAGTCTCCAGAACGGCGAAACATAGCTTACCATGGCCGGCATTTCGGGGAAAATCATTTCAACCTCTTTGGCCAGACTTTCGGCCTGAGCCTTGGCCGACGGATTGTTTGACGAGAACAACTGAATACGGTAAATAGGGACCTTCACCATATTTTGTTCTACATCATCACCTTCTCGTGCCACTCTACGCGACAATTCGGCCGGCTGCTCAATCTGTATTACTCCCCCTGTGTTGCTTCGCTCAAGGTATTGCACTATCGAGGTATCAACAACTGCCACTTGTGACATTGCTTCGGGTTGCACACACAGCCATGATAGGAACAGCACAACAACTATTTTTATATACTTTCTGCACATGTTGGCTTTTTATTACAAACATTAAAGTCTGCAAAAATAAGCATTTTTCTTATTCTTGCAGACTTTTAGGGTCATGTATTTATTCGAAAGCTGTAATAATACCCATAAACGAGTCGGCCTTGAGGGCTGCACCACCTATCAGACCGCCATCTACGTCGGGTTTGGCAAAAAGTTCACCTGCATTTGAAGGCTTGCAACTTCCGCCATAAAGGATAGATGTATTGTCGGCTATCTCCTTGCCATACTTCTCGGCAATGGTCTGACGAATGTGAGCATGTATCTCTTGTGCTTGGTCGGCTGTAGCTGTCTTGCCTGTACCAATAGCCCATACAGGCTCGTAAGCGATTACCAACTTGGCAAAATCTTCGGCCGAGAGATCAAAGAGCGAATCTTTGATTTGAGCACCCACTACATCAAAGTGCTTGTTTGCCTCACGCTCTTCGAGTACTTCACCTACACAGAAGATGGGTGTGAGACCGTTGGCAAGAGCAAGTACTACTTTTTCTTTGAGAATTTCGGCAGTTTCATGATAATAGGCTCTACGCTCTGAGTGGCCCAAGATTACATATTTGGCACCTGTCGAGGCAACCATAGCAGCCGACACTTCTCCTGTGTATGCACCTTCGGCTTTATCGGCACAGTTTTCTGCACCTACACCTATGCGGGCTGCATCAACGGCTTCTACTACAGATACCAAATGAGTAAAGGGTGTAGCTATCACTACATCGCACTTGGTTTTTACGTCTTTCAATGCTTCGTTAATCTCTTTTGCCAATGCTACGCCTTCTTGGAGGGTAGTATTCATTTTCCAATTTCCGGCAACAATGTTTTTTCTCATAATGATGTTTTTTTATATGTGAATACTAATTTTTAATTTCGGGTTTCGTTTTTTTTCGTTTCTCGCGCCAACTTCTGAAACTGCGCAATGCAAAGAGTGCTATACGCTCGGTGAAGTATAACAACAGAATAGGAAACACAAACAGTGTCACGAGAAATACTATTCGATAGTCGGGTCTATAATATTCCTGTTGGGCATACATCGGTATCTCCTCAATAGGCACTGTATGCAACATCTCGTTGGGCATACGCGATATATAATGCTTGTGATATATTTCGCCATCTTTCAACACCAGCAAGAAGGGGTTGGCTCGCTGTATGGTGCGTATTGTTGTTCTATCCATAAACAAGAACGAAAATTCTGCACCTGTATTGTCGAGCCACGACTCTATTTCGGTAGGTGTAGATGCTGTAACCGCATAGAAAGGATAGCCATATTCGCGCGTGTAATCATATAGCTCATGCACCTTGTTTATTTCATCGTTGTTGGCTTGAGTAAGGTCGTCCGAGAAAAAGATGAAGAGATAGCCATCGTGACTCAACAACTCCTCGGTAACATCTTCATTGCCATCGTATACTATAAAATGATCCAACAAGTCATTCTCATCCTGTTTGGGAGCGGTTGCTCGCTCTTGTCGCTCTACAAAGTGCCAACCATCGGTTTCATCGGGCAAGCTATCAATGGCAAAGACTTCGCGACGTCCCTCCTTTTCATATACAAAATCATACTCAACGACATTGTCATCATTGCCAAAATATGCGGTTGCCAAGTTTGTTCCTATCTTGAATGGGCGAAAATCGAGTATAGGCGAATATTTGGCAGCAACGTACACCAATCCCAGCCCGAATATGGTAGTCCATATTACAATCAATGCATGTATTTCGCGATGAAACACCGAACAGGCTCTGCGGTTATACTGTATCAAAAAGATTACAAGCGTCAATAGAACAACGTTTTTGGCAAAAGTCTGCCAATTGGTCAGTGTCACAGCATCACCAAAACAGCCACAATCGGGTATAGGATTGACAATAGCAAGGAATAGGGTGATGGGGGTCATTATTGCCATGAAAATGAGTAATAATATAGGTGTTGTGCGTAGGTAAGAACCTAAGAAGGTATTTACACCTATTATAAACTCGGCCAGCGACAGCAACACCGCTACGACATATGACCACGAACTGAAAACGGTAAGATTGAAGGCCAACAGATAATCCTCTATTTTATACATCGTTCCTACCGGGTCAATCAGCTTGACAACTCCCGATAAGATAAATGTAGCACCTACAAGTATGCGCACAAGCACAACAAGCACCGACAACCATTTATTGCGTGGATTGGTTATCGGGGTAGACACATCGCCTACGTGCTCATTATAAGGGTCATCATTCGGCATACTCAATACGGATAAGCCCAAAGAGAGCATAGTTTACCATATCCATATAATTGGCATCTATGCCTTCCGATACGAGAGTTACTCCTTGGTTGTCTTCTATTTGTTTTGTACGATGTACCTTCGACAATATAAGGTCGGTATATGATGTAGGACGCATAAGTCGCCAAGCCTCGTCATAATCATGATTCTTGGCGTACATAAGATTTTTGGTTTGCGTCATAAAACGGTCGTATAGTTCCAATGCCTGTTCTATCGTGATATCCTGACGCTCGGCATACCCCAACTCCAACTGAATAAGTCCTATTATACCATAGTTGACAATACCTATCAACTCCGAGCGTACACCCTCATCTATGCGGCTCACGCCTTTGGTTTCGATAGAGCGTATACGATTGGCCTTGATAAAGATTTGGTCGGTGAGCGATGTAGCTCGCAAGATGCGCCATGCCGGTCCGTAATCTTTCAATTTCTTGGCAAACAGCTCTCGGCATATGCCTATAACATGCTCAAATTGTGCTACTGTATCGGTCATTGTACTGATATTTTATGTGAAATATGGGCAAAGATAGTGATTAGCGAGTGGAGAACAAAATAAGTTCACTTATTTTTTATCCCGAGTGTAACTATATTGGGCGATAGCCGGAGGAGATAATCATTTTTTCGACATAACGACCACAAACCGCTTGTTGTTTAAACGGTTATTATTTCTTGTCATCAATCTCCTCAAAGTCTATATACTCTACCGTCGCTTGGTCTATGGGTTTATTGACACGTTCTTCGGGGGTAATATCTTCTACTATCGTCTCGTCATTGTGTGTTTGCGCCTCATCATCTACATGCTGCTTATGCACAAAGGTGGTACGACGCACACGCCCAAAGAGCGACAGCAACAACATCACCGGCACTAACAAGACAAGAATAAAAAATACTCCTATACTTTGAAATAAACATCCCATGCTAAATTGTTTTTTATAATTGTGTGTACCTTGTTATGTCCAAAAAGCATACCAAGTCATTATAGATATGCATATTTGTCATGCTGCCTTCGACACGGAACTCAAAAGTGACTTTATAACATACAGGCCTATAATGAGAGCAAAACCCGATATGCCTTGTATGGCAAGCAACGCTACAGAAACAACTATCATCACATAGCGCACTTCATTGCCATGCCATCCCAAGCCCTTGAACTTGAGCGAAAACATAGGTACATTGCTCACCATCAAGAACGAAAACACAAAGATAGAGGCTACAAAACATACAAGTGTAATTGTATTGTTGTTGTTTACAAGCAATTCGCAAGCACCCAGCCACCACAGGGCGTTGGCAGGCACAGGCAGCCCCTTGAATGTGGTTGTTTGCGTATCGTCGATGTTAAATTTAGCCAATCGCAATGCGGCAAATACAGGGATAAGCATTGTTGCATACGCCACCCAAGCATAGGCCTCAGGCAGGCTCTCCAGCAATATATTATATGACATCACGGCCGGTGCAAGACCGAAACTCACCAAGTCGGCAAGCGAATCGAGCTCTTTACCCATCGGCGAATAGGCATGCAACAATCGCGCAGCCAGTCCATCGCAAAAGTCAAAGAGAGCCGATGCAGCTATACAAGCTACAACAGCAGGATAGTTGCCCGCAAAAGCAAAGACAACAGCCAAACAACCCGACAGCAGGTTCAGGCAAGTAATCGTATTGGGTATGTGCTTAGTCATTGGGTGTGAGTATTAATAAATTACCGTACAAAAGTAATACATTTCGTTGACATCACCGACAGAGCAACAGATTAATTATAAAATATTAGTGCGCGATACAGCATTCTTGGGGTGAGCACATCTACACGCAACGCAGGCTGTGTGTAATATTTGACAAATCTTAAGAGGCTGAGCCAAAATTCCAAATTTTGACACAGCCTCAACATCTCTTTTGTGCGACCAAACTCAAGGCTCAGCCCGTTTATCTTTTCTTTATTACATATTTATTTACGGGGATTACAAAGCCACTTTCACCGCAGCATCGGCCACTTTCACCACATACACTGCACCGGTGGGCATAGCTATGCGCATGGTGTCGCTTGTGGCATAGATGGTGCGCAGCAATATGCCGTCAACATCATATACGGCTATACTCTCGCCACGCTCGCAACCGGTCACTACCACATCACCACGATGGCCGTAGGCCTTGATGCGACTGTTGTGCATGGGGGCATTTTGTGCTGTGGGAATATCGTAGCTGATGTTGATAACAGCATCCTCCTCAAGTGCCGGTGTGACATATACTCTATCTATCAATTGGTCGGTAACATTCTCGTCGTTGAACATCACGGTATTGAGTACAAATCTCGTATCGGTATCGACAATTTGTATCTCTTGCTCTGTACCGGGAGTCAAGAAAAATATCACATTGTTGTAGTACGAGTTTTGCAAAGTCAATTTTATTTTCTTTTGCTTCACTGTCACTTCGCAAGAAGCCGTAAGGTTACTGCCATCGGTTGTAGTTGCAGTGATAGTAGCACTACCTATTGACACAGCGGTTACATTACCGCTCTCATCAACAGTAGCCACTTCGTTGTCCGAAGAAGTCCAAGCTACGACCTTATTGGTCGTGTTGTCAGGCAAAACAGATGCAGTCAGTTGCATAACATCACCTATATACATATCCGACTCTTCGTTATCAAGAGCAATAGATGCAGCTACAACATCAGCACCCTCCATCTCCAGTATATTGATAAACTCATTCCAATATTCGGTATTGCGATAAAGTTCACCACAACCGGCAGGAACATATACAGGGATAGATTTGCTGACACCCGAGAATGAAGTAGACATAATGGCCGGTGGTGTGGTTGCCTCGACAGTTATTTGTGTCAAGCCGGTGCAACCCTCGAAAGCAGACCACCCTATCCAAGTTACACTACCGGGGACAGTAATCATAGTCAAACCACTGCAACCCTCGAAAGCATAGTCTGAAATACCTATAACGCTATTAGGGATAGTAATCTCCGTCAAGCCGGTGCAACCCGAGAAAGCAGACCTATCTATCGAAGTGACATTATACGTAATTTCTCCAAATATTACGCTTTCGGGTATTACTACAGTTCCCGTATACTGATACTTATCAGACAAATCCCCAAGATATTCTCCTGTAGTAACTCCAACTTGACTACTTTCGGCTGACACAAAATAATGAATCCCATCAACCGTAAATTTATCGAAAACACCTACTTCACGAATCAATATATTGGGAAACAGACTCCAATATTCAGCATTACGATATGCACTGTAGCTATCTTCTGGAACATAAATGGGGATAAACATATTGACTTCATCAAACGGACTTTGGTAAATAATCGTAGGTGGGGTGGTTGCTTCTACATGCATTTCTACCAAACCACTGCAACCCTCGAAAGCATCAATACCTATCGATGCAACACCTTCCGGAATGGTTATAGTTGTCAAGCCGGTGCAACCATCGAAAGCAGAACTACCTATTGATGTGACGCTGTTGGGGATAGTAACATCCGTTAAGCCGATGCAATCATAAAAAGCACCACCTCCTATCGAAGTGACACTATAGTCTATCCCTTGATATGACACCGTTGAGGGAATATCCACCTGTCCATTGTATCGGTATTCCCCAGGTAAATCATACATATTATCGCCATTGAAAGTTACAGCAACAATACCCTCTTTGGGTAGTATTACTTCATAATGAATACCATCAACAGTAAATTTATCACCAACTACCAAGTCTGTATCATCATCTACTATGCTGAGAAACTCACTCCAATACTCGGCATTACGATAGACATCGACACAACCGGTAGGTACATACACAGGGATAGATTTATCAACATACCCAAAGGTATAGTACTGAATGGTCGGCGGTGTGGTTGCCTCGACAGTTATTTGTGTCAAGCCGACGCACCATGAGAAAGCATCATCACCAATAGTAGTCACGCCACTTCCAATAGTAAGCGATGTCAAGCCCTCGCATCCTGAGAAAGCAGCAATACCTATCGATGCAACACCTTCCGGAATGGTTATAGTTGTCAAGCCGGTACAACCATCGAAAGCATAGTCTCCTATCGATGTAACACTATAAACCACATTATTATAAGATACTGCTGCCGGAATATCTAATGAGCCGGAATAGGTGCTATTGGTTACTTCTACGGTCTTATCGGTGGTACTTGTAATTTTATACTTGATACCATCCACCTCGAAATCATAGGCATAGACTCCGATACTGCACAATAGGCACGCTATTGTGAGCAATGATTTTAATAGTTTCGATTTCATCTTCGTTGGGTAATATAGTGAATAATTATTGCAAAGTTTCTTATTACAAGAGGCTGTGCCAAAATTCATTTTTTGGCACAGTCGTTGCATCGAATTACAAAGTTATGAAATAAATAACAAAAATAACAAGAATATGTAAAAAAATTCATGCAGCGGGTTTTTAGACCATTTATTAGACCACGTGCGGACGCAATTTTATCGCATTTTCATTAGGCGTGAGTAGGGACACAATTGTATTGTGTCCGCAAAAATACGACAGAATTTTATTGGGATCAGAATATTTGTTTTAGACATAAGTACATAAGAACATAAATTTTGCATGCGAGTCTTATACTCTTGTGTCTTAATAAATTATCCTTGTGTCAGGCATGCGGACACAATGGAATTGTGTCCCTACGTGAGAGGATATCTCACACCCCTCAACCCGTGCTTCGCACGTATTTTTACCTCGCCTTGGATAACGTGGGCACATGGTAACCTTTTCTCCCCATGTGTTTTACGCATGGAAAATATAGGGGGAGTGGCTGCAAGCCAAGGGGGTTGGAGGAAGACAGAATATTTTTTAAGACATAAAGACGTATAATGAGAGTATGTACAATAACCCCTCCGTCGCTTGTGTGACAGCTGTCTATCGACCAAGTTGCTCACGCTCGGCATAGCCCTTGCAAGCACGGCTCTGCACTCGCTTAATCGCAACAGTCCCCTATCTCTACGAGCAGAGGAGGAAAAATATACCACTTGTAAGGAATATGTTTTTATATTCTTATGTCTTAATAAATTATCCTTATATCTGTCACACGGATGTAATGGAGTTTGCGGGGTGTGATGGAACAAAAACTTATAGAGGCTGTATCGGAAATTTCGACACAGCCTCTATGGGTATAATTATTATAGATATGTTCTCTATAGGATGGGGAGGTATTACATCATGCCGCCCATGCCACCCATACCGGGAGCGGGCATAGCAGGAGCGTTCTCCTCTTTCTTATCGGTAATGACACACTCGGTAGTGAGGAACATACCGGCAATGCTGGCGGCATTCTCGAGTGCTACGCGAGTAACCTTTGCGGGGTCGATAACACCGGCCTCAAAGAAGTTCTCATAGACACCTGTGCGGGCATTGAAACCATAGTCGCCCTCGCCTTCGCGCACTTTTTGGAGTATCACAGCACCCTCAAGACCGGCATTGAGCATGATCTGACGCAAGGGAGCTTCTATGGCACGACGCACGATTTCGATACCGGTTGTTTCGTCCTCGTTGGCACCCTTAAGACCTTCGAGAGCGTCGATGCAACGGATGTAAGCAACACCACCACCGGGTACAATACCTTCGGCGATAGCTGCACGTGTTGCGCTGAGGGCATCGTCTACGCGGTCTTTCTTCTCTTTCATCTCAACTTCCGATGCAGCACCGATATATAGCACGGCTACACCGCCTGCCAACTTGGCAAGACGCTCTTGCATCTTCTCTTTGTCGTAGTCGCTGGTGCTAACTTCGATTTGAGCCTTGATTTGAGCTACACGAGCTTCGATAGACTCTTTGTTGCCAAGACCGTTTACAATCACAGTATTGTCTTTGTTTACAGTAATCTTCTCGGCACGACCGAGCATCTCTACTGTAGCAGCATCGAGGCGCATACCTTTCTCTTCCGAGATAACCACACCACCTGTGAGCACTGCGATGTCTTCGAGCATCTCTTTGCGACGGTCGCCAAATCCGGGAGCCTTCACTGCACAGATTTTCAACGAACCACGCAAGCGGTTTACTACCAATGTAGCAAGAGCCTCGTTATCAACATCCTCGGCAATAATGAGCAAGGGACGACCACTTTGAGCCGAAGCCTCGAGGATGGGGAGCATATCTTTGAGTGTAGAGATTTTCTTGTCGTAGATGAGGATGTAGGGATTTTCCATCTCGCATTCCATCTTCTCGGTATTGGTTACGAAATAGGGCGAGATGTAACCGCGGTCAAATTGCATACCCTCTACCACTTCGACAGTAGTATCGGTACCCTTGGCTTCCTCGACAGTGATAACACCATCTTTTTTCACCTGCGCATGGCCTCGGCTATGAGTTGACCTATTTCCTCATCGTTGTTGGCCGAAATGCGTGCAACAGATTCTATTTTAGAGAAGTCATCGCCTACCTCCTTGGCTTGCGCACGAATACCCTCTACAACTTTGGCAACAGCCTTGTCTATACCGCGTTTGAGGTCCATAGGATTGGCTCCGGCGGTAACGTTTTTAAGACCTACGTTTACAATAGCTTGTGCCAATACTGTAGCTGTAGTTGTACCATCGCCGGCGTCATCACCAGTCTTAGATGCTACTTCTTTGACGAGTTGAGCACCCATGTTTTGGAAGGGGTCTTCAAGTTCTATTTCTTTGGCTACTGTCACACCGTCTTTTGTGATGTGGGGTGCACCAAATTTCTTGTCAATGATAACATTGCGGCCTTTGGGACCGAGTGTTACTTTTACGGCATCGGCCAATGCATCGACACCGGCACGGAGCTCTTCACGAGCTTGTGTATTGAATTTTATTTCTTTTGCCATGATAGTTTGTTTATTAGATATTCAACAAATTAAAAAAAAATCAGACGATAGCAAGAATATCGGCTTGACGCATAATGAGGTATTTCTCACCTTCCAACTCCAACTCGGTTCCGGCATATTTGCCATAGAGCACAGTGTCGTTGGGTTTTACTACCATTTCTTCATCTTTTGTACCGTTACCTACGGCAACGACAGTACCTTTGAGGGGTTTTTCTTTGGCCGAATCGGGAATAATGATGCCACCGATTGTTTTTTCTTCGGCAGGTGCGGGCAATACCAACACTCTATCTGCCAATGGTTTAATGTTCATAATCTTGTAATATTTTTATTTTGTTGCTATATTTATCCTTAGCGTCGCGTAAGCGACACACTTTTTACCTTACCAAATCTATGCCAAAGTAACAGCCGGGATAATATCGGACAAAATGGCAGACTCATAGAGCCTGCCATTTTCTATTTATCTATAATTAAGATGACAAAGAGGGTTACTTAGAGCTGTTCTCGTCGATGTTTTTCGTCTCACACTTTGTGCGCTCTTCACGTTCTTGACGACGACGCTCGCGCACCTCTTCCTGCTTGCGCAATGTAAAGAACAAGATTACTATGCACAACAACGTGACAACAATGATACCAAAGTATTCGAGATAATTTCCTTCAAGAAAGATATTGCGTCCCATATATGCCATTATAGCAAGATAGACAAGCAACACGATAGGTATAAGGACTGATTTTTTTATTCGTTTCATAACTCTATATTTTCTTGTTTCGACTGCGTATAGTAGAATGGTTGCCCATTGTGCAGTGCTTTATATATATGCAAGCAAGCCCACGCATCAAGAGCCGCATAGTATTGTTGTGGCACAGAGAGTTGCTCAGCTTCCCAGTTGGAGAGGCGTTGTGCCTTGGATATTTTCTTTCCGAAGATTATGGCATATATTTTCTGCAAACTCATGTCATCTATTCCGTAGTTACCTACAATACCCTGCAGGTCGATAAATCCATGAGGCTCGAAGCTATCTACGCGATGCAACACAGAGAAATCATCACGCAATGAAATGCCTATTTTCAACAGACAAGGAT
The DNA here is from genome assembly GCA_017522135.1 of Bacteroidaceae bacterium. Classification (GTDB taxonomy): domain Bacteria; phylum Bacteroidota; class Bacteroidia; order Bacteroidales; family Barnesiellaceae_A; genus Barnesiella_A. The sequence goes on from JAFXAB010000017.1 coordinate 28,429, forward strand.
CGGAGAGCAAATTGCGCAACTCTTCGATAAGACCTATTTTGTTGATACGAAACAGATAACAATCGGCATCGGTAGAGAGTTGTACGAGAGATACTTTATTGGCCTTGCCCTTGCGAAAAGAGGGGCGTGTCTCGGTATCGACACCCAACATCGCGTGCTGTCGCAACAATTCGACAGCCTTACGAGCCTCGTCGACACTCTCCACGACATGAATATTGCCGGCAAATACCTCTATGGGCAGGCTATTGATGGTGGCTTTATCTATTGATATATGACTATTGCACGTTGCCATAATTTTCAAAATAAGTATTCTTTATCATAGCCATTATTATGTATATCATGGTCATGACAGGCGCAATTTTCATCACATTCACTATCCTCTCCAAAGCAAATGGCATGCAGAGGTCGCATCACGTTTACTAATTTCTGTCCCCAATAGGCTATAAAATTGCGACGACAACGGCATATAGCAGCTTGCGACAACTCTTCATTACCCATACGGTATATCTCAAGAAGGTCGCGCAAGTCTTGATATATATCGGCAAGGCCTTCCGATACAGATGCGGCCAACGGGGTGTCGCTATATGCCATATCGGCCTCAAATACTTCGAGATAATCATCGGCCTCTCCCAAGAGTTTTGCCATTATGCCTCTCAGATATTCATATTGCTCTTCGGTTACATAACACTCCAGGTCGTCGGCCTCGTCTATCTCATCGGCAGGTAATAAAGTTGCCTTGAGATAAAGCAAAGGCAGTATACGCACCAATTTAAGATTAAATTCTCGGCGTTCAATCTCGGAGGCTCGCTCTACCAGTGAGCAATACTCTACACCTACGGTTACAAACTCTACAATATCCTTTGAGTACACTTGTTGGTTCATCATATCGTTTGATACAAATTATTCTCTTTAATATAGTTATAAATGCCATGTGGCAAGAAAGCTGTCATATTGCGACCCTCAGCCACACCTTGTCGCACCCATGTCGACGACAATTCTACAAGCGGAGCCTCGATATAGTTTACTCGCGCCGGCAAGGCAGCAACATTTATATCATAGCCTTTACGGGGATATATACACACATGATAGTCGTTGATAATGCGCTCGGGGCAATACCAACGGTCAAAAATGAGCCAATTATCGGCACCAACGATAAGCGTAAAATCGTATTCGGGATAACGCTCGCGCAAGGCATCGAGAGTATTGATTGTATAGGAAGGTTGCGGTAAAGAAAATTCTATATCACAAAACCTCACCCCGTGTACATCCTGCAAGGCCAGCTCTACCATGGCACAGCGATGGTGGTCGTCGTCGGCCGAGACACGCTCACGTAACGGATTGTGAGGTGACACAAGCATCCACACCTCATCAAAAGCACCATACTCGACATAGTAGCTTGCCAGCATAAGATGTCCCATGTGGATGGGATTGAACGAGCCCGAGAAGATACCTATGCGCATAATCAGTTGTTAATAAACTTAGTCACCAAGGCCAACACATCGCGTTGCGCCTCTTCAAGGATATCATTTACTACCACATGGTCAAACAGAGGTGCATAGGTCAACTCCTGCTCGGCCTTGGCAACACGAGTAGCTATCACATCGGGAGTATCGGTGGCTCGTCCTATAAGTCTTTGGCGCAAGACCTCTACCGAAGGTGGCTGTATAAATACCGACATAGCCTCATCGCCATAAAAACGCTTGATATTGACACCACCTACGACATCGACATCAAACAAGACATGACGACCGGCATTGCGCAATCGCTCGACCTCGCTTTTGAGAGTCCCATAGAACTTGCCGGGATATACCTCTTCATACTCCAAGAACTCATCGGCTGCTATGCGGGTACGAAATTCCTCCTCGGTCAAGAAATAGTATTCCTTACCATGCTGCTCACTACCACGCGGGGCGCGGCTTGTGGCCGACACCGAGAACGAAAAAGGCAACCCTTGTTGCAAGAGGTAATTGATGAGAGTAGACTTGCCCGATCCCGATGGTGCCGAAAATATAACAAGTTTTCCTTTGTTTCTCATAAGTAGTATTCATTACATAATGTTGAGTACCTGCTCTTTGATTTGTTCCAACTCGTCTTTCATGCGCACCACGATACGTTGCATCTCGGCATGATTTGACTTTGAGCCGAGCGTGTTTATCTCACGCCCCATCTCTTGAGCTATAAAACCCATCTTCTTGCCCTGTCCGCGACCACTATCCATTGTTTCCATGAAATAGCGCAGATGGTCGGCCAAGCGATGTTTTTCTTCGTTGATATCAAGTTTCTCGATATAATATATCATCTCCTGTTCGAGACGATTTTTATCATAGTCTATCTCCTTGATTTTCAACAGTCCCTCAACAATACGACCCTTAATCTTATCTATACGCTCTTGTTCATATTGCTCAACCTCGTTGAGTAAAGAGGTAATATTCTCTATTTTGCGAGCAAACATCTCTTGCAACCCTCTACCCTCATGAACACGAAAATCTTCGATCTGCGTGAGAGCCATATCTACAGCTTTCATCAAAGCCACAGCCTCGTCCTCATGCAGCTCGGAACTCTCGATAGTCAATATATCGGGCATACGCATCAACACCGAGAACCAATCCTGCGGAGTATCGATACCAGCCTCGCCGGCAGCATTAACAATCTGAGCATGATACCCTTTGAGTACATCAATATTGATACGAGAAGAGCCTTCGGCAGTAATATTCTCGGTGCGAATTGTAAGATCGACTTTTCCGCGCTCGAGCCTGCGAGCCACTTCGGAACGAATATCCATTTCTTTCTCGCGGTAAAGCGAAGGTACACGGGTAGAAAGATCGAGTTGCTTGCTATTGAGCGACTTAATCTCAACAATAATTTTTTTATTGGGCAATTCGGCAATACCTTTGCCAAATCCTGTCATAGATAGTATCATAGTCTTCAATAATTTTGTGCAAAATTAATTTATTTCGCGGTGAAATTTCTCATAAATTACAAAAAAAGAGTTATTTTTGTGCATCGTATCTCAAATAAGCCTTTACATGCCCAATATAATTCATATAGAGACCTCGACCGAAGTGTGTTCGGTAGCACTATCGAGCGATGGAGTAGTGAAATTTCATCGTCAAAATTTTGAAGGTCCTTCACACGCCTCATTGCTGGGTGGATATATAGAGGAGTGCATAAGACATGCACGCGAAAACAATATAGAACTACATGCAGTAGCCGTAAGTGGCGGTCCCGGCTCATACACCGGACTGCGCATAGGTGTATCACAAGCCAAAGGATTGTGTTTCGGACTCAACCTGCCTTTGATAGCCATAAGCACCCTTGAGTTGTTGTGTTGCACAGCCATGTTCCGCGTTGATATAGAAGAAGATGCACTGATATGCCCCATGATAGACGCCCGTCGCATGGAGGTATATGCAGCAGTATATAACGAACATCTTGAAACCGTAATGCCCGTGGGAGCATACATCGTAGATGACAACACCTTTGCCCAAGTATTATCGCAAAACAAAGTAATATTTTGTGGCAATGGCGCAAACAAATGTCGTGAGGTCATAAACCATCCCAACGCCATTTTCGTTGATGATGTGTATCCGTTAGCAACCGGAATGTTGGCACTTGCCGAGCGAGCCTTTGTACGACAGCAATTTAGCGATGTGGCTTACTACGAGCCATTCTATCTGAAAGAATTTGTTGCTACAACCCCCAAGAACAAAGTTTTATAAAAATATATGCTTGAATATAATTCACAACAGAAACAACTGTTACTGCCCGAATATGGTCGCAACGTACAACAAATGGTAGACCATTGCCTCACTATTGAAGACCGAGAAGAACGCACCCGTTGCGCATATACAATCGTCAACATCATGAGCAGTCTTGTACCCCACTTGCGCGAGATAGACGACTTTAAGCACAAGCTATGGGACCACCTGGCCATCATGTCCGACTTTAAACTCGACATAGATTATCCTTGCGAGATTGTACGCAAAGAGAGCCTCGAAACACAACCCGAGCACATACCCTACAGCAACACCAATATCAGGATGCGCCATTATGGCAAATTTACCGAAGAGATGCTTGGTAAAGCACAAGAAATGCCCGAAGGAGAAGAACGCGAAGCACTTGTAGGATTGCTGGCCAACTATATGAAACGCTCGTATCTTACATGGAACAAAGATAATGTAGAAGACGAAAAGATATGGCAAGACATTCGCGACTACACACATGGCACTATACACATAGACACCCCACTGATGCGAGCCAAAGACTTGAGAGAGGGCAACCAACAACAAGGCAAGCAGAGCAACAACAATAAAAAGAAAAAGAAGAAATAACCCGGGACATACCCATCACACAACCCACCGTATAAAGAAATGGCATCGTTTATCGTAGAAGGCGGACATCGCCTACACGGAGATCTCACCCCGCAGGGTGCTAAGAATGAAGCTTTGCAAATTATTTGCGCCACATTACTGACAACCGAGCCGGTAACCATAAAAAACATACCCGATATACGCGACATCAACAATCTGATACAACTGTTGCGCGATATGGGAGTAGAAGTTTCGCGCAACTCGCTCGACACCTACACATTCTGTGCCGCCCACCTCAACATGGAGTATCTGCAAAGTGATGAGTTTCTGGCCAAATGCACAGCCCTGCGAGGCTCGGTAATGATGTTAGGCCCATTGGTAGCTCGCTACGGCTATGCCCGTATGCCCAAGCCCGGTGGTGACAAGATAGGTCGCCGTCGCCTCGACACACACTTTATCGGTATTCAGAAGTTAGGTGCATCACTCTCTATCGATATGGAAAAGTCGGTATACGAAATTCGTGCCGAGCACCTCAAAGGCACATATATGCTCCTTGACGAAGCCTCTGTTACCGGTACAGCCAATATACTGATGGCAGCCGTAATGGCCGAAGGTACAACAACCATATACAACGCTGCATGCGAGCCCTACCTTCAACAACTCTCACACATGCTCAACAGCATGGGAGCACACATCGAGGGTATAGGTTCCAACCTACTCACCATACAGGGTGTCAGCACGTTGCATGGTTGCACGCACACCATACTGCCCGACATGATTGAGGTAGGCTCCTTTATAGGCCTTGCAGCCATGACAGGCTCCGATATCACCATCAAAAACGCCTCTGTCAAAAACTTGGGCATCATACCCGACAGTTTCCGCCGATTGGGTATCACCATTGAGCAACATGGCGATGATCTACATATACCCGAACATGATATATATGAGATAGACACCTTCCTCGATGGCTCTATCATGACATTTGCCGACGCACCGTGGCCGGGACTCACGCCCGACTTACTCAGTGTATTCCTCATTGTCGCCACTCAAGCCAAAGGCAGTGTACTCATACACCAAAAGATGTTTGAGAGTCGCCTGTTCTTTGTAGACAAGCTCATAGACATGGGAGCACAAATCATTCTTTGCGATCCGCACCGTGCAGTAGTTATCGGTCAAGAACGACGCCATCCATTGCGCGCTTGCGACATGGTATCGCCCGACATTCGTGCCGGAGTAGCCATGCTCATTGCCGCCATGAGTGCCGAGGGAACAAGCCGCATACACAACATCGAGCAAATAGACCGCGGATACCAAGAGATAGATCGTCGCCTCAACGCCATAGGTGCACGCATTACACGTTTATAATAATGTACGTATGATACATCGCGAAGAACTGATAAAAATAGGCTTGTTCAACAAGCCACACGGAGTACGAGGCGAGATTTCACTTACCTTTACCGACGATGTTTTCGACCGTGGCGAGTCGCCCTACATAGTATGTTGCATAGACAACATATATGTACCGTTTTTTATAGAAGAATACCGTTTCAAAACCGACACAACAGCACTCGTCAAACTGGTCGATATTGACAACGATGAAGCAGCCCGCGACTTTACCAACTTAGAGGTATTCTACCCCAAGAGTTACTATATAGAGAATGACGATGAGGCCACTCCCGACGACTACTTTATAGGATTTACTATCAACGACATAACATACGGTACATTGGGCGAAGTAACAGCCATCGACGACAGCACTATCAATGTACTGTTTGTTGTTACTACCCCCGACGATCGCGAGCTACTCATCCCCATACAAGAAGCATTTGTACGTGCCATTGACGAGGAGGAGCGCATCATACACATGGATCTGCCCGAAGGATTGTTGGACATGTAACAACACCATCATTGCATAAAGAAAGAGGTAATGCCACGAGACATTATCTCTTTTTTTTTACACACCATATACCCCTAATAGAACACACTCTAAGTTGCATTAATGGGTAGAATTATTTTATACACATTAAATAAAATATTAGAACATTAATGCACATTGTTTCGATAATTTTTCGTAATTTTACAACCGATTTGTGGAGTCATGCCAATCTCCATAGAATCAATTTGTGACAACATATAAAGAAAAACACTTAAACTACACTTAATCAATAAAAAACTATGGCAGAAAGTAAAGAAAAACTGTTCGACCTATTTCCTCCTGTAAGCACACAGGAGTGGAAAGAAAAAGTGGTCGCAGACTTGAAAGGAGCCGATTTTGACAAAAAGCTCGTATGGAGAACCTCAGAAGGGTTCGATGTAAAACCGATGTACCGTGAGGAGGACATTGAGAACTTGAATACTCTCAACTCTCTCCCCGGTGAGTACCCCTATGTACGTGGTACACGTACCGACAACGATTGGATGACACGTCAAGACATCGATGTAGTAGACGTGAAAGCAGCCAATGAGAAAGCCCTCGACATTCTTGAAAAAGGCGTAAACTCGCTCGGTTTCCACTTGCAAGGTGAGCAAATCAGCGTAGAAAACCTCGCGACATTGCTCGAAGGCATTCACGCAGAGTGCATCGAAATCAACTACATGACATGCATCCGCCATGCCGCCAAGTTGGCTACTGCCCTCACAGAGTATTACACAGCCAAGGGTTACAACCTCGCCGAGTTGCGTGGTTCTATCAACTTTGACCCCTACAAACGCATCCTCAAGAAAGGTAAAGACGTTGAGAATGTTGCTACAATGGCAGGCGAAGTATTGGCTGCAGCCGCTCAATTGAAGAAATACCGCGTATTGGCCGTTGATGCTTTGCTTATCAACAATGCCGGTGGTCATATCACACAAGAACTCGGTTACGCTCTTGCTTGGGGTAACGAGTGGATGGCATCTATGACCGACGCAGGTTGCAAGGCAGAAGAAGTTGCTTGTCGCATCAAGTTCAACTTTGGTATTTCATCAAACTACTTCATGGAACTTGCCAAATTCCGTGCAGCACGTATGTTGTGGGCACAAATTGTTAAACAATACAACCCCGCTTGCGATTGTGCTTGCAAGATGATGGCTCACGCTACCACATCAGAGTTTAACCAAACAATCTACGATGCACACGTAAACTTGTTGCGTACTCAGACCGAGACCATGAGTGCAGCTCTCGGTGGTGTAGATTCTATTACTACCCTCCCCTTCGACAAGGTATATACTACTCCCGACGAATTCTCAGAGCGCATCGCACGCAACCAACAACTCTTGCTCAAAGAAGAGTCGCACCTCGATAAGATTACCGACCCCGGTGCAGGATCATACTATATCGAAAACTTGACTGTAGCTATCGCCGAGCAAGCATGGAAATTGTTCCTTGACATCGAGGAGCGCGGAGGTTTCCACGCTGCATTGAAAGCCGGTTACATCCAAGAGCAAGTAAACAATGCCGGTACAACACGTCTTGGCAATGTTGCTCGTCGCAAAGAAATCCTTTTGGGTAGCAACCAATACCCCAACATCAACGAGAAAGCTGCCGAGAAGATTACACCCGCTCAAAACTGCGGTTGCGGTTGCTCAGGCGAGTGCAAGCCCGAGTTACCCACACTCAATTTCCAACGCGCTGCCAGCGAATTTGAAGCATTGCGCTTGGCTACCGAGGCTGCCGAGAAACAACCCGTAGTGTTCATGCTCACTATCGGAAACCTCGCTATGCGCTTGGCTCGTTCACAATTCTCATCCAACTTCTTCGGCTGTGCCGGTTACAAGATTATCGACAACCTCGGTTTTGATACTGTACAAGCCGGTATTGATGCAGCTCTCGCAGCAAAAGCCGACATCGTGGTACTCTGCTCGAGTGACGAGGAGTATGAGACACTCGCACCCGAGGCATTCAAGTATCTCGACGGCCGCGCACACTTCGTAGTAGCAGGTGCTCCCGCTTGTAGCGAAGACTTGAAAGCTATAGGCATCACAGAGTTTATCAATGTTCGCAGCAACGTATTGGATACACTCAAGAGCTTCAACGCCAAATTGTCTATTTAATCAATCGTAAAAAAGAAAAAAGATGAGACCTAATTTTAAAAATATAGATATTAAGGCCGATGCTTTCGGCCAGAAGGCTTGCGGCTCGGTACCCTGCAATGAAGCAGACAAATGGGTAACCCCCGAGCTTATCCCTGTTAAGCCTACTTATACACGTGAAGATATCGAAGGACTTGAGCACTTGAACTATGTATCGGGTCTTCCTCCTTTCCTTCGTGGCCCGTACAGTGCCATGTATGCTGTTCGTCCTTGGACAATCCGTCAATATGCCGGTTTCTCGACAGCCGAAGAGTCTAACGCCTTCTACCGTCGCAACCTCGCATCGGGTCAAAAAGGTCTTTCTGTAGCATTCGACCTTGCTACACACCGTGGCTACGACGCCGACCACGCTCGCGTAGTAGGTGACGTTGGTAAAGCAGGTGTATCTATCTGCTCGCTCGAAGATATGAAAGTTCTCTTCGACGGTATACCCTTGAACAAGATGTCTGTTTCTATGACTATGAATGGTGCTGTACTTCCTGTACTTGCCTTCTACATCAACGCAGGTCTTGAGCAAGGTGCCAAACTTGAAGAGATGGCCGGTACTATCCAAAATGACATCTTGAAAGAGTTCATGGTGCGTAATACATACATCTACCCGCCCGAATTCTCAATGCGCATTATCGCCGATATCTTTGAGTACACTTCTCAAAACATGCCCAAGTTCAACTCTATCTCTATCTCGGGCTACCACATGCAAGAGGCAGGTGCTACAGCCGACATCGAGCTTGCTTATACTCTCGCCGATGGTCTTGAGTACCTCCGCGCAGGTGTAAATGCCGGTATGGATGTCGACACATTTGCTCCTCGCTTGTCGTTCTTCTGGGCTTTGGGTATGAACTTCTTCATGGAGATAGCCAAGATGCGTGCGGCTCGTATGTTGTGGGCTAAGATTGTCAAACAATTCAACCCCAAAAATCCCAAGTCGCTTGCTTTGCGCACACATACTCAAACATCGGGTTGGTCACTCACCGAACAAGACCCCTTCAACAACGTTGGTCGTACTTGTATCGAGGCTATGGGTGCTGCTCTCGGCCACACTCAATCGTTGCACACCAACGCTCTCGACGAGGCTATTGCTCTTCCCACCGACTTCTCGGCTCGTATCGCTCGTAACACTCAAATCTACATCCAAGAAGAGACCTACATTACCAAGGAGATTGACCCATGGGCAGGTTCTTACTATGTAGAGTGGTTGACCAACGAGTTGGCTCACAAAGCATGGGAACACATCCAAGAGATTGAGAAATTGGGCGGTATGGCCAAGGCTATCGAAACCGGTATTCCCAAACTCCGCATCGAAGAGGCTGCTGCTCGCACACAAGCTCGCATCGACTCCGGCAAGCAAACTATCGTAGGTGTAAACAAATATCGTCTTGCCAAAGAGGCTCCCATCGATATTCTCGAAATCGACAACACTGCCGTACGCGAATCGCAAGTGGCTCGCATCGTAGACTTGAAGGGCAAACGCGACGAGGCTGCCGTACAAGCTGCTCTCGAAGCTATTACCAAGTGTGTTGAAACTAAAGAGGGTAACTTGCTCGACCTCGCAGTGAAGGCAGCTCATGTTCGCGCTACATTGGGCGAAATATCTGATGCTTGCGAGAAGATAGCAGGTCGCTACAAAGCTGTAATCAGAACTATTTCAGGCGTGTATTCTTCAGAAAACAAACAAAGCGACGACTTCAAGAAAGCTACTGAATTGTGCGAAAAATTCGCTAAACGCGAAGGTCGTCAACCTCGTATCATGATTGCCAAGATGGGACAAGACGGTCACGACCGTGGTGCCAAAGTGTGTGCAACAGGTTACGCCGACTGTGGTTTCGACGTTGATATGGGACCCTTGTTCCAAACTCCTGCCGAGGCTGCTCGTCAAGCAGTAGAGAACGACGTTCACGTACTTGGTGTATCGTCTCTTGCTGCAGGTCACAAAACTCTTGTTCCCCAAGTTATTGAGGAGTTGAAAAAACTTGGTCGTGAAGACATCATCGTTATTGCCGGTGGTGTTATCCCCGCACAAGACTACGACTTCCTCTATCAAGCAGGCGTTGCCGCTATCTTTGGTCCGGGCTCTCCCGTATCTCGTTCAGCATGGCAAATCCTCGAAATTCTCTTGGGCGAAGAATAATACACTGCATTATTCGCTATATAAAGAGGGATGCTCATGAGCATCCCTCTTTTATTATACATATAATATATATACGCGAAAAGACCGCATCATCACGACGCAGTCTTCTCAGTATCAAAAACAAGAAAGAGGAATCTTATCAGACCCATGGGGTAAGATAAGGACAATAATACCAATGAAACACACAAAAAACAAGAATATCATTATTGCATTGTAGTGCCTACAGAAACCTTAAACAGCTACCTATAAAATTACCGAAACATTACTCATCGGGCAATATTTCTCGACATCGCCATGCCTCAGTGGTGCTGCTCGATAATATAACATTGTACATTATCAAAAGGTTTGCTCGGTACAATTTTTTTTATAGCATAGCTGTATATCAAACTTTAATATTCGTTGACCCGACGAATATAAAATATTTCACTACATTTGTAATATGAAACGACTATCACAACAACTACTCATATATTTCCTGTTGAGTCTGGTACTTCAACTCACTTCATGCTACACGGCAACCGAGTCTACCCCGCGCATCAAAATCGAAAAGGAAGAGGAGTACAAGCCCACCATCGAAGAGTTGGTGATGGATAACAATTTCGTTCACAAAGGTTGCCACACATGGCTTCCGGGCAAGGCCTTTGTCTCTATCGAAGATGCACTCTCTCCCATGTTGCAACCCGAAGGCGATGCTCCGCTATTTGACAGCGGATTGATGGGTAAGACCTTTTTTTACAAAGGCTATCGCGAAGAAAACATCTTTGGCAACAAGGAGGTGGTATACCTGCTCTTTGAGTGCGATGGACACTCATACTCATACTACACCGGAAAGAGCATCAAAGAGGTGAAAGCCTCCGACTATCGCCCCCTTATACCTTCGCTCATAGATATGGACGACGTGGCCATGGCTCGCTCACTATTTGTTGGCAAGCAACTATACATTCTCACAAACCATTGGTACAATCTTCAAGGCGAAGCCATCCAAGGCCGACACCTCACTGCCGTACACATCAAAGCGGTAGAGCCCGGCAACAATGTATTGCCCTTGGCCATACACTTCATAGACGACCGAGGCTCCGAAGCAATAGTATACATCACTACCAAGAGCTCAACGCACACTCAGATGCTGTCATTCGACCGACTTTTTTCATACAAAGACCCCCGCATAGCTCACAGCGAAATTACCGATGAGGTATGGCAAGCCATTACTGAGGGTCGCCTGCTAAAGGGTATGACAAAGAATGAGTGTCGACTATCAATAGGGACTCCTGCCGAGGTAAATAAGATACCTACATATAACGGAATCAAAGAACAATGGCTTTACAATAGCGGAGCTTACCTTTTCTTCAGCGATGGAGTTCTTGAGGAGTTCCGACAATAACCTACCTTTGCAACATGATACAAGAAAATATCGACATCACACGCCGACACACATTCGGCATTGCCACCCGGGCTCGCGCATGGGCCGACTACAGCTCGGTCGACGAGTTACGTATTCTATTGCAAGAAGCACATAAGCAACAGTGGGCATATATGCCTATAGGAGAAGGCAGCAACCTGCTTTTTGTAAAGAACTACGAGGGGTTGCTACTTCACTCTGCCATCAAATCGCTCAACGTTACTACGTCACTCAACAACGAGGTTCTGGTACAAGCAGGCAGTGGCTGGATATGGGACGACTTTGTGGCGTACTGTGTGGCACAAGGATGGTATGGTGTCGAAAATCTCTCATACATACCCGGAACTGTGGGTGCAAGTGCAGTGCAGAATGTAGGCGCGTATGGCGTAGAGGCATGCGATGTCATAGAGTCGGTTACACTACTTGCCACCGATACACTCAAGGAGTGTACAATCAAGGCTTCTGATTGTGGATACGGCTACCGTACAAGCCACTTCAAAGGCGATTGGAAAGGCATGTACATCGTTACTGCTGTTACATTCCGGTTGAGCACAACCCCCCATTATACACTCGACTATGGCAATCTGCACCAATGGGTAGGCGACACTCCCACGTTGCAAGGTGTACGCAACGCTGTCATAGAAATTCGTCGCAAGAAATTGCCCGAACCTCACGAGTTGGGCAGTGCCGGTAGTTTTTTCGTCAATCCCGTCATCAGTCGTGAGCACTATAGCAAATTGCAAGAAAAACACCCCGACATACCTTGTTATGAAATAGACGAACAGCGAGTAAAAGTGCCGGCTGCATGGCTCATTGACCGCCTCAAGTGGAAAGGTAAGAGCTTAGGCGGGGCTATGGTATACCCCGAGCAACCTCTTGTCATTGTCAATACCGGCAATGCCAAGGCCGGCCATGTGGTACAACTCGCCCAAGATATAGCCTTCTCGGTACTCATGGAGTTTGGTATCGCCATTACTCCCGAGGTTAATTATATATATTGATACACCACCACACAACAAAAATAACAGGCAGATTATGGCACAAATAGAATTTTTGGGAACAGGTACATCTACCGGCGTACCTCAACCCTTGTGTAGTTGCAGGGTATGCCGTAGCAACGACACACGCGACAAGCGATTGCGGTGTTCTTCGATATTGAAATTTGACAATACGCATATTCTCATCGACTGTTCGCCCGATTTCCGCTATCAGGCCATGCGTGCAGGCATCGACCACATCGACGCACTGTTACTCACGCATGCCCACACCGACCACATGGGTGGTCTCGACGACCTGCGTCCCTACTGCACCTACGAGCCCCTTCCTATATATGCCGAGGAGCGTGTGCTCAACGACGTGCGCACCCGACTACCCTACTGCTTTATGAAAAATCCCTACCCGGGCATACCGCGTTTCGACACGCACACAATTACACCCTCGCAGCCCTTCACCGTAAGCAACATTGAGATTACGCCCTTGCGTGTCATGCACTACAACCTACCCATCGTTGGCTACCGCATTGGCAACATGGCATACATCACCGACTGCCTTACCATGCCCGACGAAACCGCTGAGCAACTCAAAGGGCTCGACCTGCTCATCATCAACGCCCTGCGCAAGACCGAGCATATCTCGCACCAGACCCTCGATATGGCACTGTCGGTAATAGCACAACTTGCGCCCAAACAAGCCTACCTCATACACATGTCGCACGATATGGGGTTGCATGCCGAGGAATCAGAGTTGCTCCCGCCCAATGTTCATTTTGCTTACGACGGCCTTACATTGGATTTTGAGGGATAATTTATTGGTTGGCCTTACTACACGTTATAGGTATATATACGCAATCGTTTGCATATTTTTATATTATTAAATTTCCGCAACGCTATCGCATTATATTTCAATCAACTATATTTGTATAAGATAACCCCAAAACATAAATATTATGAGAAAATTTTTACTCTTCATCTGCGCCATGTTTACGCTCAGTGCCATGGCTTTGACTTACAATGTTACAGTTCCTGAAGGAACCAACGCCTGCTACATTGCAGGCGACATGAATGGATGGTCGCACCAAGAGATGACTAAGGTCGACGACACTCACTACACCATCGACATTGCCGATGCCAACGAGTCGCAAGGTTACAAGTACTGCAGCGGTCCGGGTTGGGACTATGTCGAGAAAGACGCCAATGGCGGTGAAATAAACAACCGCACCTACAGCGAAAATGACGTAGTAGCTAAATGGAACAGGGTATATGAGCCAAGTGCTCCTGTCGAAAAACCCGAGGGCGATGTTACCATCTACCTCGAAAGAGCTTCGGCCTACAACGTTACATACCTTTACGCTTGGGAAGGTGCCGACCTCGGCAATTGGCCCGGTATGCAAATGAACGAAATCGAGCAAATCAATAACGTTGAGTATTGGAAACACACTTTCGTTGCCCCCGAGAAGGCTATCAACATTATCTTCACCGATGGCTTGGGCAACCAGACCAACGATATCACCGGTGTAACCAAGACTACATATTACCGCCTCAACAGCACTTCGGGTCGCACTGATGTTACGGTAATTGACCCCTTTGATACTCCCGAAAATCCCGAAACGCCCGGCACTCTCACCTACAACGTAACAGTGCCCGAAGGTACTCCCATGTGTTACATCGTAGGTGCATACAATGGCTGGGATATTGCCAATGCATCCCTCATGACTAAGGTCGACGACACTCACTATACCATTACACTCGACAATGTGACTAAGGCGTCGGAGTATAAATACACTTGCGGTAAAAGCTGGGAATACGTTGAGCAAAAAGCCGGCGGCATCGACGTTGCCAACCGCACTTGGAGCGAGAACGACGTAGTAGAAGCATGGCTCGACATGCCCACAAGCACTCCCGACGTTATCGAGTCACTCACCTACAACGTTACTGTTCCCGTGGGTACTCCCTATTGCTACATCGTAGGTGCATACAACGGCTGGACTCCTGCCCGTGCCACTGCTATGAACAAGATCGACGATACTCACTACACTGTTACCCTCGACGAGGTAAGCAAGTCGATGGAGTACAAGTACATCTGTGGCCAAAGCTGGGATTATGTTGAGTTGCGTGCCGACCGCACCGACGTTGCCAACCGCACTTGGAGCGAGAACGACGTGGTAGAGGCTTGGGCCAATATTCCCAACAAAGACCCCGAAACTCCCGGTTCACTCACCTACAACGTGACTGTGCCCGCAGGCACTCCCATGTGCTACATCGTGGGTGCGTTCAACAGCTGGGATGTTGCCAATGCTCCCCTCATGACCAAGGTTGACGACACTCACTATACTATTACTCTCGACAACGTTACTAAGGCGTCGGAGTATAAATACACTTGCGGTAAAAGCTGGGATTATGTTGAGCTTAACACCGACGTTGCCAACCGCACTTGGAGCGAGAGCGACGTGGTAGAAGCATGGCTCGACATGCCCACAAGCACTCCCGGCTCGCTCACCTACAACGTTACTGTTCCCGTGGGTACTCCCTATTGCTACATCGTAGGTGAATACAACGGCTGGACTCCTGCCCGTGCCACTGCTATGAACAAGATCGACGATACTCACTACACTGTTACCCTCGACGAGGTAAGCAAGTCGATGGAGTACAAGTACATCTGTGGCCAAAGCTGGGATTATGTTGAGCTTAAGGCCGACCGCACCGACGTTGCCAACCGCACTTGGAGCGAGAACGACGTGGTAGAGGCTTGGGCCAATATTCCCAACAAAGACCCCGAAACTCCCGGCTCACTCACCTACAACGTGACTGTTCCCGAAGGTACTCCCATGTGCTACATCGTAGGCGAATTCAATGGTTGGGATGCCGGCAATGCCGCTTCTATGGTCAAGGTCGACGACACTCACTATACTATCACGCTCGACAACGTTACCACGGCGTCACAATACAAGTACCTCAACGGCCTTTCATGGGAATATGAAGAAGATCGTCCCGACAATGCCAACCGTACTTGGAGCGAAAGCGACGTAGTAACTGCCTGGAAGGCTATAGCCGAGGCTCCCCAAGAGCCCGAAGAGCCCGAGACACTCGTTTACAACGTGACTGTTCCCGAAGGTACACCTGCGTGCTACATTGCCGGTGAAATGACCGCTTGGACATTCCTCCCCATGACTCAAGTCGACGACACACACTACACCATCACTCTCATGGGTGTCACCAAGTCGATGAAGTATAAGTACACTTGTGGCGAAGACTGGGCTTACGTCGAGGTACTTATCGACGGTAGCGACAGTGTCGACCGCCATTGGAGCGAAAACGACTTTGTAGAGGCTTGGAAAGCCATACCCGAAAATGGTAGCGTCAACAGCACTATCGACAACCTATTTACAGTTTACGGCACTAATGGTGCTATCAACATCATTGCTGCACAACCCACACAAGTTGCTATCTACAATGCTCAAGGCATATTGGTAGCCCTTGCCAACGCCAACGGCAACACTACTATCGAGTTGCCCTGTGGCTTGTACATTGTCAATGGCAATAAAGTACTGGTGTACTGATAACATCCCTCATAACATACATACAAGGAGGCTGTGTCAAAATTCAAATTTGGCACAGCCTCCTTAAGTTTGCAAGAACCGACAAAACACAAGGCATTGATATTCAAGACAAAAGAAATGTACACAGATACACGACACAACCCTATTACCGAAAACAACACACAAAGGAAAACATCTCCTTATGTCTTAATAAACGTTCCTTTTGTCTATACCGGTAGACGCAATACACACGCCTTGGGAAAATCGAGAGGAAAAACACACCACATTGCAATTTCATTGCATCCGCTACACTCTGCGATGTAGGGGGGTACTCGCATGTGTGCATCACTCCGTAGAGGGAGTAATATTTAAAATACCTTAAACATTAGTTATTAAATAGACCCATTAGGGTAAAATGGTGGGCAAAATTTATTAATTTTGCGTCGTATTTTTTGTTAAGAAAAAGAGTTTCAAGGGAATGAATTTAATAAAAAAACCATTATCGGACTTTGGCGAATACGTAATGCTCATGGGTCGCACATTTACGCGCCCCGACCGCCTTCGCGAGTCGTTTCGTTGCTATCTCGACGAGCTATACAAGTTGGGTGTCAGCTCTATTCTCATTGTTATCATCATATCTATCTTTATAGGTGCGCTCATCACCATTCAGATGCAGCTCAACATCATGTCGCCCTCGTTGCCTCGCTACACAGTGGGCTACTCGGTACGTGAGATTGTATTGCTGGAGTTCTCCTCGTCAATAATGGCACTGATATTGGCCGGAAAGGTAGGATCGAACATTGCATCCGAGATAGGTACAATGCGCGTCTCGGAGCAGATAGATGCCATGGAAGTGATGGGCATAAACAGTGCCAACTATATCATCCTGCCCAAGATAGCCGCCATGGTGAGCTACATACCGTTCCTCTCGGCCTTCAGTATGATTACCGGACTGGGCGGTGCATACTTCGTGGCATTGTTTACCGACATTATGCCTATGGCAACTCTTACACACGGTTTCCAGGCCTACTTCAAGGAGCATTATATATGGTATGCACTTTTCAAGACACTATTCTTTGGATTCATCATCAGCAGTGTCTCGGCCTACTATGGCTACAGTGTCAAGGGTGGCTCGCGCGAGGTAGGTCGCGCCAGCACCAATGCCGTGGTAGTAAGTAGCGTGCTTGTGCTCATTACCGACGTTTTACTCACTCAAATCATAATGGGATGATCGAGGTTAAGAACATCAATAAGTCGTTTGATGACAGACAAGTATTGTTTGACATCTCGGCACGATTTGACAAGGGAAAGACCAACCTTATCATTGGTCAGAGTGGCTCGGGCAAGACCGTTCTGCTCAAGTCTATCATAGGACTGCGCACGCCCGAGACCGGCGAGATTCTTTACGACGGCCGCAACAGCCTCGCCATGAACACCGGCCAGATAAAAGAGTTGCGCAAAGAGATAGGCATGCTGTTTCAGGGTGCTGCCCTCTTCGACTCGGAGACTGTATTGGGCAACGTGATGTACCCCCTGCGCATGCACACCAATATGACATGGCGCGACTGCAAGAAGCGCGCCGAGTTTTGCCTCGACCGTGTCAATCTGCACAACGCCAACAACCTTTATCCTTCGGAGATAAGCGGTGGTATGCAGAAACGTGTTGCCATTGCACGCGCAATAGCTCTCAACCCCAAGTACCTCTTCTGCGACGAGCCCAACTCGGGACTCGACCCCAAGACTTCGCTCGTTATCGATGAGCTCCTCAGCGACATCACTCACGAGTACGACATGACGACCATCATCAATACTCACGATATGAACTCGGTGCTGGGTATAGGCGAGCACATCATCTTTATAGACAAGGGCTACAAGGCTTGGGAAGGAACAAGTGCCCAGATTACCACCAGTGGCAATGCCGCACTCGACGACTTTATCTTTGCTACACCCCTGTTTAAGGATGTCAAGGGATACTTGGTGTCGCAAGGACGATAAAAAACACCTCCCGTAACCCTTTTTTATATGCACCCCACTATGGACAGCGAGAATACTGCACACACAATAGAGCAACCCTCCAAGATGGTGCTACGCACCGAGGAGTTGGTGAAGAAATACCGCCAACGCACCGTCGTAAACCACGTGTCGATAAACGTGACACAAGGCGAAATAGTAGGTCTGTTGGGCCCCAACGGTGCCGGAAAGACCACGACCTTCTACATGACTACCGGACTCGTTCCCCCCAATGAGGGTCGCATATTTCTCAACAACCTCGACATTACCGACTATCCTGTATACAAGCGCGCACAGCATGGCATTGGCTACTTGGCACAAGAGCCATCGGTATTTCGCAAACTATCGGTCGAGGACAACATACGTGCCGTACTGCAAATGACCAACACCACCGAGGAATACCAACGCGACAAGTTGGAGAGCCTCATTGCCGAGTTTCGCTTAGGCAAGGTACGCAAGAACCTTGGCGACCAGCTATCGGGTGGTGAACGCCGTCGCACCGAGATAGCACGTTGCCTCGCCATCGACCCCAAGTTTATCATGCTCGACGAGCCTTTTGCCGGTGTCGACCCCATCGCTGTCGAGGATATACAATATATCGTATATAAGCTCAAGGAAAAGAACATAGGCATCCTCATCACCGACCACAATGCCCCCGAGACGTTGAGCATCACCGACCGCGCTTATCTGCTGTTTGAGGGCAAAATTCTCTTCCAAGGCACATCGGAGGAGTTGGCCGACAATCCCGTTGTACGCGAGAAATACCTCGGTCGCAGCTTCATATTCCGTCGCAAGCAGTTCGATTGACCCGCAAAAGGGTAGACCCGCACGCACGTAGGGACGCAATTTCATTGCGTCCGCAAAATGCACACAAAAAAAACACACACGCCTCGGAAAACCGGACGCAATACAATTGCGTCCCTACGCGTTATGGGAAAACCGCACGCAAGGTAACCTTTTCTCCCCTTGTGTTTTCTGCAAGAAAATATAGGGGGAGTGGCTGTAAGCCGAGGGGGTTGATTGTTTGTTTACGATTTTCTAACCCCTCCGTTGCAAGGCAACACCTCCCCTATATCGCACCGCGATACAGAGGAGGAAAAAGACACCACACGCACGTAGGGACGCAATTTCATTGCGTCCGCAAA